>JAFSWM010000075.1 GCA_017444485.1 Bacteroidaceae bacterium | reverse complement strand
TTACTGCCGCATCTTGGGCACTTTTTTTGCCTTTTTTCATGCTCATAATATTATAACCGCTGCAATGTTAAGTATTTCAGCCGATTACAACGATTTTAGGAGCATATTTGAGCTTTAGGCCAACATTATAACCTCATAACCTTAAAACCTAATAACCTTAAACACACCACCGTCCGGAACGGGCTCACACAAGGAAAGCCCGACCGGACGGCGGTGTTTCTATGTTCGGGGGAGAGTTCGCCCAGGCAACCGCTTACTTCAGCACAAGGCGGAAGGACATCTCCTCATCATCGTTGGTGTAGGAGTTCTCCTGCGTGCCATAATCGTCGGTGTTGTTGTAGGAAGTGCGTTTGTGAGAACTGCTGCCCCGTGCGCTGCCTGAGCCATCGCTGGGATCAAAGGAACCCTCGTGGATGGTGAAGTCGCAGGTCTCGGTGATTTTGTTGGTGATGGTGCCGTAGTCAAGCACTTGACGCTGATAGGGTACGCCGTCTTCAATATACTCCTCCCAATGGAAGCCCACCACGCCGTACATACTACCGGTGCCCTCGGCGTAGCCATGCACATTGCCGCCCGTCACTTTATAGACGATGTGGTCATCGGTGCTGTTTTCCCTATCTATCTCCATGAAGATGTTGAAGTAGCCCTCAATCTTCTCCTGGATGGGAACGGGGGTGGGTTCGCCGCCACTGTTCTCTTGCCACATCTGAAGCCAGTGGCCTGGCTTGACGGATTCTGCTGACGACCACGTGCCAGAGAGACTGATGGTGGTCTCGCCGGCATTGATTGAACACGGCAGCATGCCGTTTAGGTCGCCATCATTGTTGATGGTGCAGAACAGCGGATAGTCCACGCCCTCCACCCAGAGTTCTATCCTGTCGTACATATCGCTCCTGCCGGCCTGCTTCACGGTTACCATTTCCGTGATGGGCTCGTAGGTGGGATAACTGGCGGTGACGGGGTGTTGGTAGGTGGTGGTAGTGAACGAGTTGGTGGCGGGCAGGGCTATGGTGTCGCCAGAAAGGATACCGTTGGTCTCGGCGGGGATAACTACTTTACCACCGGTGGCGGGAATAGAAACGTTCGTTTCCTTCACCTTGAGATACAGCGGCACCATCACCTTCTGGGCCAGCGTATAGACGGGATCCTCGCGCCCGAGCGCCTTGACGATGGGCATCACATAGACGGGGCCTATGGCTTTTTCCCAAAGGGGGAAGTTGGTGGTGAAGCGTGCAGGAGAGTTTTGGTTGAACGACAGGGTACCATAGTCCGCTGTGCGCTGCGGGTCCAAGCCCATCTGATTGACGGAGAGCACGCTACCCACGGTAGAGGGCCAGAACACGCGGCGCCCGTCGGTGGTCCAGGTAGTGGTGACGCTATGGCTGTCCTTGTTGTACGTTGCGCTGACAGAGGCAAACTCGGGCAGGAAATAGAGACTCCAATAAGGGCCAAGGATGAAGTTGCCCTCGGCAAAGGTGAACTTCTTTTCCTCTTCCCACAGATAGCCCAGGCGGGCCTTGGCTTCATAGTCCACAGAGCCGGGGATAATCTTGAAGTTACTGTTGCGCAAGGCGTAGATTCCTGTCTGATACACTTCGGAGCGAAGATCCACGGAGCCTTCTATCTTGGGGCCGGCCACGACCTCCACGCCGATTTCGGCCAGGAAAATCTTGCTGAACCAACTGTTGGTACTCACGCCGAAGTTGAACTTCAGCCCGGCCTGAACATAGCCGGTGAACTTGAGTTCGGCAGAGGTGTCGTCAATGAAGTTGGTGCTGGATTGGCCACCATCCTTTTTCCTATTAGAATAGCCCATCCCTTTGTCGCTGTCGATGGTGAACGACTGCACCATGCCGCCGCTCTTTGAGGGGAAGTTCACGTTGGCCTCAATGGTGCCCTCGTAGCGGAAACCGTACTTGGGAAAGGGTTTGACCTCAAAGAGGGGGCAGGTGGCGGGGAACTTGATGGCTGCCAACTCATCGGACACGCCGGGGAAGTTGTAGAAATACTCATTTTTTCCTGAGAGTTTCATCCCCATCCCCGCATTGACGCTCCAGTCCTCGGACAGGTTGGTGCGGATGAAGTAGTCGTCGCCCCGTATGTTGTAGGACACAACGAGCCGAACCTTCAGGCCCAAATTCAGACTCATGGACACGGAGAAGTGCTCATCAACGGCCAGAGTAGGTTTGAGCGAAGCGTTGATATCTATGAGGTTGGCAGAGAAATAGTCGCCGTCCTGCAAGTGGCGCACACGGTTCATTCCCGCTATGCGGTGGCGTGTGTTGCCTGCCTCGTCGGTGCCTATTTGCTCCACGGTGATGAACTGGCGGAAGATGTCCGACATTTTTGTCAAGTACTCACACTCCACCCGCAGCCCTTCGGCACTGTTGCTCACACTGGTGACGCGCCCGCCGAAGCCATCGGCAAGCACACCTGTGAAACCCAGCAACACATCGCCCACGCGGGGACGCATGGCAGCGGGAAGCGACGGGGCGAAGGTGAGTGTCAAGCCTATCTGCTGCGTGACGTAGTCTGTCATTCCGAGTTCGTCCATGTGGCGAACGTCGGGGTTGTAAATGATGTCTGGCTGCTGGAAGCCCACGCTGTCGATGGCGGCAAGGGGGATGCGGTAGGTAGAGTCGGCGGTCACGATGTCCTGAACAACATAGGTGTCGTGCTCCACGCTGTCGAGGTCGAACTTTGAGACGCCCATGCGCTGCACCTCGTCAAAGAAGAAGCCGTCAAAGTCGCCGTCGTTGCGGTAAATGTAGAACGCCTCCTGCGCACAAACGGGCATCACGCCATAAAGCAGCAATGCCAGGCACGTCAGGATATAAATAGAAAAGGTACGTTTCATGGCTTCAACGTTTTAGGAATTTATACGATGCGTCGCCCGCCTTCACGATATAGATGCCCTGGGGCATTCCCGTGAATGACACCACGGCGGTCTGCCCCTGCTCAGCCGTCTGCGTGCGCAGGAGTTTGCCGTCGGGAGAATAGATGTCGATGCGCGTGCCAGCCGCAAGACCGTCGAATGCCATCTGGTCGGAACCCTGCGTGAAGCGTACCTCACCAGGATTGACAATAGGCGCTGCTACGGCGGTCATCACGCCCTCGTAGGTGTAGCGCAGCACGCGCTCTATGGGGTAGGACACTGCGACAGTGGCTGAGTTGATGTAGAGCGCACCGCCTGCAAAAGTGGTGGTCGGCTCATCGGCGAGGTCGTGATACACTTTCGTACCGTCAGTGAGCCACACCACAAGTTGCTGTGTCGCCTGGCCTGATGTCTGCGCCTTGAGACCTGTGGGCAGCAGGAGCAGAACGAGAAGGAGTAGTCTGAATGTTTTCATGTTATTGTAATTGTAGGATGAGATCTGTTTGTGGAGAAAACGCAGACGCGCGGCGCGTCCACCCTATTTCACAGGGTTTGGACGCGCCGCGCTGCGACACTGCACGCACCGGATGCGCGGTTATTTGCAATGTAGGGCTAGCAAACGGGGGGGGTAAACGGAAAGCATTGTTTTGCGAGCGACGTACTTATCAGCGCACGTCATGGCTGCAAAGGTAAACACCGATAGCAACGCACACAAGTTCTCCGCTACATTTTGTGCAAAATCAATAGAGAAAAGCGTGCTGGCGTCAATCGTCTATACCGATGAGCGCGCCTTGGTAGTTGAACTTCAGGTCGAGGTCGTTGGAGAGTTCCACCTCATAGCCATAGCGCTCCTTGGCAATCTTGGTGATGATGCAACCCTCGAAGTTCTTCTTCACATAGTCCTGCATAGCGGCAGGGATAATGGCAGCGGGAATGGCAGCCATGTGGCAGTCCACCTCGGTCCAAACACCTTTGCGGTTGAACTCCACCTGTGTGCCATCATTAAGGCGGCACTCATAGGAGTTCCAGTCCTTCTCGGCATAGACAATTTTCTGGCCGCTGAAGTGAGTCTGTACGAACGACCTGGCCTCGGCGGGCAGTTGGTCGGGCGAGATGGGGCGGTCGTCGGCCACGCAAGCGATGGGCACGAGCAAGCAGGCAAAAGCCAGCATGAGTTTCTTCAAGTTTTCCATAATGGTTCTGAGAATAAAAACGTTTAACACTTTAGCCACTTCTTTTCATTGACCATTGACCTTTCTTCATTGAACATTGATGATTGACCATTGAACATTAGCAAAACCCATTGCTCCTGGTATTAGTAATTGTCAACGGTCAATGGTCAACGGTCAATGAAAAGAGAGGCTCTTATCGGGAGCAAAGGTAGGCCGACTTGAAGTACGATGCGGGGTTTTGCATGTTTAATTTTTGTTACAATTGTGCACACCGCGGACACCATCCCCCATTGCCCCCGAAAAAAAAGCGCTACCTTTGTAGCCGCAAATGATCTGATTGTTTCTCTTGCTATGGAAGTTTACAAATATCAGGTGGAGCCATTCAGCGAGGACCACACGGGACGGCTCTCGTGGGGCGTGCTGGGCAACACCTTGCTACGCGTGGCAGAGCACAGCGCCATCCGCCACGGCTTTGGCTACGATACGATGCACAGCGCGGGCAAGGCCTGGGTGCTCTCGCGTCTGCTCATTGAGATGCCGCGCATGCCGCGCATGGGCGAAGCATACCACGTGAGCACATGGGTGGCGCGTATCTATCGGCAGTTCACCGACCGCCTGTTCACCATCAGCGATTCCAACGGCCAAGTCCTGGGCCATGCCATCAGCGTGTGGGCGCTCATCGACATCAACACTCGCCAGCCCGTTGGCCTATCAGAATACCCCAACCCGGGCTTCCACGCCGCCATGGATACCGGTACCATACCCCTCACGGGCTTCACTCGCCCCAAGACAGCGCCCGATGCCCCATGCCGCACACTGAACATCGTGCCGAGCGACCTGGACATCAACGGCCACGTCAATTCCATTCGCTATCTGCAGATGGCCACCGACTCCATATATAATATATACGGCCTGGACATCAATGCCTGCCGCCCGCGCCGCGTGGAGATGACCTATGTAGCCGAGACGTTCTATGGCGACAGCCTCACGGTGCGGGCCGAAGCGAAAAGCCCGGGCGGCGAATACCACGCGCTACTCACTCGCTCTGACGGCACGGCGGCAGCACGCGCAGTAGCCTTTTTTAATTGAACATTGAACATTGACCATTGACCATTGGCAATACCCTTTGCTCTCGGTTTTGCCAATGTTCAATGGTCAATGTTCAATGGTCAATGATACAAGCGTCAATTGCCGCCCCGCAACTGCTGGGGCACTTCGAGACGTACGCGGCGCCAGCGTTCGGTCTGCGGCTGCTCGCTGTTGGGGAGCATGAAGCGCAGGCTCATCTCGCCAGCCTCCTCGTTGAGTGTGTATTCCATCATCACCTCAACGCCCACCAGTTCGGGAGCCACGACGCTCTGGCGCGTACGCTCAGAATAATACTTGTCGCTCACCACACGGAAGTCGCCCTCCTGCGTGATGAAAGCGGGGGCCTTGTAGTAGGTCATCACAAAGTTGGTGAAATGCCCGTCACCTTGCAACACCTTCCACACGGGGAGATACATGTCTTGCACGGCACCCGTGCTATCTGTATAGGCCTGCACCTGCTGCCACACGCCAGCCACACGGAAATTAGAGGGGATCTGCCTGCCCTGCCCGCCCCTGCCATGGGTGCGTCCCTGCGGGGCAGTGGTCGTGGCGGAAGGGGACTGAGGCTGAACGGGGTCCTGCGCGCAGAGCGGCGAAGCAAGCAGGAGCGCAAGGGCTGCTGCAAAAAGTCGTGTAGGTTTCATTGTTGTCGATTTGATTTCTGGTTTCAGGCTTCAAAAGTATGCACAATTTCGCTTCTGTGGCTACTGTTTAACATCTTTTTTGCACTTCCAGCCGAAAAGCGCAGCCCTATGAAGCCCGAAAAGGCGAAAAAGCGTATCTTTGCGGCGCTTTTTTTGCGGAAGAGGGACTATGGACGAGAAACTCATCAAGCAAACCAAACTGAAATACGGCATCGTGGGCACGAACGAGGCCCTGCTCCGCGCCATCGACATCGCCCTGCGCATCGCGCCGGTGGACCTCTCTGTGTTGATTACGGGCGAGAATGGTGTGGGCAAGGAGAACTTTCCCCGCATCATCCACGACCACAGCCGCCGGGGGAACAAGAAATACTTTGCCGTCAATTGCGGCGCCATCCCTGAGGGGACCATTGATTCCGAACTCTTTGGCCACGAAAAAGGGGCCTTCACCGGTGCCATCGAGAAGCGCGAGGGATACTTCAGCGTGGCCGACGGCGGCACCCTTTTCCTCGACGAGGTGGGCGAACTGCCCCTGGCCACACAGGCACGCCTGCTGCGCGTGCTCGAAACGGGCGAATTCATCCCCGTAGGCGCCAGCCAGGTGAAAAAGACCGACGTGCGCATCGTGGCGGCCACCAACGTGAATATGCAAGAGGCCATACGCCGCGGACGCTTTCGCGAAGACCTCTACTACAGGCTGGGCGGCGTCAGCATCAGCGTGCCACCACTGCGCGAGCGCGGCGATGACATCGTGTTGCTATTCCGAAAGTTCGCCCTCGACATGGCCGAGCGATACAACATGCCCGCCATCCGTCTCTCCGATGACGCACAAGCCGTGCTCAAAGCCTATCCCTGGCCTGGCAACGTGAGGCAACTCAAAAACGCCTGCGAGACACTCTCCGTCACCTCCGACGAGCGCGAAATCAGTGCCGACGCGCTGCGCTCCTTCCTCCCACCCATCGGCACCCCCCATACACAAGTGACAGCGCCTGGGACTGACGGCACCAATACCGGACGCTACGAGCAGGAGCGCGAAATCATTTTCAAAATCCTCTTCCGTCTGCAGCGCGACGTGGAGCGACTGGGGGAAGCACTGAAGAACGCTGGCGTGGCCGACACGACTTCGTCCAGCCTGGCACTGCCCGCACCGGCGATAACCGAATCGCACCCGCCGCTGAGGGCAGCCGACATCGCCGACGCCGAAGAAATCAAAGAAACAGGCCAGCCCACCATAGAGGAAGTCACCGAGGAACTCATCCGCGAAGCCCTCAAGCGCAACAAGGGCCACCGCCGCGCCGCTGCCGAAGAACTGGGCATCAGCGAGCGCACACTCTATCGCAAAATCAACGAATACGGACTCGAATGAAACGCCTGCGCAAACGCCTCTCCCTGCTCCTGATATTTGCGTGCGCCCTCGTGTTGCCCGCAGCCTGCTATCTGCCCAAGTATTCCTTCACCGGCACAAGCATTGACTACGACCTCATCAAGACCATTCAGATAGACAAGGTGGTGAACCGCGCACCCTATGGCTGGGCACCGATGGAGGCAATGTTCAACACCAAGTTGCAGGACAAATACGCCAACCAGACACGCCTGAAAATCGTGCGGCGCAATGGTGACCTACACGTCTCAGGCGAAATCACCGCCTACGACCAGTTCAACAAGGGCGTCAGCGCCGAGGGCTACAGTTCGCAAGTGCAACTGAAGATGACCGTCAATATACGTTTCGAAAGCCCCAAGAAAAATATACAGTGGGAACGGCAGTTCACCGCCACCACACAATACAACTCCACACAACAACTCTCTGCCGTGCAGGAACGCCTCGTCACCGAAATGATTGAGGACCTCACCGATCAGATATTCAACGCCACCGTCTCCGACTGGTAACGCCCCTTCCCCACACCCCTCATGTCAGCGCTCACCCCCTACCTCTCCCACCCCGAACGCCTCGACCGCAACACCCTCTACACGCTGCGAACCCTCGTGGCGCGCCATCCCGCACACACCGTGGCACGCCTCATGCTATTGCACAATCTCTTCGTGCTGCACGACGAGAGTTTCGGAGCCGAACTGCGCAAAGCCGCCTTCCTCGTGCCCGACCGCCGCGTGCTCTTCGACCTCGTAGAGGCTGACAAGTATCGCATAGAGCCCGAGAGGGTAGCCGAATCCAAAAAGTCAGAAAGCGGGCGCACCCTACAAGTCATCGACAACTTCCTCGGCAAAACCAGTCAGACCACACCGCGCCGCCAGCCCACCGTGGCCGATGCCACCACCGACTACGCCGCTTTCCTTCTCAGCCTCGACGACGCAGCAACCTCAGCCGCCTCCACCAGTCGTGGGGATGCCACAGGCAGACTGGTTGATGACTTTCTTGACACTGACGCAAAGTTCACACTCCGAACAGAAGCAGAGCCCGATCAAACAGGAAACACTGCCACCCCCACAAAAGCCGCTGCCCAGCCCAAGAAAAGCACAAACCCGCCCCAAGCCACCACTAATGGGCAAGACGACGCTGATGACAGTTTTTTTACCGAAACACTTGCCAAAATCTATATCAAACAGGGCAGATTTGAAAAAGCCTTGGAAATAATCAGTACCATCAGCGCGAATTATCCAAATAAAAGTGTTTACTTTGCCGACCAAATGCGCTACCTGCGCAAACTCATCGTAAACAACAACCACAAGAAATAACACATCTCAAACCATTATGTTTACCATTATCGTTGTTCTGGCCGTCATCGTGGCCATACTCTTGACATTCATCGTGCTCATTCAGGAATCCAAAGGCGGCGGCCTGGCCTCCGACTTCGCTTCCTCCAATCAGATTATGGGCGTGCGCAAGACCACCGACTTCGTAGAGAAAGCCACCTGGACCCTCGCTGGTCTCCTTGTAGTGCTGAGCATCGTGACCACCTATGTGGTGCCGCGCGGCGACAGTAGCGATGCCGTGGTGACCAACATGCGCGCCGAAGCCCCCGCCGCCCTTCCCGGACAGGACGGACAGCAGGCTGCACAGAGCCAGCAAGCCAGTGGCGAGCAGGCCGCACAAAATGCCGAGCAGCCCGCGCAGTAGCCTTCTTTTCATTGACCGCCAGCCACCAGACCATTAGCAATCGTCAGCCCGCCTATTGCAAAGGT
>JAFSWM010000001.1 GCA_017444485.1 Bacteroidaceae bacterium | reverse complement strand
GGAGGTTTCTTTACAGCGCTTCCGCGGGCGAGACGCCCGCGCTCCCAGGAACAGCGCAGCCCCTTATAACCTCATAACCTTAAGCCCTTACAACCTTATAACCATTCTTTTGTCTTATAGACGCTGATGCAGCCGTCGGGGCATACCAACGCGCACGATGCGCAGCCGATGCAAGCATCGCCGGTGTCCACGCAGAAGGTGTAGCCCTTGTGGTTCACCTCGCCTTGGCTGAGGCTGAGCGTCTTGGTGGGGCAGGCCACTACGCAGAGGTTGCAACCTTTGCAACGTTCGCGGTCGATGACCACTGCGCCTCGAATCTTGCTCATGTGATATATATAGGTTTTGAGGTTCTAAGGTTCCTAAGGTTCTAAGGTCGTCGCGCAGCCCCTTATAACCTTATAACCATTAAATTCGGATCAGGGGTTGATCATGTCGGTGTTGCGGAAGTCGTAGATGTCGGCGAGCATCGCCCGCATCTGTGAGGCAGGTGAATCGGGGTTGCCGCGTTCCGACCGCAAGAAAGCGTTTGCCGCTCCCTTGAAATCGCCCCTCTGCGCGCAGGCCAGCCCCTCCGTGTAGTCGGGGTCGTGACGAACAGGCTGTGTGTCTGCCCCTCCGGTGGCGGGCGTGACAGGGTTCTCGGCAGATGTGCCGTCAGCCTGCACGGTTTCGGCGGATGTGCGGTGGGCTGTCATTTTTTGCGCTTGTGTTTATGCAAAAGTACATTGAACTTGCAGGGAAAGGCTAAACCGACACCATTTTTCTACATGCGGAGTGGCTTGCTGTGTGGCCAATAGCGAAAACTGCGAGGTTTAGATTGCTGAAAAACAATTGTTTTTGCAACACAGAGCGTTTCGGTTGCAGGTGCAACCATCAGCGTGCGCGTGCGCCTTCATACTGGCTCGAAGTCCATTTCTGCGGGCAGGTACACCCATTTCTTACGCACGGCTCGCCGCACATAGTTTGTCCCGATGGCCTTGTAGCGCAGCGCTCCTCCCCCGGCGCGTTGCAGGCGCACCTCTTGCGTATCGGCACCGCTGTCGTTGCTGAAGCGCAGGGTCCATGTGCCGTCTTTTTCGTAGCGAAAGGTGGTGAGGAACCAGGTGTCGCTGATGTTGCCGCGCATATACCCGTTCACCTTCCCGAGAAATTCATAGTGTGGCACCTCGAGCGTCTCTGCGCCGAGGTCTAAGTAGAGATGCACACCCGCGCTCTTGCAGAGCCAGTGGCCACGCAGGGTGTCGGTTTGGGCTGTGGCACAAACGACTAAGAGTGCCAACATGCCCAGTGTAAGCAGTCTTTTCATCGCTTAGTTTGTTTGTGCGTCACCACTACCGGTTTGCAGAATGAGCGTAGTGGCTCCGAGCGTAATGATTGCTCCGTCCTCAATGCGTCGCCGCTCTCGGTCTCCTAGTATTTCGGTGCCTACAAACGTGCCGGTGCCGCTCGGGCCGTCGCTGAGCGTGAAGCGCGGGCGCCCCTGTTTGTCGGTATCTACGTCGATACGGCAATGCAGGGTGTCCATGCTGGGGTCCACAGTCTTCACGGGGCAATTGATGTTCGTACCGCGCACCTCGCGCCCTATCACGTTGCGTCCGGCGTAGAGTGGCAAGGTTTGCTCGGTGTGGAAGGCATTCTCCACCACCAGCAACGTTCCAGCCACAGGACGTGCGGCTTCTTCTGCCTCTTCTCGGCGGGCGGGTAGGCGTATCCTAAACTGCTTGCCGCATTGCGGGCATTCGAAGACCAGGCTTGAGCCTGGCTCGTAGCGTGCGGGATCGAAGGCGATTGGCTCGTCGCACTTCGGGCAGCGTATCTTTTTCATTCGGTGTCGGTGATAAAAGGTGTTTCCGAGGTGCAAAGGTAACGGAAAAGTCAGATATGTGGCGCGATGAGGGCTGCGATGTGCTCTAGGTGGCGTGCGTCGGTATCGTCGAATGCCGCGAGGCGGTCGCTGTCGAGGTCCAGCACAGCCTTGACACTCCCGTCGTTGTCGAAGATGGGCACCACGATTTCTGAGCGCGAGCGGCTGCTGCAGGCAATGTGTCCTGGAAACTGCTCCACGTCGGGCACCACGATGGTCTGCCTCTTGGCGTAGGCCGTGCCACAGACGCCGCGCCCAGCCTCGATGCGGGTGCAAGCCACTGGCCCCTGAAACGGTCCGAGGCGCAACGCGTCGCCGCGCCACACGTAGAACCCTGCCCACCAGGCCCCCGTGGCTTCGTAGATGGCGGCAGCAACGTTGGCCATCACCGAGACGGGATAGTCCTCGCCTGCGCACAGGGCCTTTACTTGTGCTGCCAGCGTGCGGTATGTGCTTTCTTTGTCTTTCATTCGTGTTGGAGTTGAAACAATATCCGTGTGACTTTCAAGTCGCAAGCCGAGGTAGTATTTCTCAGGTTGCACCCCGTGTGCGACGGTGGTGCGTGTCAATATGACAAAGCGCGGCGCTTTCCCGCTTCTGGGCTGCGCCGCGCTTAAGGTTTAGAGGTTTTAAGGTTTAGAGGTTTTGAGGTTGTCGTGCAGCCCCTTATAACCTCATAACCTTAAGACCTACAACCTTATGTGGTCCACTGTTTTTGTCAGAGGCTTGTGGTCTGGCGTCTTATTCAACGTTCTGCCAGTCCACTTTCCATTCCTCGCCGACTTTCTTCACAGGTACAGTGAGGTAGCCACTATCGCCGTCGATGGTGCCATAGAGCTTCACCTTAACTACGCCGTCGGCTTCTTCGCCAACTTCGGTCACAAAGATTTCTTCAAAGTTCATCTCGCCGAAAGCAGTGTTGAGACTCTTGGCGAGCAGGCCCTTGAGTGTCTCTTCGCTGAGGCCCATGGTCTCACCGAGGTCGCTCACCTCGGCAGCAGCCTCAAAGTTCTTGTCTTTGCAGGCGGTGAAGAACTTCTGAGCGGCTTCTGCGGCAGAACCGGGCTCAATTTCGATGGCACTGGGTGTGCAACTGGCGAGCGTCATGAGGAGCACGCCGAGCGAGAAAAGAATTTTCTTCATAATAGTGTGGTTTAAGTGATGGTATGTGTCTGTTTGCGGTTGCAAATATACACAAATTTTAAATGCTGCAAGGCTTAATTAAGCAATAATAACGAATCCTATCTATTTTTTAGTGCGCAGAGGGCGATTGGGGTGTACTACTCGGCATGCTGGGTGTGTTTTCACGCCTCCTTGTTTTTTAGTTCGGGATAGGCGATGCGGGTGTGGTAGATGCGCTTGAGACTCTCTACGAGCGTGCGTTTGGCTACCTCAATATCAAGGAAACTAATGGGGCAGCGGCGCAGGCAACCCTCGTCCACGATGCCGTCCACGATGCGCGTGACAAGGGCGCTGATGCTCTCGGCAGTGTATTCGGGCAGGCTGCGTGAGGCGGCCTCCACAGCGTCGCAGAGCATAAGCACGGCCTGCTCCTTGGTCATCGGGTTGGGGCCAGGGTAGGTGAAGGCGCTTTCGTCAAGTTGCTCGCCCGGGTGGTTGTTCTTCCATTGTATGTAGAAATAGCGCACACGTCCGCGCCCATGGTGCGTGCGGATGAAGTCGCACACCTCCTTGGGCAGGTTGTGCTCACTGGCCAGTCGCAGTCCCTCGGTGACGTGGCTGATGATGATTTTCGCGCTCTGTTTCTCGTTGGCCAGGGTGTCGTGAGGGTTCACGCCGGTTTGGTTCTCGGTGAAATAGGCAGGGTTCTCCATCTTGCCGATGTCGTGGTAGAAGGCGCCGGTGCGCACCAATTGCACACGTGCACCAATCTTCTTGGCTACATCGGTGGCCAGGTTGGCCACCTGCATGGAGTGGCTCCAGGTGCCCTGCGCCGTCTGCGAGAGCCGGCTGAGCAGCGGGTGATTGATGTTCATCAGTTCGAGCATCGTCATGGTGCTGGAGAGGCCGAAGAGCCTTTCCAGCAGGTAGAGCAGGGGATAGGAGGAGAGCATCAGCAACCCGCTGACGGCGATGTAGATGTAGTGCGTGCGGTTCAGGCCGCTCAGTCCCGTGCCCTGCGAGAGGTCGAACACCAATGCAGCGGTGAGACTCACAAGGGTGATAATTAGCGTGACGCGAAGCAACTGCGAACGTTCCGTAAGTTCACTGACGCTGAAGATGGCGGCCAGCCCAGCGGCGGTCTCAATGAATAGAAACTCATACGGCGCGCTGGTGCCGATCGAGGCGAGCAACAGGGTGAAGAGCAGGGTGGAGAAGGCCGTGCGGGCGTCGAAAAACACACGCACGAACACTGCCACCAAGGCAAATGGCACGATGTAGGGGTTCAGCGTCTTGAAGATCAGCAGCAAGTGGGCCGTGAGCGGAAAGACAGTGATCAGCGTGAAGAGTAGCAGCACGGAGGTGCTGGAGCGGAGTATTGACGGACGGAAGAAATACAGGTAGAGCGTCTCGGCAGCGAGTATCAGGATGACAAAGAGCGCCTGCCCCAGGAGCAGTTCCCATAAGCCTCGGTCGCCGTCCTCCCCACGTTGCGTCAGGTCGCGCTGATAGGAGTCCAGGATTTTAGCCTTTTCCTCGCTGACCAGTTCGCCTCGGTCAATGATTTTTTCGCCCTTTTTCACCATGCCGTGCGTCTCGGAGATGGCGGCCATGGCTTCATCCACAGCAATGACGGTCTTCTTTCGGTCGAGCACAATGTTGGGCAGGAGGTAGTTTTGCAGGTCAGCCGCCGTCATCACATCCCTGTGATAGGTTGCAGTGTCGGCTTCCATCACGGCTTCGTAGGCCGTGCGGATGCTGTACACGTCCACCATGGCACGGCTCTGCGCCTCCTTGCCACTGACGATGTGCACGGCCACCGGCGCAAATTTTGCCAGGCTATCTGCATCGGCCATCGACATCACCCCGTGCTCGTAAACCTCGGTGAGCGCTTCGGCGATGTGGTTGGCGTAGGCTGCAGGCAGCCCCTCAAACTTGCCCGCGGCATAGTCAGCGAGGAAAGCCGTGCGTTGTCGCTCTGCCACATTGTTGTCGAGCGTGAAGTAGGGCTGCACGTTGCTCGTTACCTTGTTGCGCTCGGCTTCAAGTTCGGCCTCGGCCTTATACACGGGGAACTGCTCCGGCGCATAGAGCGAGGGGTAGTGCCAGGGTTCGCCCACGTTGTAGAAGAAACCCACGTTTTCGGCCCGTGGTAGCACGAGGGTAAGCACTGCCGCGCTCACCACGAAGGCCAAAAAGAGCGTAAGGCGGGCATGGCGATCGGTGGTGGAAAGGGTGGGGGAGTTAGCAGGTTTGGGATTGCTCATTGTGAGAGGTACAGGACGTTTTTTCGCCCTTTTGTCTGCAAAAATAGATAATCCGGCACATACTTGGGCCGAAAATGCGTATTTTTGTGGCTTGAACACCGATAGTATGGTGTGCGCAAGCCACTCTGTCCTATTTGTGGCACCGCGCTTTTCTCCCCAATCAATTGCATTGATGTCACTCTTTGTTCGCAAACCCATAGAAATGCTACGCCGTGAGGCTGCCTTCGAAGGCCGCGTCGGACTCAAGCGCGTGCTGGGCCCCTTGGGGCTGGTGGCATTGGGCATCGGCGCGATAGTGGGTGCGGGGCTGTTCTCCGTGACGGGCATTGTGGCGGCAGAATATTCTGGACCGGCGGTCACCCTCTCGTTCGCCATTGCCGCCGTGGGCTGTGCCTTTGCAGCCCTGTGCTACGCGGAGTTTGCCAGCATGATACCCGTGGCCGGAAGTAGTTACACCTATTCGTATGCCACGATGGGCGAACTGATGGCCTGGATCATCGGGTGGGACTTGGTGCTGGAGTACACCGTGGCTTGCACGATGGTGAGCATCTCGTGGAGCCAGTATTTCGTGAATTTCCTCGCCACCATCGGCATTGTCATCCCCCATGAATTCGCTGCTTGCCCGTGGGACGGCGGCATCGTGAACATACCCGCCGCTTGCATCGTGGTGCTGCTCAGCCTGTTGCTCGTCAGGGGCACGCGCGAGAGCAGCCTGTTCAATTCTGTCATTGTGCTCCTCAAGTTGGGTGTCATCGCCACGTTCATCATTTTGGGTTTTTTCTACATCCGCTCCGAGAACTATGTGCCCTATATCCCCGCGAACACGGGCGTGCTGGGCGAGTTTGGGTGGTCGGGCGTGTTCAGGGGAGCGGCAGTGCTTTTCTTCGCTTTCCTTGGCTTTGACGCGGTGAGCACCGCGGCTCAGGAGGCACGCAATCCCAAGCGCGATATGCCTATCGGCATCCTCGTCTCGCTGTTGGTCTGCACCATATTATATATATTGTTCGGACACGTGATGACCGGCGTGGCCAACTATCGCGACTTCGCCGGTCAGGAGGGCATAGCCCCCGTGGCGGTGGCCATCGCCAAGATGGGCCCTGCCGATGCCGCTGGTGTGGTGACACCGGCCTATCCCTGGCTAAACAAGTGCGTGATGCTGGCCATCCTGGTGGGCTACTGCTCGGTGATGATCGTGCAGTTGCTTGCCCAGAGTCGTATCTTCATGACCATGAGCCGCGACGGGTTGCTCCCACCAGTGTTTTGCAAGATACACCCTCGCTTCCGCACCCCCGCCAGCAACACCCTGATTTTTATGACCGTCATAGCCCTGCTCGCCATGTGCGTGCCGGCGCGTGTGGCGGGCGAGATGACGAGCATCGGCACGCTGCTGGCCTTCACGCTGGTGTGCGCAGGGGTGCTGATTGTGCGAAAGACCATGCCCGGTGCGCCGCGCGCATTCCGCACACCGCTGGTGCCATGGGTGCCGCTGGCCGGCATTCTGACCTGCGTCACGCTGATGATTTTCCTGCCTGCCGACACCTGGATCAGACTCGTGTTGTGGATGGCGATAGGCCTCGACGTGTATTCTGCCTATGGTGTGCACCACAGCAATCTCGCTGAAGGCACATCGCGCAAGGGCATGATGACGCTCAACGTCCTTGGCCTGTTCACTGCCGTACTGTCCGTGATTACCGGCTTCTGGCATCAGCAAACCGTGGGCTGGGACGCCGATAAGACACTACTCACTATTGCCGTCGTGTTCGGAATGGCGCATATCGCTTACTATGCCTGGAGAATGTGGCAGCACACGCCCCGGCACACCATACCTTAAAACTCCTATCCTGATGAAAAGGTTTCTTCTCCTCTCCCTACTCGCGCTGTTGCTGCTCCCCGCTGCGGCGCAGGAAAAGATCCGCGTGTCGTGCGTGGGCAACAGCGTGACCTACGGCATGCGCCTCCCCAATCGCGAGGTCGAATGCTATCCCGCTCGCTTGCAAGAGATGCTCGGCGACCGCTACGAGGTGCGCAACTTCGGCCACAGCGGTAGCACGTTGCTCAGCAACGGCCATAGGCCCTATGTGCAGACGCCAGAGTTCAGCCAGGCCCTGGATTTCAAGGGCGACCTGGTGATAATCCACCTCGGGCTCAACGACACCGATCCGCGCAACTGGCCGCTGCACCGTGAGGAGTTTATCCCCGACTATCGTCATCTCATCGACACATTGCGTTCGGTCAAACCCAAGGCTCGTGTGTGGATCTGCCTGATGACACCAATCTTCCACAGCCATCCACGTTTTCAGAGCGGCACGCGCGACTGGCACGCGCAGATACAGCGTGTGATACGTCAGATCGCCGAGACCGCCGACGGTGTGTCGCTCATCGACCTCTACACCCCGCTTCATGTTCATCCGGAGATGTTCCCCGACGCGTTGCATCCCGATGCTGACGGCGCGATGATCCTGGCGCAGACGGTGTATGGCGCCATCACGGGCGACTACGGCGGCTTGCGCCTGCCCGCGCTCTATGGCGACGGCATGGTGCTGCAACGCGACGAGCCGGTGGTGCTCCATGGCACGGCCAATGCGGGCGAGCGTGTCACCGTGACGCTCGACGGCAAGAAGATGAAGGCCGTGGCGGGGAGCGATGGCAAGTGGAGCGTGCGCTTTCCCAAACGCAAGGCCGGTGGTCCCTATACCCTGTCGTTCCGTGCCCAGAGCCGCAGTTTCGAGTTCAGCAACGTCTATGTCGGCGAGGTATGGCTCTGCTCCGGACAGAGCAACATGGAGTTCACCGTCGCACAATCGGCCACTGCCAGCGAAGACCTGGCAGCCGCTGGCTCGCAGCCGTTGCTCCATCTCTTCAATATGCCGGCTCGTGCTCGCACCGATGCGGTGGAGTGGCCCGACAGCGTCCTGCGTGCCAATAACCGCTTGGAGCACCTGCACTATGGGCCCTGGCAGACCTGCACCCCGCAGACGGTGGGTGCTTTCTCTTCCGTGGCTTACCACTTCGGGCGCGTCCTTGCCGACAGCCTGGGTTGCCATGTGGGCATCATTTGCAATGCCGTGGGCGGCACCACCACCGAGGCTTGGATTGACCGCACCACTGTCGAGTGGGATTACCCGCAGATACTCTACAACTGGCTCGACAACGACCATACGCAGGCCTGGGCTCGTGGCCGCGCACGTCTCAACAACAAGCAAGCCACCAATCCCCTGCAGCGCCATCCCTACGAGCCTTGTTATATGTTCGAGGCGGGCATCTTGCCGCTCGAAAAGTACGCCCTGCGCGGCGTAGCGTGGTATCAGGGCGAGAGCAATGCCGACAAGCCCGAACTGCATGCCCGCCTGTTTAGAATGCTGCAAAGGAGTTGGCGTGGCTATTGGGGAAAGAAGGACCTGCCGTTCTATTTTGTGCAACTCTCCAGCCTCAACCGTCCCGATTGGCCCGCATTCCGCAACTCCCAGCGGCGCATCGCACTCTCCTCGCACCACACCTGGATGGCTGTCAGCAGCGACCTGGGCGACCCCACTGACGTGCACTATCGCATGAAACGCCCTGTGGGTGAGCGGTTGGCGTGGCAGGCGCTGCACCACACCTATAAGCGTGCCATTGTGAGCGAAGGACCTGTGCTCGACGCCGCGAAGCGCGTGGGCAGCAGCGTAGAACTGACGTTTAAGAACGATGACGGCCTGACCTGCACGCAGGGCTTCGAGATTGCCGGCGCCGATGGTTTGTACCACCCCGCCGAGATACGTGTGGGCGATGGACGTGTGGTGCTCAGCAGCAAAAGCGTGAAGGTGCCTTGCTCCGTGCGCTACGCCTGGCAGCCCTACACGCGCGCCGACTTGCGCAACGCACAGGGATTGCCCGCTTCCACTTTCCTCGTTCCCAAACTGAAATGACCGTGCCATGCCATTTTGCCGACCGGCAACACTTCGGCACAATGACGCGCCGCTCCTACTTTGAGTTCTAAACCTTGTAAATCCTCCAACAGTCGTGGAAAACTATTTCGGCATCAACTACGAGTTTGATTACAACACCGTGCTCCATCGCATCGATGAGCAACTGGCGCAGGGACGTGCTGGCTATATCTGTGTGAGCGACGGCGTGATACTCAACACGGTGCACCGTTCCGCCGAGTACCGCCGCGTGGTGCAGGACTCCATGTTCTGTGTGTGTGACAGCAGTTACGTCCCGCTCTACATCAAGTGGATTTATAAGCGGGAGCGTGCGCAACTCAGCGGGGCAGAACTGACGAGGCGCATTGTAGAAAGCCGTCGCTACAAAATGGCTTTCATTGGCGGCAGCGGAGAGATTCTAACCGCATTGCGCGAGAACCTCAGCCGGCTGAACCCCGATGTGGAGGGCATGTTGTTCAAGGAATTGCCCTTCTGCCATGTGGCGGATTTCGACTACGAGGGCATCGCCAGCGAGATCAATGCTTACGGGGCTGACGTGGTGTTTGTGTCGCTCGGCGCGCCGAAGCAGGAACTCTTCATGCACCGCCTCGTGCCACTATTGAAGGGCGGCGTGGCGATTGCCGTAGGTGCTGCCTTTAAGTTCCACGCAGGGATTGAGGAGAAGCGTGCCCCAGCCTGGATGGTGCGCCACCACATGGAATGGCTCTATCGTATTTGGCAGGACCCCAAAAAACAGATACCCCGCTGTTTCTGGATACTGCGCACCACGCCTGGTATTCTTTTGCACGAATGGAACGCCTTGCGTCACGACCGCAAGGCGATGAAGCACGGCAAATAACCATGACCGCATCACGACTTACATTCCGCAAGGCTCGCCACCTCTGTTCGCGCCGAGCCGTTGATGCACTGTTCGCAGGGGGAAGCGCTTCCGCCATGGCGTTTCCTCTGCGTGCCGTTTGGCGCTGGGAAGAGGCTATGGGCGGCGCGCCGTTTCGCGTGTTGGTGGTGGCTCCGAAGCGTAGGTTTCGGCATGCTGTGGACCGCAATCGCGCCAAGCGACAGATGCGCGAAGCCCTGCGCCTGGCTGCTCCTTCATTGCCCACAGCCGAAGGGCGCGCGTTATGCCTGGCCGTGCTTTGGGTGTCGGACAAACCAGTGCCTTCTATTAGGGTGGCGAGTGCCGTGGAGACGCTGATAGAAAAGATAAGGTCTGCATTGCCTCAGTCCTGATAGCCCGATGAATTTCCTTTCACGCTTTTTTGTGGCTCTGTTGGCCGCTCCGATACGATTTTACCGGCGCTACATCTCTCCCCTCACGCCGCCGGCCTGCCGTTTCACACCCACCTGCTCACAGTATGCGCTCGAGGCGTTACAAAAGCACGGCCCGCTCAAAGGGCTGTGGCTCGCTGTGCGCCGCATTCTGCGCTGCCATCCGTGGGGTGGGAGCGGGTACGACCCTGTGCCATGATGCTCTTCGACCATCACACCCACAACCTCGCCGCACCCGCAGGCAGTGCCGTCATCTGCCTGCCGCGTGAGGTGGTGGCGCAGCCCGCTCAGTTTGCACCGCGACGGGGCGCTTTGTATAGCGTTGCCGTCCATCCGTGGTGGATTGGCGATGGCACGGAGACGCTCTGGCAAGGGGTGGAGACGCTTGCAGCCCATCCGCAGGTGGTGGCCATTGGCGAGACGGGCTTCGACCGCGTGAGAGCGGGGGAGGGGCTTGCTGCGCAGTACGATTTGTTTATGCGTCATGCCCGTTTGTCAGAGCGTTTGGCCAAACCCCTTATCATCCATTGCGTTCGCGCTGCCGACATCCTGCTGCGTGCCCATGCCGAGGTGCGACCTGCCGCAGAGTGGCTCGTACATGGTTTCAGGGGTAAGGCAGCCCTGGCTCGCCAAATCCTTGACGCAGGGATACGCCTCAGTTTCGGGCCGCACTTCAACACCGCTGCGCTGGCTCTTATCGCCCCGTCCGAGCGACGCTATGAGACCGACGACAGCGGACTGACCATTGAGGAAGTGGTGCGTCGCGCGGAGCAAACCATGGCGGCATTTCAAGCAGACTGATTGCAGACTTCTATCGCTGGAAATGAGGTCTCAGATTTGGGGCTGCAAAGGTGCTTTAAACTACATCCGTGTGACTTTAAAGTAACACCGAGTGACTTTAAAG
>JAFSWM010000074.1 GCA_017444485.1 Bacteroidaceae bacterium | reverse complement strand
GGACACCTTTGCAGCCCTCGCCTTGGCCTCCCTGCCCCCCGAGCGCGAAGTGATGAGCCTCAAGCCACGACGCGCCGAAGAACCCATCGTGAGCCGCCCCATGTGGGTCAGGATTCTTTCCGTGGGCATCCTGTTCACAGCCATGTTGCTCGGACTGCTATGGGTGTTCCACAACTTCGACATCACACCCCAGCATGGCCTATTCTCTAAGGGTTGGCAGCCCGAAACGGCCACGCACGACCCACTCTCGCGCTACGAAGAGAGCCTCT
This sequence comes from Bacteroidaceae bacterium, assembly GCA_017444485.1. Classification (GTDB taxonomy): domain Bacteria; phylum Bacteroidota; class Bacteroidia; order Bacteroidales; family Bacteroidaceae; genus Alloprevotella. The sequence goes on along the minus strand of JAFSWM010000074.1, from coordinate 8,443 downwards.
TCTTCACCTACTTCGTGTTCCTGCAATTCTGGAACCTCTTCAACGTTCGCGTGTTCGGCACAGGACACAGCGCCGTTGCAGGTCTGCGACACTGCCGCTGGCTACTGCTCGTGGCCGTAGTCATTCTGGTTGGGCAGGTGCTACTCGTGGAATTCGGCGGCGCACTCGTGGGCACACAACCCCTTGACCTGGACGACTGGCTCGTGGCTTTCGCCTCCACCAGCCTTGTCCTATGGTTTGGCGAATTGGCACGCGCGGTAGTTCATTGAACATTGAACATTGAACATTGACCATTACCAATACCGGCTGCAAAAGGGTTTTGCGAATGATCAATGGTCAACGGTCAATGAAGAACATCCGACACCTCTTAAACAATGGAAAGAAAACGAATACTCATCGTCGACGACGAGCCTGACCTGCGCGGCATCGTGGCGTTCAATCTGCGCGCTGCAGGGTACGAGTGCGCCACCGCGACAGGCGCCGACGAAGCATTGGCTGCCGATCCCGCCACGTTCAACCTCTTGCTGCTCGACGTGATGATGCCAGGGCTTTCGGGCTTCGACCTCGCACGGCGGCTCAGGGCTGACGAGCGCACCGCCGCACTCCCCATCATCTTCATCACCGCGAAAGACACCGAGACGGACAAACTCGACGGTTTTGCTATCGGCGCCGACGACTATGTAGCCAAGCCTTTCTCGGTGAAGGAACTGGTGGCGCGCGTCGGGGCAGTGCTCCACCGCAGCGCGCCTGCCACCGAGCCTACCTCCACCATGATACAAGACGACGGGCTGGTGCTCAACATGGAAACGAAGTCCGTCAGCACCGATGGGCTATACGTTCCGTTCACGCCCACCGAGTTTGCCCTGCTCCGCCTGCTGATGACGCACAAGGGCAAGGTGTTCACGCGGCAGGAACTGCTCAAAAAGGTTTGGCCCGCCGACGTGGTGGTCACAGCGCGTACGGTGGATGTGAACGTCACGCGCATTCGCAAAAAGATTGGACGCCACGCCGTACGCATCGTCACCAAACCAGGATTCGGCTACACCTTCTCTTGAACACCTGCCATGAAGAGAATCTCCGAAGGACGCAAGATGTTTGTCACGGTGATGGCCACGTTCATTCTCTTCGCCATCATCTTCATCCTCTTTGAGGACTACGACCGCACGTTCCTCTCTCCTTTCGAAGAGGCGAGCGACTGGCACTTGCTTATTTTCAGCGTCATCGTGATGTGTGGCCTTGGCGTGCTGCTCCACCGCTACGCGCGGCGCATGGACGAGCGTATCAGTCGGGAGCAGGCCGAGAAGCAAAATGCCCTGCGGCGTGAACTGACGCAAAATATCGCTCACGAACTGAAAACTCCCGTGGCCAGCATTCGAGGCTATGCCGAAACATTGCTCGACAATCCCGACCTGGATGGAGCGACACGCACACGCTTTGTGGAACGCACGCTCACACAGGCTGTGCGTCTGACCTCGCTCCTGCAAGATATCTCCACGCTCAACCGCATGGACTCTGCCCCCGAGCAAATAGAGTTTGCCGCGACCGACATCGCCGAAATAGTGCGCACCATCACGCTCGAAATGGCCCTGACGCTCGACAAGCACAAGGCCATCGTCGTAAACACGCTACCCAAGAGCCTCATGCTCCACGGCAACGCCTCCATGCTCTACAGCGTGATGCGCAACCTCCTCGACAACGCCTTGATCTACGGCGGCACGGGCGTTACCGTGCGCATCAGTGCACACCGAGATGAGGGCATGTGGCACTTCACGTTCAGCGACAACGGCCCCGGCGTGGCCGAGGAGCATCTGCCGCGACTCTTCGAGCGTTTCTACCGCATCGACAAGGGGCGCAGCCGCGCTGCGGGAGGCACTGGCCTGGGACTTTCCATCGTGAAAAACGTCGTGCTGCTCCACGGAGGCACCATCACTGTCACCAATGCCGTGCCCCATGGCTTGCGCTTCGATTTCACGCTGCCCTCTTCTCTTTGAACATTGAACATTGAACATTGAACATTGAACATTGAACATTGAACATTGAACATTGAACATTACCAATACCGACTGCTAAGGGTTTTGCGAATGATCAATGGTCAATGGTCAATGGTCAACGGTCAATAAAGAACGGTCAATGACCGAAAGTATATGGAACAAGGCAAACTCAACGTATTCCGCGCCTCGGCTGGTTCAGGCAAGACGTTTGAACTCACGGCACAGTACGTCTCCCTGCTTCTTGCCCGCGAACAGGCTCTGCCGAGCGGTATCCTGGCCGTGACCTTCACGCAGAAGGCCACGCAGGAGATGAAGACGCGCATCCTTGAGCACCTCTACGACATCGCGCACTGCGACACCGCTGCTACGCCCGACGGTTTCCTCGCCAAGGTGATGCACGAGACTGGACAGACGGCAGACACACTACGCCGGCGTGCCGAGGGTGCGCTCCACACCATCCTGCATGCCTACGACGACTTCTACGTGCAGACCATCGACAGTTTCCTGCAACGCTTGCTGCGCTCGCTGGCGCACGAACTCGGCCTGCCTGCTGGTTTTCAGGTGGACCTGAACGACAAGGAAACCATCCACAGCGCCGTGGACCGGCTGATGCACGAACTGCCCGAACACAAGGCGCTACTTGACTGGGTGACACGCTTCACGATGGAAAACATGGAGGACACCGGTTCGTGGAACGTGGTGAACAAAGTGAAGGAATTGGCCGAGCAAATCACGAAAGAGGCTTTCTCAAAGGACAGCGACCGCCTTGCCGACAAACTGGACAACAAGACGGTGGGCGAATACCAACGCCGCCTCCGCCGCCTGCGCGAAGCCACCATACAATCTCTGCAGGGCAAGGTCGTGAAGTTGCGCTCCATGTACGGCGATGGCTCACGTTTCAGCCGCGGTAACAATGTGGCCAACTACCTGGCCGCCCTCTGCGGCGATGCCCCTCAAAAAGTCAAACCCGGGAATACCGTGCTGAAGTACATCGCCGATCCCGCAGCATGGGTAAGGAAGAACGACCCGCAGCGTGCAGCAGCGCTTGAAGAGGCCACGCGCCTCTGGCCACGGCTGGCTGCAATTGAGGAGGCGCGCGAGGATGCTGCGTTCACCATCAACTCCTGCGACATCAGCCTAAAACAACTTGGCGCACTGCGGCTCCTTGGCGAGATTGATCGACTCGTCACCACGCTTACCGACGAGAGCGGGCGATTCCTGCTCGGACGCACACCTTTGCTCTTCGATCGCCTGGTGGGCGACGAGGACACCTCTTTCATCTACGAGCGCGCCGGCGTGCAGTTTCGCCACATCATGATTGATGAGTTTCAAGACACCTCCACCCTGCAATGGCACACCTTTCGCCGCCTGGTGGCTGAGAGCCTCGCACGCGGACATAGTTCGATGGTCGTGGGCGACGTGAAACAAAGCATCTACCGCTGGCGCAACGGCGACTGGGAGACTCTCGAAAACATAGAGCGCGCATACAGGCCCGAACAATTGGCCGTCACCACCTTGCAGACCAATCACCGCAGCGACCGCGCCATCGTGGCATTCAACAATGCCTTCTTCACTGCAGCACTGTCGCATCCGCTCTTCGCTGCCAACAATTCCGCTGAGGAACAAGACGAACTGCTTCATATCTATAGCGACGTGGAGCAACAACCCACCACGGGGAAAGGTGAGGGATACGTTCGCATCAGCGTCGGCGACAAAGACGGCATCTTCCCTGGCTACGAGGAGGACGAAATGCCCGCCGACATGCTCCTTGACGACGTAGTGCGGCAAATCACCCTGCTACACGACGAGCACCATGTGGCCTATCGCGACATGGCCGTGCTGGTGCGCACCAAGACGGAGGCAGTTCGTCTCATCAACTACGCGAGTCTGAACCATCCCAGCCTGCCTTTTGTCTCGTCCGAGGCATTCCGGCTCGAAGCATCGCCCGCCGTACAGACGGTCATCGCCACACTGCGCTACCTGCTACACTCCTCCGACACAGCGGCGCAAATCTACCTGCTCCATCGCTATTATACGCTAGTGCGCGGCGAGCAACCTGAATGGGAAACGCTCATTCGCGAACGCGACGCGCTGATGCCAGAGACCTTGCAGCGCGAACGCAGCACACTGATGCGCCTGCCACTCTACGAACGCTGCGAGCGCATCATCGCCTTGCTCGACCTCGGCGCGATGCCCGACCAGCAGGACTATCTCTTCTGCTTCCTCGACGGTGTGAAAGCCTTCTTGCAAAGCGAGCGGAGCGACACGAGGCTCTTCCTCACCCATTGGGATGAAAATCTCTACAAGCAGACGATACCCTCTGCCGTGGCCGACGGCGTCGGGCTGCTTACCATTCATTCCTCCAAGGGATTGGCATTCCACACCGTCCTGCTTCCTTTCACCACATGGAAACTCTGCGAAGACTCCACGCTCCGCAAGCCCAACTTGCTGTGGTGCCAGCCTGCCGCAGCCCCCTACTCCTACATACCGCTACTGCCGATGACAGTGAACTCGCCTATGCTTGAGTCCATCTACCGCGAGGACTACATGCGCGAGAAGTTTCGGCAACGCGTGGAAAACCTCAATCTGCTCTACGTGGCCTTTACCCGTGCGAAGCACAACCTGCTCGTTTGGTCGGACACCTCTGAGAAGAACGCCACATCGCGAGTCGGAGAACTGGTGCGCGCCTTTGCCCTGTCGGATGGCAAGGAGCCGCCCTTCGTGTGGGAAAGCGGTAAGCCAGGAGGCTCTTCTGACGATACGAAAACGGATCAGGAAAAAGCCAACCCCTTGCGCACCAAACCCGATGTGGCCATTGTGACGATGACACGCAGCGAATGGCGCGCCGAATTCCGCCAAAGCACGGCAGCAATGGCATTCATGTCCGAACCCGACGAGGAAGAAGCGCTTTTTGAGGTTATGGGTCATAAGGTTTTAAGGTTTTTAGGGGCTGCGCGACGACCTCACAACCTTACAACCTCACAACCTTATAACCTAAAGCAGCAGCAATACATCGACCGAGGAAAACTGCTCCACTACATTTTGGAACTCACCCCCACCGCTGCCGATGCCCCCACCGCCGTCCGACGCGCGGTGCAGGAGGGACTACTGCCCGCCAGTGACGAACAGCGCACAGCGGAGTTCATCGCAAGCAGGGTGTCGCAGGGACAGGCCGCTGGGTGGTTCGATGGCACGTGGACCCTCTTCCGCGAATGTACCATCCTCAAACGCACCCCAGCGGGCACACTGTTGCGTCGCCGGCCAGACCGCGTGATGCAACGCGGGGCAGAAACCCACGTTGTGGACTTCAAGTTCGGCAAACCCAAAGCCGAACACGCCCATCAGGTTGAAGAATATATGGACCTGCTCCGCAGCATGGGCAAGCCTGGTGTCAAGGGCTTCGTGTGGTATGTGCTACAAAACAGCATTATAAGGTTATGAGGTTTTTAGGTTATTAGGTTATTAGGGGCTGCGCAACGACCTTATTAAGTTGTGAGGGGTAGCCCCTAATAACCTAATAACCTAAAAACCTATAAAACCTAAAACTTATGAAAACGTTTCTTGAACTGGTAGCCTCCGACCTGCGGAGGCGCTCAGGTGGTGACCTCAGCCGCACTCTCGTGGTATTCCCTGGCAAGCGCGCGGGATTGTTTCTCGACGAGTACCTCGCCGTGGGAGACACTCCGATGTGGACGCCCCGCTACGCCACCATCAGCGAACTCTTCTCCATGCTCTGCCCGCTCACGCTCGCCGATCCCATCGAAACAGCCTGCCGCATCCACCGCTTATACCTGGAAACGGCGGGCGGCGAGGCGGCATCGCTGCCCGACATGGACCGCTTCTTCGGTTGGGCAGAACGCATCCTTTCCGACTTCGATGACATTGACAAAGCCCTGGCAGATGCCCGCGCACTATTCGTGAATCTGGGCGACTTGCGTGAGATTGAGGCGAGGGATTTCCTCACCGAGGCGCAAAAGGAGACGCTACGGGCCTTCTTCGCCGAGTTCGACCCTGACCGCACCTCTTACATTCGCGAACGCTTCCTGCGCCTGTGGCGCGCCATGCCCGAGATATACCGCCGCCTGCAAGCCGAATTGGAATCCGAGGGACTGGCCTACCCGGGAATGTTGCAACGGCGCGCTGTGGAGCGACTTGAAGCCGGCATCGCTGCACTGCCCGATGGCACAGACCGCGTGGCCATTGTGGGCTTCAATGTGCTCAGCGGAGTGGAAAGACGGCTTTTCAACCTGCTGCGAAAACAGCCCGGGACGCTCTTCTATTGGGACTACGACACCTATTATACTTCCACCGACAGCGAGGCGGGCCACTTCATGCGCCGCAATCTGCAAGAGTTCCCCAACGCTCTGCCCGAGGAGGCTTTCAACAACCTGCTACGACCTAAGCAAGTGGAGTTCGTATCGGCGACGAGCGACAACGCTCAGGCACGCTACGTGGCCCCTTGGCTGCGTGAGAACATCACCGCCGACGCGCGCCGCACAGCAGTGGTACTCTGCGACGAGAGCCTGCTACAGCCCGTGCTACATGCCCTGCCCGAAACGGTGAAGAGCATCAATGTCACGAAAGGCTATCCCCTGCAAGCCACGGGATCCTATGCCGAAACGATGCGACAGGCTGAGCGATTGGAGAAAAGCGCCACGCGTCCCGAAGCCTTCATCGGCAAACTGCTGGAATTCATACAACAAAAGGAGACTGACGGCATAGCGGAGACCAAAACGGCTGCCGACATCCTGGAACAGGAGGCGCGCTTCAGTATCTATAAAGTGCTGACGCGCCTCTCCGACCTCGTGGCAAGCGGCAAGTTGAGGGTGAGCACCCCCACGCTGCGCAAAATCATCCGTCAGGCCTTGCGATTGCAGAGCGTGGCCTTCCATGGCGAGCCAGTGGAGGGACTACAAATCATGGGCGTATTGGAAACACGCTGCCTCGACTTTGAGCGCGTGCTGCTCCTTTCTGCCGACGACAACCACATGCCACGCGCTGAGGCCGACAACTCCTTCATCCCCCACTTCCTGCGCGAGGCTTACGGCCTCACCACGCGTCGCCACACCGCCGCTGTCTATGCCTACTACTTCCACCGTCTGCTCTCCCGCTGCAACCGCGCCACCGCCGTATGGTGCACGGGGGGTGATGGCATCAGTGGCGGGGAAATGTCGCGCTTCATGACACAATTGCTCATCGAAGCCCCCACCCTCCACATCCACCGCCTGACGCTTCAGGCTCGTAGTGCCACCGCCACACACCAACCTATTTCCATCCCCAAACCCGACGACCTGGGCGAACGTCTCAGTGCACTCTCGCCCAGCGCGCTCAACGAATACATGCAGTGTCCTGCGAAATTCTATTTCAGCAGGGTGAGTCATCTGAAAGCGTGGGAAGAACCCACAGAGGGCTTGGCGAACAACGTCTTCGGCACCATCTTCCACAATGCTGCACAACTGCTCTATACGGAATTGTCGGAAGGAATGAAACGCCCCATCACTGCCCAAGTCATCAAGCATTTCCTGGCCCACAGCCCCGAACCGGCGCTGTTGCGCCACCTCAGCGAAGCCTTTCGCATCACGCAAGAGACGGAGGAGACCTTACAAGGCACCCTCGCCAACCACCCCGTGGAGCGCGAGGTGCTGCTGCGAATGCTGCGCGACCTGCTACGCACCGATGCACGCCTCGGCACCATCACCCTCCTGGGACTGGAGACCGAGCGCCGCATCACTGTCACCGCCGAAGCAGGCGGCAGGGAGACGCGGGTGCGCATCGGGGGCTTCATCGACCGCCTGGACCGCGTAGTGGGGGCTGACGGCACGGCGACGGTGCGCGTGCTCGATTACAAGACAGGCAGACCGGGCGAGGGAGAGACGTTCAAAGCAGTGGACGACCTGTTCAAGCGCGGATACAAACGCCCGAAGTATATTTTCCAAACATTCCTCTATTCTCTGGCCGTGGCCGAAAAAGAACGAGGCCCCATCCGCCCCGCGCTCTACTACACCACCAAGGGCCACCTCCCCGACTACAACCCTTACGTGTCGCTCGGAAAAGAAGGCGAAGACGACGTGCGCCCCCTCCTACCCGACTTTCGCCGCCTACTCACAGACCTGGTGGAAGAAATCCTCAACCCCGCAGAACCCTTCACCGCACAGCCCGACGAGGGCGGCTGCAAGTTCTGCCACTTCCGCCATATCTGCAATTATTGATATGCCTGCAGCACATCCTGCGACAGAGCCAGTTTCTGCTGTCTGCCTTGTAGAAAAAACTATTGGCTTGTGACTTTAAAGTCACAAGCCAATAGTTTTTTCTGGCTTAAGGTTCAAATATGCTCCTAAAAAGGGCCTTAATTGGTAGTGGTTGTCAATTAAAGCTCTTTTATGCTCCTAACATCATTGTCGAGCCCTGTGTTTATCGGGGCTGTACAGGCGTAATAAGTTGGCTAAAAGCAG
>JAFSWM010000073.1 GCA_017444485.1 Bacteroidaceae bacterium | reverse complement strand
CTTTAAAGTCACACCGAGTGACTTTAAAGTCACACGGACCTAGTTTAAACTACAACGCACCTAGTTTTTCGTACCTCACGCCTGCTTCTTTCTATATCTGTTTGCATGTGGCCTGAGAAGCCCAAAAAGTGGGGCGGCAAAGGCTTGTTGCGCCCTTGCCGCCCCGTATGGGTGTGGCGTGTCGGATTTCTATTATTTCAGTACGCCGAGTTGTCGGAACACTTTGGTGAGTTTCTCCACAGCGATGTCCACCTGCTCTTCGGTATGGGTAGCCATCAGCGCTACGCGCACCAGCGTATCCTGCGGGGCGCAGGCTGGGGGTATCACGGGGTTGATGAATACGCCTTCGTCGAAGGCCATCTTTGTGGCAAAGAATGTCTTTTCCATATCCCGTACATAGAGCGGTATGATGGGGCTTTCGGTGTCGCCTATCTCGAAGCCGGCGGCTTTGAACTTGCTGAGGGCATAGCGCGTCACCTCCCACAGTCTTCCTATGCGCTCTGGCTCTTGCTGAATGATGTGCAGGGCCTCCATGGCGCTGGCGGTGGCGGCGGGGGTGTCGCTGGCAGAGAAGATGTAGGTGCGGGCGTTGTGGCGCAGGTAGTTGATGGTGATGCTGTCGGCAGCGATGAAACCGCCGATGCTGGCGAGCGACTTGCTGAAGGTGCCCATGATGAGGTCCACCTCGTCGGTGAGGCCGAAGTGGTCGCACACGCCGCGGCCCTGTCTGCCAAATACGCCGATGCCGTGGGCTTCGTCAACCATAACCACCACATTCTTGTACTTCTTCTTCAGACTTACGATTTCGGGCAGTTTAGCCAGATCGCCCTCCATCGAGAACACGCCGTCCACAACGATGAGTTTGATCACGTCTTCGGGCAGGCGTGCAAGTTTCTGCTCGAGGTCGGCCATGTCGTTGTGGCGGTACTTCAGGGCTTGACTGAAACTGAGGCGGCGTCCGTCCACAATGGAGGCGTGGTCGCGGTCGTCGCAGAGGATGTAGTCGTTCTTTCCAGTGAGGCAGGGGATTACGCCGGCATTCACACTGAATCCGGTGCTGAAGCACAAGGATTCGTCCTTGCCCACAAAGGTGGCGAGTTCTTTTTCTAACTGCACGTGGATGTCGAGCGTGCCGTTGAGGAAGCGGCTTCCTGCACAGCCCGCCCCGTACTGCCTGAGGGCTTTCACGCCGGCCTCGATGACGCGTTCATCGCCCGTCAGCCCAGTATAGGCATTGGAGCCGAACATCAGCACCTTGTGGCCTCCCATGTCCACCTCGGTGCCCTGCTTGCCGTCTATCTCACGGAAATAGGGGTAAACGTCCAGCGCTTTCACGCGCTGGGGAAGGTCGTATTTGGCCAGCCGTTCTTGGAGTAGATTCATCGCGAATGTTCTGATTTCATGTGTCTTGCGACATAGGTTTTTGTGATGCACCGCGCCGGAAAACCGACACTGGCAACACAAATCGTGGCAAAAGTAGGAAAACGATTGTTAATTATTTACCTAATACGATGGAAAATTGCACAAAAAACCCTTTTTTGGGCAATAGTTTTGAAACTCTGCTTGCTAAACGCTACAAAAGTGCACCCGTTTTTGGCTTTTCTGTGGGCGTTTTCGCACAGGGTGACAGAAAACTCGCGCATTTCTTGGCGATTTTTTGCCCTTTGCCGTACTTTTGCCCTTGCTATGCAGAAAAAACGCGTTGTTTTTATCGTCAATCCCGTGAGCGGCACCACCCGCAAGCAACGTGTGCGCGAAAAGATTGCTCGCACCATCGACACCGATGCCTGTGAGTGGGAGGAATGGCTCACCCAGCGTCCCGGTCACGCCACCGAATTGGCCCGCCAAGCAGCCGCTGCTGGGGCAGATGTAGTGGTGGCCGTGGGGGGCGATGGCACGGTGAACGAAACCGCATCGGGGCTCATTGGCACCGACACTGCACTCGGCATCGTACCTTGCGGGTCGGGTAATGGCCTTGCCCGCCATCTTGACCTGCCCCTTGATGTGACGAAGGCGGTCAAGGTGATAAACCACGGGCTTATCCACCGCCTTGACTATGGCCTCTGTTGCGACAGACCTTTCTTTTGCACCTGCGGAGTGGGGTTTGATGCCTTCATCAGTGATAAGTTCGCTTCCTCGCATCATCGTGGGCCCATCACTTATCTGCAGGAAATCCTCAAAGGTGGTCTGGAATTCAAGCCTCAGCCCTACGACATTGAGATCGACGGCGGACGTTTTGTCAATAAGGCAGTTGTGGTGACTTGCGCCAATGCCTCTCAATACGGCAACAACGCCTATATCGCCCCCAGTGCCTCAATGAAGGACGGCCTGTTGGATGTGGTGATTATAGAGCCGTTCAATGCGCTTCAGGCTCCGCAAATAGCCTCACAGATGTTCAGCAAGTCGCTACCTAATAACAGCCGCGTCAAGACCTTTCGCGCCAGCCGTGTGCGCATCAAGCGTCGGCAGGCGGGCGTGTGCCATGTGGACGGCGACCCGTTTGAGGCCGGACAAGTGATTGACGTGGAACTTGTACCACAGGGGCTCAATGTGGTGGTGAATCCCGATGCCCACGCACCAAGGTTTACCCTCCTGGGCATCCTCACCGAACCCTATACCACGCTGCGCCACTTGCCGCGCCTCCTGTCGCGCCGCGCTACGAAGGAGACGCAGACAGCAACAACCGCCTCCAATACATTGCATACAGAGCGTGCGGCGAATTGACGTAATATACCATATTATATATATAAGATGTATCATGGATTTGTGAAGGTGGCCCTGGGTATCCCCGAGGTGCGCCTGGGCGACTGCCGGCGCAACACGCTCGCCATCGAAAGCCTCATAGCCCGTGCCGAAGGCCAGGGTGCAGAGGTCGTTTGTTTTCCCGAGTTGTCCCTGACGGGCTACACCGTGGGCGATCTTGTTCAGCAGCAGTTGTTGCTCGACAATGCGGAGCAGTCGCTCCTACGTCTGATGGAGGTGACGCGCAACCTGAGCGTCGCCGTCATTGTGGGACTTCCCTTTAGCCACGAGGGCGTCATCTACAACTGCGCAGCGGTGTTGCAGCGCGGGCGTATCTGCGGCATTGTGCCCAAGAGTTTTCTCAGTGGCCATAAGGAGTTCTACGAGAAGCGCTGGTTCGTCAGCGGACGCGACCTGCCAGCCGACACAGTGGTGCGACTCTGCGGACAAAGTGTGCCGATGGGAGTGAACCTCTTGTTCGAAGTGGGGCACTTCACCTTTGGAATAGAAATTTGCGAGGACCTCTGGGCCCCCGTACCACCCAGCACGGCACTGAGCGTGCAGGGAGCGGAAATCGTCTTCAACCTCAGTGCCACCGACGAACTCGCTGGCAAGCACGACTACCGCTGCCAACTGGTGCGTAGCCAGAGCGCACGGAGCATCTGCGCCTACCTCTTTGTCGGCGCTGGCTATGGCGAGAGCACGCAGGACGTGCTTTTTGGTGGCGAGGGACTTATCTGTGAGAATGGCCACATGATCATGCAGGCCGACCGTTTCAGCCTGAAAGAACAACTCCTCGTGACCGAGGTGGACGTAAACACCTTGCGCTGCGAGCGTCGTGTGAACACCTCGTTCAGTTTCGCCCGCAGGCAGAGCCTGGCTGAGAAGGGACGCTTCCGCCGTGTGGAATTGGAAGCCCCATACAGCACAGACGGTTTCCAACTCACGCGCACCATCAACCCGTTGCCGTTCCTGCCCGAACCCTCGGAGCACGACGCAAGGATGCAGGAGGTGCTCAACATACAGAGCACGTCGCTCGTGCGGCGCATTGCGCATACCGAGGCGAAGACCGTGATTCTCGGCGTGAGCGGCGGGCTCGACAGCACGTTGGCACTGCTCGTCTGCGTGCGTGCCTTCGACGCCATGCACCGCGACCGCAAAGGTATCGTAGGCATCACGATGCCAGGCTTCGGCACCACGAACCGCACCTACGAGAATGCCCTTGCCATGATGCGCTCACTCGGTGTGACAGTGCGCGAGATACCCATTCGCGATGCCTGTCTGCAACACTTCAAGGACCTGGGCCACAACCCCGCACAGCGCGATGTGACCTACGAGAACAGCCAGGCCCGCGAGCGTGCCCAAATCCTGATGGACGTTGCCAATCAGATGAATGGCTTTGTGGTGGGTACAGGCGACCTCAGCGAACTGGCCCTGGGCTGGTGCACCTACGGCGGCGACCAGATGAGTATGTATGGCGTGAATGCCGGAGTGCCGAAGACGCTAATCCGTTACCTGGTGCGCTGGTACGCTGAAAACGAAGCCGACGAGGCCACGGCGGCCACCCTGCTCGATGTGCTCGACACGCCCGTCAGTCCCGAACTTATCCCCGCCGATGACAATGGCGACATTGCCCAAAAGACAGAGGACCTCGTTGGGCCTTACGAACTCCACGACTTCTTCCTCTATCAGATGGTGCGCTATGGTTATCGCCCCAAAAAGATTTTTTATCTCGCCAGCCATGCTTTTGACGGTCATGACCCTCGCGTGGCACGCTATAGCGGTGAGCAGATACGCCATTGGCTCACCGTCTTCTGCCGCCGCTTCTTCTCCCAGCAGTTCAAGCGCAACGCCCTGCCCGACGGTCCCAAGGTGGGGAAGGTCAGCCTCTCTCCGCGCGGCGATTGGCGCATGCCCAGCGATGCCAGCAGTGCCGCATGGCTCGATGAGTGCGAGGAATTGGAGGGCTGACGCTGTCGCCTCAGTCTGCACACCCCATAAAACACACGAAAGGCGGGACCGGATTTCACTTTCTGGTCCCGCCTTTCTGTCTGATTGGTGTTCGTGGCAGCGTCTGCTCAGAGCAGGTATTGCGAACTGATGCTCTTGTTGTCCATCACGCGACGAATGGTCTCGGCAAGCAGGCCGGCGCAACTGATCTGCTTGACCTTGCTGCAATTGCCGTGATAAGGGATGGTGTCGGTGAAGATGATTTCCTCCAGCGCGCTGTTCTCCACACGCTCATCGGCGGGGCCGCTCATGATGCAGTGGCTGGCCAGGGCGCGCACGCTGCGAGCGCCACGCTCAAGCATCAGGTTGGCAGCCGTGGTGATGGTGCCGGCGGTGTCTACGATGTCGTCCACAAGGAGCACGTTCTTGTCCGTCACGTCGCCAATCACTTGCATCGACGACACCACGTTGGCCTTGACGCGCTGCTTGTTGCAGATCACGAAGGGGCAGTCTAGGTATTTGGCATAGGCGTTAGCACGCTTGGAGCCGCCCACATCGGGAGTGGCAATGCAGAGGTTTTCAAGGTTTGTGGACTTGATGTAGGGCAACATGATCGTTGAGGCGAAGAGGTGGTCCACGGGGATGTCAAAGAAGCCTTGCTCCTGGTCGGCGTGCAAGTCCATCGTGATGAGGCGGTCGATGCCTGCCACGCTGAGCAAGTCGGCCACGAGTTTTGCGCCGATGCTCACGCGGGGCTTGTCCTTGCGGTCCTGGCGTGCCCAGCCGAAATAGGGGATCACGGCGTTCACGGTGCGTGCCGACGCACGCTTAGCAGCGTCAATCATCAGCAAGAGTTCCATCAAGTTGTCGGCAGGGGCGAAGGTGCTTTGCACGAGGAACACGTCGCGCCCGCGAACGGTCTCTTCGTAGCATACTTCAAATTCGCCGTCTGCGAAAAAGGTGGTCTGCATGTTACCGAGGGGCACGCCGAGTTCGGCACAGATTTTCTCGGCGAGGTACTTGGAGCGAGTGCCAGAGAAAACGATGAAGTTGTTGGACATGGGGTGGGAGATGTTGGGGAGGTTACGGGAAGTTGCAGCCGCTGTTCCTGAGTGCGATCGGGAGCGGGCTTCAACAGAGTTTCTTGATTTTTCGGAAGTATCCGGTCAGGTCTTTGAAGTCGGGCGTGCCCCACTGGTCAAACCTGTTCCATATCGCGCCGTAGAGCACCACGCCGCCGAAGCCTGCGCGTTTGGCACGGCCCACGTTGTCGAGCGTCACGCCGCCCATGAGCATCACTTTGCTGTCGATGGTCTTCGTGGCGCCCCATTCGTCAATTTGGCGATCGGAGTGGCGCGCGTCAAGACCAGGCGTCTCCATCTGCGGAGTGAACAGCACATAGTCCACGTTGCGTTTCAGCCGTTGCACGTCGGAGAGCGTCGTGGCCGATGCGCTCACCGTGCCTTTGAACTTCTGAGGCGGCTCGTTGCGCGGGTTCAAGTGGATACCGCGAAGGCGGTATTCATTTTTTAGATAATAGTGGTCGTGTACCACAATACGATTTCGGTATTCTTCGGGTAGGAGCGACAACAGCCGCTCACTATAAACGGGCTCGGTGTGGGGCTTGCGAAGATGCAGGATGTCCAGCCCCTCATCAAAGAGCGCCGTGAGAATCTGGTGCTCCTCCACAAAAAAATCAGGGGTGGTCATCAAGAGAAGTTTCATGCCCGAGGCCGTTTTTGCTTTCGCTGTGCAAAAGTATGGGAAAAGCGGCAGAAATTCCACCCCGCCCGCATATAATTCCCCGTAGTAGGCTCGGAAAATGCCCCGTAAGCCGTTTTTGGCAACCGCAACCGCTATTTTCATGTGGGAAATGGTATCTTTGCGCGCTATTTTGCCCCGCATGAGTGCCTCGGACGGGGTTTTGTACGAAGAAAAACACGTTTATGTCCCAACAACCCGACATCCGTCGCCTGACGGCTGAAATTGAAGAGGGGCTGGCCTTTCTCCCCAGCCTCACGGCAGGAATGGCGCGCGTCATCGTGGGCCAGCAGCGCCTGGTGCGCTCCTTGCTCACTGGCCTGCTCGCCGGCGGCCACATCCTCCTGGAGGGTGTCCCCGGTCTTGCCAAGACACGCGCTGTGAAAACCCTTGCCGCCCTGGTGAAGGCCGATTTCAGTCGCATTCAGTTCACCCCCGACCTGCTCCCCGCCGACGTAGTGGGCACCGTGGTCTATAGTCAGCGCACCGAGCAGTTCAGCGTGCGCCGTGGCCCCGTCTTTGCGCATTTCGTGCTGGCCGATGAAATCAACCGTGCCCCCGCCAAGGTGCAGAGCGCGCTACTTGAGGCGATGGAGGAGCACCAAGTGACCATCGGCGACGAGACTATGCCGCTGCCCGACCCATTCCTGGTGCTCGCCACACAAAACCCTGTGGAGCAAGAAGGTACCTACCCGCTCCCAGAGGCGCAGACCGACCGCTTCATGCTCAAGGTACTCGTGGATTATCCCACCGCCGACGAGGAATTGGCCGTGGTGCACAACCATCTTGCTACGGAGCGCATTGACCTGCAGCCCGTCACGGGGACGCAGGCCATTGTCCGAGCCCGCGAACTCCTCCGCCAGGTGTATATCGACGAGCGCGTGGAACGCTATATCGTGGAAATTGTCCGCGCCACCCGCACGCCTTCTGCGGTGGGGCTGAAAAATCTGGAGCAGTACGTTACCTATGGCGCGTCGCCCCGTGCTGGAATCAACCTGTCGCTTGCCGCCCGTGCCGCAGCCATGATAGAAGGCCGCGGATACGTCGTCCCCGATGATGTGCGCGGTATTGTGCCAGAGGTGCTGCGCCACCGCGTCAGCCTTACCTATGAGGCAGAGGCCGACAACGTCAGCGCCGAAGACATAATCGGTAGGATTTTAGCCAAAGTCAAGGTGCCCTAACCCTATACCCGTTGGATACCTCCGAACTTCTGCAACGAGTGAGGCGCGTGGAGATCAAGACGCGCGCATTGACACGCGGCGCGCTGGCAGGACAGTACCACAGTGCGTTCAAGGGGCGTGGCATGGCTTTCAGCGAGGTGCGCGAATATCAGCCTGGCGATGACGTCCGCGATATTGACTGGAACGTCACGGCGCGCACGGGGAAAGCCCACGTCAAACTCTTCAACGAGGAGCGCGAACTCATCGTGATGCTCCTTGTAGACGTTTCTCCCAGTTTGGATTTTGGCACGCAGGGACGC
Organism: Bacteroidaceae bacterium; assembly: GCA_017444485.1. Classification (GTDB taxonomy): domain Bacteria; phylum Bacteroidota; class Bacteroidia; order Bacteroidales; family Bacteroidaceae; genus Alloprevotella. The sequence goes on along the minus strand of JAFSWM010000073.1, from coordinate 11,553 downwards.
ACGCTGCGTGATCTTGTGGCCGAGGTGTCTGCCACGCTCGCCATGAGCGCGATGATGAACGGCGACAAGGTAGGGGCCATCTTCTTCAGCGACCGCATAGAGAAGTTTATCCCCCCAGCCTCAGGGCGCAGCCATATCCTCTATCTCATCCGCGAACTGCTTACCGTGCCGACCACAGGGCGACGCACCGATGTGGCGCAGGCTTTGGAATACCTTGTACGCGTACAAAAACGGCGTGCCGTGGTGTTCCTGCTCAGCGACTTCCTCAACGTGGGAACGTTCCGCCGCCCGCTCTCTATCGTTTCCCGTCGCCACGATGTGGTGGCGCTTCATCTCACAGATGTTCGCCTCGCTGCCATGCCCAATGTGGGCTTCATCAAACTCTATGATGCCGAGACGGGCCACGAGCAGTATGTGGACACCACTGCAACCCGTGTCCGCCTGGCGCAGAAACAATGGTGGCAAGCCCATTCCGCCGCCCTCAAGGACGATTTCAGCCACTGCGGTGTGGACTTCGCCGAACTCTCCACCCATGCTGATTATCTGCCGCGCCTGATGGCCTTGCTCGCTAAGCGTGGCTGACTCCTGCATATCCTATTCCTATCAACACCATGACGTTCCGCCGCTTCCTGTTTCCACTTCTCTTCGCCGCCGCATTGTCGGCCACGGCGCAGCGGAGCGTAGAGGCCGCGCTCGACAGCACACGCATCCTCATCGGTTCGCAGACCACACTCCTGCTTACCGTTCGTGCGCCAGAAGGGGTTGCTGTAGTGTTTCCTGACTATGAACCGAAGAGCATGCTCAGCGAGGGCGTAGAAGTGGTGTCCGTGCTGGGCATTGACACTATGGCATCAATAGGCGGGACAGTGGAGTTGCGACGAGGCTATGTGCTCACCAGTTTTGACAGCGCGCACTATCGCTTCGCTCCCCCGCCCGTGATTATTGGTGGCGACACGGTGCGCAGCGGCGATTCCTTGACACTGAGTGTGGCGTCGGTACCTGTTGATACGTTGCACCTCGATCAGTTTTATGGGGCGAAAGATGTGGCCGCCGAAGACTTTCGGCTCAATTGGCTCTTGCTGGCTGTAGCCATCGGCTTTGTTTTGCTTTCGGCGCTCTCCTATTGGCTCATTCGTCGTTGGAGGAACGTGAAGCGCCGCACGCTTCGCCGCGTGATCACCTTGCCGCCCACCGAGGACCAGGTGGCATTGTCTGAAATCAGCACGCTTCGCGCCGAAATATACAACGCCGCCGATCCGGCCATGGTGTACGACCGCCTGATTGCGACGCTCCGCACCTATATTGCCGCGCGTCTCCATATTGACACCAGCCTCCTGACATCGCCGCAACTGCTTGATGCCTTGCGCACCACGCCCGCTGCGGTAGCCTTGGACAAGTTGCGTGTGGCGCTCTCCGCCTCCGACATCGTGCGCTTTGCCAATCAACTGTCCGAGGCGCGCCGCGAAGAGCCATTCACCGCTGCCGCCGCTTTCGTGGACGCAACCAAAGCCCCGCCGCGCGCTTCCGACACCGAGGAACGCGAGGAGGCCGAACCGCTTGTCGCATACCGTCGTCGCAAGAACGCTTGGCTCGCTGCCGCCATGCTTTCCACACTCGCAACGATTGCCGCCGCCCTGTGGCTCGTCAATGAGATAACCGCCTTGATCTGAGCCGCTACAATCCTTAACGCCCATGCCTTCACTCTCGTTTGCTCACCCCGCCGCGCTCTGGCTGTTGGTACTGCTCGTGCCGATGGCCATCTGGTATTTCAAGCCAGCGCGCCGTCGGGAGCCAGCGGTACGGATGGCCACGACCGAGATGTTCCGCTACGCCCCGCAGACGTGGCGAAATCGCTTGCGCCACTTGCCGTTCTTCTTGCGGATGCTGGCGGTGGCCATGGTAGTGTGCGTTCTGGCGCGCCCCCAAAGCGACACCGCGCTGACCGAGCGCGAACGTGAAGGCATTGATATCATGCTGGCCATGGACATTAGTGTGTCGATGCTTGAGCAAGACCTTTCTCCAAACCGCATTGAGGCGGCCAAGCAGGTCGCCGCCGACTTTGTGGTGGAGCGTCCGAGCGACAACATCGGGCTGACGCTCTTTGCAGGCGAGGCTTTCACGCAGTGTCCGCTCACCGCCGACCACGCCGCGTTGCTCCAACTCCTCGCGGCAGCCAACTGCGAGTTGCAGGCGCGTGGCGTGATCAGCAACGGCACCGCCGTGGGTATGGGAGTGGCTGCCGCCGCGAATCACTTGCAGACCAGCCAGGCCAAGAGCAAGGTCATCATCTTGCTCACCGATGGCGAGAACAACACGGGCGACATCTCGCCGCTCACCGCTGCAGAGGCCGCCCGCAAACTCGGCATCCGCATTTATACTATCAGTGTGGGGACGGACAACTCCGAGAGCAACGACGAGAGTGCGCTCCCCCGCATCGCCGAATTGACAGGCGGATCGTTCTATCGCGCCGCTGACAGCCGACAACTCCGTGATATTTATGGCGAGATAGACCGCCTGGAGAAGTCCAAACTTTCTGCGGTGCTGGGGCAGGCACACTACGAGGCCTACCAGCCCTTTGCCTTGATTGCCATTGCTTGTTTGTTGCTTGAATTCGTGTTGCGCAACCTCTTTTTCCGTCGCATTCCTTAACACCTTTGCCTTGTATGTTCCGCTTCGCTAATCCAGAAATGCTCTATCTGCTGCTCCTGCTGCCGGTGTTGCTCGGTGCACGCCTGCTGTTGGGCTGGCAGTTGCATAAGCGGTTGGCGCAGTTTGGCACTCCGCGCCTGGTGCGCACCTTGGTGCCAGAGTTTTCACGTGTGAGGCCGTGGGTGAAGTTTGGGCTTGCCATGGTCGCCTTGGCTTTGCTCATCGTGATGGCTGCGAGGCCACAGTATGGCGTGGCGGAGGTTGATGAGACGCGCGTGAGCATTGAAATGGTTTTGGCCGTTGATGTGTCCAACTCCATGCTCGCCGAGGATGTGCAACCCTCGCGCTTAGAACGTGCCCGTTTGTTTGCCGCCTCTCTGATCGACGCCCAGCGCGGCGACAAGGTGGCACTGGCCGTCTTCGCAGGTGAGGCCTGGCCACAGATGCCCCTCACCCCCGATCGTGCCGCCGCCAAAATGTTTCTCAACCAGTTAAGCACCCGCAGCGTCTCCCTGCAAGGCACTGATGTGGCCAAGGCCGTACGTCTCGGAGCGCGTATGTTTTCGGCTGATGAGACTGGCAAGGCGCTTATCATCATCACCGATGGCGAGAACCACGGCGAGGATGCTGCCGAGGCCGCCCGCGAAGCGGCAAGGGAGGGCGTGGCGGTCTATGTGCTCGGAATAGGTACTACGCAGGGCGCACAGATACCTGCCGAAGACGGAGCCTTGAAGGACAGAGAGGGCCGTACGGTGGTGACTCGCCTTGACGAACAGGGCTGTCGCCGCATCGCCGAAGCCTGCGGCGGGAAGTATTTCCACATTGACCAAGGCGATCGTGCCGCCACGCAACTACGGAACGAACTCTCGCAACTGCGCCGCACCGCCACCCGCACCACCTATACCGCCTACAACGAGCAATTCACGGCATTCGCCGTGCTGGCTTTGCTGTTGTTGTTGGAATTCTTTATCCTCGAAACGAAAAATCCTATATACCGCCGCCTGGACAGCAAGTTGTTCCATCGTCAGGCAGTGTCCGACCACGTATCGCCATGAACCGACTTTTGTTTTTCCTCCTCGCCTTTGCTGCCGTGCAGAGCCTCCATGCGCAGACTCGCCTATGGAGTGCGCTGGCACAGGGCAATGCTGCTTATGCCGAGGGGCGTTATGCTGAGGCCGAACGCCAATATCTGCAAATACTCCAGCAGCAGCCCGACAATGCCGCTGCCCACTACAACCTCGGGCTGGCTTATATGGGGCAGCGCAACGACGAGGCCGCGCTCCAGGCATTTGCCGATGCCGCTCGTCTCAGCGAAAGTGGCGACCTGGCCTCGCGTGCGTGGCACAATATCGGCGTGATACGTCAGAGCGCAGCCGTGGCAGATGCCGCTGCTCGCCAAAACCTCTTGCAACAGGCTGCCGATGCGTACAAGGAGAGTCTCCGTCTCAATCCCAACGACGATGAGACGCGCTACAACCTCGCACTTTGCCAACATCAGTTGCGAAACGACGAAGACAACTCCCAGCAGCAGCAACAGCAACAGCAGCAGGAGCAACCAGACCAACAACCCCCGCCCGAGCAGCAGCAAGACCCTACGCAACAACTGATGAACCTGGCACAACGGGCTGAGGACGACACGCGCCAAAAAATCAATGACGCGCGCACGCAGCAACGCAGTTTGGACAAGAATTGGTAATTTTGCCCCGTGTTCCATTCCCGCTTACTTCTGTGAACAGACTCCTTTCTCTCGCATTCAGCCTTTTCTTCGTCCTCGTTGCTGCCGCCCAAGACGGTATCCCCGAGGACCACTTGTACTTCACTGTCACCGCTTCGCGTAGCAGTGTGTACGAGCAGGAGGCCGTGCTGCTCACCTATACGTTCCATGCGCGCGGCACGATGGGCCTCAGCGTGGGGATGAACAGCAAGCCCGACTTTGAGGGACTTGTTTCACAAGAAATCCCACAGCCCACCAATAAGACCATCTATACCGAGACCGTGAATGGACACGTACAGCGCGCTGGCGTGGTGAAGCAGAGCTTGGTTTTTCCGCAACGTGCAGGGCGCGTCACCGTGCCCGGTATCACATTCAACTGCGAAGTCAGCGCGGGCGACGGGATGATCGGTGCGTTGGTGAAGACAAAACGTCGCGTGCCCGATATCACGCTCGATGTACGGCCTCTGCCGAAGCCCGCTCCTGCTTCGTTCCGTGGGGCGGTGGGACAGTTTGAAGCCAAATCCTCTTTGGTCGCCTCGCAGGTGATGACCGGCGACATCGCTTCGCGCATCGTCACGGTCAGTGGCAAGGGCAACCTGCGCTTGATCACCCCGCCTGCCATCCGTTTCCCTGACGCCTTCGACGTGTTTGATACCACCGTGGAGGATAACGTGCACGTCACTGCCGAGGGGATGAGTGGCAGCGTCAGGTACAATTATCCGTTCATGCCTCGCCGCACCGGTAGTTTCGTTCTGCCTGCCGATACGTTCTGCTACTTTGATCCGCAGGCGGGCGAGTACCGCACGTTATTGCTCGAAGCCTCCGCAATCAAAGTGTCGCAAGGCCACCGTAGTGCAGAGGAGATAGAGGCCGAGGCAGAGTTGCGTCGTGCCGACATTCGTCCCGACCACACTGATGCCGCCGCGTCTTTTGCGACGGGGTGGGGCCTCTGGCTGTGGCTTGCTGGGGTAGGGGCGTTGCTTGGTTTGTTTGTGGTGGCCGATAGGATGTTGTCGCGTGCGGCGCGCCGCAGGTCGGTGCTACGCGGTGTGGCCGGAGCTGGAAAACGGGCAGAAGAAGGGCTTCAACGTGTGGCTTCATTGCTTGACAACAACGACACCATCGCCGCGCTTGCTGCGCTTGAGACCACTCTGACGGATCTGGCCCTTGAATATGTGCCGTCTGCCTCCTCAGCCGACCACCACGTCATGGCCGATGCGCTTTTGGTCAAAGGCTTCGGTTCAGAGCCGGTGCACGAATGGCTCGCCCTGCTCAGCGAAATAGGTCGCTTGCGCTTTTCTCCCCTTAGCAATGACGCGGACCAGGGACGTGCGTTGTGGCAACGTGCCGTTGCGCTTTTGCCCCGTTTAGTTCAGAACCCATGAAACGTATTTGCGCACTCCTATATATATATATGGTATGTCTGCTGCCTGCATTGTCGCAGCCGACAGCCGATGTATCCCTGCCGCCCGACACCACGGCCACCGGTTGGTACAACCTGGGCAATGCCGCCTACCGTCAGCACAACATCCCCGTGGCCGTACTCTGTTACGAACGCGCCCTGCGTCTCAACCCTGCCGCTGATGACGCGGCTTATAACTTGTCGCTCTGCCGTGCTGTCCTTCCCGACCGCTTCGCCACCCCGTCAGAAATGTTCTTTGTGTCGTGGGGTAAGGCCGTCGTCTATGGTCGCAGCGCATCGGCCTGGCTTGTATGGTCGCTCTTCTTGTTGGCGCTGACGCTCGCCTTTGGGCTGCTTTTCCGTCACGCCGAACGTGTGGCGGTGAAGAAAGTGGCCTTTCTCGCCTTGGTGGTCTGTGCGTTGCTGACGCTTATAGCCCTCGTGTCCGCCGCATTGTCCGCTCGGCGTTTCAGCACGGAGTGCAGAGCCGTGGCGATGACCACCACGCCCGCCCGCCTGCAAAGCACGCGCACCGCACCGCCCGATCGTCAAATCCATGCAGGAACGACCGTGACCTTGACGGGCATCATTTCGCCCGACAGCCTTGCGGCCTGCACCCTGCCCGATGGTACGGAGGCATGGATAGAACCCCGCGACTACGAAGAAGTAGCAACAACTCCATAGTTTATACTTGCAACAATGTCCCAAGACCTCAGATACTTGCGCCTCCTCTCGAGCAAGTTCCCCGACATAGCCAGTGTGGCCACCGAAATCATCAACCTCGAGGCCATACTCAACCTCCCCAAGCCCACCGAGCATTTCATGGCCGACCTGCATGGCGAGAATGCCGCCTTCCAGCATGTGCTGCGCAATGCCAGCGGAAACATCAAGCGCAAGGTGCGCGACCTCTTTGGCGCCACGCTGCGCGAGCAGGAGATTCGCGACCTGTGCACGCTCATCTACTATCCTGAAGAGAAACTGGAACTCATCAAACAGCAGGAAGCCGACCTCGAAGACTTCTACGACACGACGCTCAACCGCCTCGTGGCCGTTTGTCGCAATGTGTCGTCGAAGTACACGCGCTCCAAGGTGCGCAAAGCCCTGCCTCACGAGTTCGCCTACATCATCGAGGAACTCCTCCACGAGACCAGCGACGGGCACAACAAGCAGGAGTATTTCAACGGCATCATCCGCAGCATCATCGCCACCCACCGTGCCGACAGTTTCATCATCGCCCTGTGCTACCTCATTCAGCGGCTCACCATTGACCGCTTGCACATCCTCGGCGACATCTACGACCGCGGCCCGGGCGCACACCTCATCATGGATACGCTCATGCAGTACCACCATGTGGACATCCAGTGGGGCAATCACGACATGCTGTGGATGGGTGCGGCGGCAGGCAATCTCGCCTGCATTGCCACGGTGCTGCGCCTGTCCCTGCGCTATGCCAACACCCGCACCCTCGAAGACGGCTACGGCATCAGCCTCGTCTCGCTCGCCACCTTCGCCATGGAGGCCTATGCCGACGACCCCTGCGAACTTTTCCAGCCTCGCTGCCTTGACCGTGCCCAACGCGAGATGACCGAACGCGAGCGCCGCATCCTTTCACAGATGCACAAGGCCATCACCGTCATCGCCTTCAAACTCGAAGGGCAACTCTACAAGGCACATCCCGAATGGGGTATGGCCGACCGCGACCTGTTTTCCGCCACCGATTTCAAGAAAGGCACGGTGCACCTCGACGGCAAGGACTACCCCCTGCTCGACACCGTTTTCCCCACCGTCGATCCCGCTGATCCGTGCCGCCTTACGCCTGAGGAGGCGAACCTCATGGAGCGTCTGCGCCACAGTTTTGAGATGTCCTTGCGCTTTCGCCAACACATCGCTTGCCTGCTGCGCCGTGGTGCGATGTATGGCATATACAACGGCAACCTGCTGTTTCATGCCAGCGTGCCGCTCAGCGAGGACGGCAGCCTGAAGCCCGTAAGGGTGGAGGGGGAGGTGGTGAGCGGACGCGCCCTCCTCGACCGCGTAGATATGCTGGTCCGACAGGCTTTTGACATTCGCTCCGAGGTGTCCGACCGCACCCGTGGTCGCGACTTCATCTGGTATCTCTGGTGCGGCCCCGACAGTCCGCTTTTCGACAAGAGCAAGATGGCCACCTTCGAGCGCTACTTCATTGCCGACAAGGCCACGCACCACGAGGAAAAAGGCTATTACTACAAACTTCGTGACAATGCCCGCGTGTGCGACCACATCCTACGCGACTTCGGCGTCACTGGTAGCCATCCTCATATCATCAACGGCCATGTGCCCGTCCATGTGTCGCGCGGCGAGAACCCCATCAAAGCCGACGGACGGCTCATGGTTATCGATGGTGGCTTTGCCGCCGCCTACCACGAGACAACGGGCATCGCTGGATACACCCTGGTATATCACAGCCGCGGCTTCCAACTGGTGCAACACGAGCCGTTCGCCTCGCGTGCTGAGGCCGTGGAGCGTGGCACGGACATACGTTCCACCACACAGATAGTAGAGATGACGGGGCACCGCCAGATGGTGGCCGACACCGACAAGGGTACAGAACTACGCGCTCAGATAGAAGACCTGCGCCAACTTCTTGATGCCTATCGCAAAGGTGTGATCAAGTGAATGCGTGAGCCGCAGTTTTTCTGCGTACGCCCAATCTCCGACGACGCGGCTTTTTGCCGCAAGGTCAGCATACCGCCCGACGTACACCGCGTCGGGCGCATTTTTATAGCGCGTGCGTCCTGTTTTCGGCGGATTGCGCTAACTTTGCACGGCTTTTCATAATTTACTGCTGCGAAGTGAACGACACCTATCCCTCCCGCCTGCTCGAAAGAGCAGTGGCTGAAATATCCAAACTCCCTGGAATAGGGCGCAAGACGGCTCTGCGGCTGGCCTTGTACTTGCTCCGTCAGGAAGCGGCGCAGACGCATGCGCTGGCCAACGCGTTGCTCAGCCTGCGCGACGAGGTGTGCCATTGCCGTGTGTGCCACAACGTGAGCGACAACGACCTGTGTGAGATCTGTGCCAACCCGCGGCGTGATGCTGCCACAGTCTGTGTGGTGGAGAACGTCAGCGGTGTGCTCAGTGTGGAGGCCACGGGGCAGTACAGGGGCTTGTACCATGTGCTGGGCGGGCTGATTTCGCCCATGGACGGCGTGGGACCGGGCGATCTGGAGATCGCTTCGCTCTGTGAGCGTGTCGGTGCGGGCGGTGTGAATGAAGTAATCCTCGCGCTCAGCCCCACGATGGAGGGTGACACCACAGGCTTCTACATCTCTCGCAGGCTGGCCGAGACTGGTGTACTGATCACGACGCTGGCGCGGGGTGTGAGTGTCGGCGACGACCTGGAATACACCGACGAAGCCACCTTGGGCCGCGCTCTCGCAGCCAGGGTAAAGATGAACTGAACGCCCGTTCCCGTCTGTGCGATTAAATCGGCAAAGCAGGCTGATGCCGACCAGCAAATACGTCACAGCGCGTCTCTATTCCCCGATGAAAAGACATCATTCCGTCAAAACAATTTCTTAATCACATTCACGCAAATATATGACCGCACTTCGCAGACAACAATTCTATTTCGGCCTTGTTTTTGTGGTGGCCGCAGCGCTGGCAGCCCTTTTCGAGCGCGGCGTCTTGCCGACGGGCTTCCTCGGAGGCAGCACAGGGGCGCTGTATGCCCTCGACCTACTTTGTGTAGTGCTTTGCATAGGCGGCACCTATGCCGCGCTCCGCCTGATGTCGTTCCCAACGGTGCGCCGCAGCATTCAGGCCGACGTTGCTGTGGCTTATCCGCGATGGGCAGGGCGCAGAACGTTGATCATCGCCGTATGTGTGTGGGCAGAGGTGTTTGCCTATTTCGCCAGCTTGCAGAGTACCACCGCCCAATACACCTTGCTCATCTCCCTCGCCGCAGCCGTCTTTTGCATACCCACAGCGCGCGAGATGGAGAGCGTTTCACAAAAGGAGGATAACCGTTGAGGCTCAGCGTAATCATAGTGAACTACAACGTGGCGCGCTTCTGCGAACAGGCAGTGTGCGCCGTGCTCGCCTCCACAGTGGCCGCAGAGACGGAGGTGCTGGTGGTGGACAATGCCAGTGGCGACGATTCTGTGGACTATCTGCGTAGCCGTTTTCCCGCTGACCGCTACCCGCAGGTGCACCTCATTGCTGCGCCCGAGAACCTCGGCTTCGGGCGAGCCAACAACCTCGCCGCACGCCGTGCCAGTGGAGAGTATATCCTCTTTCTCAACCCCGACACCCTCCCTGCCGAAGACACGTTGCAACGTATGCTCGATTTTGCAGACGAACACCCAGATCTGGGTGCGCTCGGTGTGAGCATGACGAATGGTGACGGCACTTTCGCGCCCGAGTCGCGCCGCGGCCTACCCACACCGTGGACCGCGTTTTGCAAGATGTCGGGGCTGTGTGCCCTCTTTCCGATGTCGCGGCGCTTCGGACGCTATTACATGGCGTACTTGTCGCCCGAAAAACCTCATCCCAGCGAGGTGGTCAGCGGCGCATGCATGATGGTGCGCAATGACGGGCGTGGCGACTGGTTTGACCCCGACTACTTTATGTATGGCGAGGATGTGGACCTGTCCTACAGGCTTATGAAGGCCGGCAAAATCAATTACTACCTTCCCGCTGCCCTCGTGCACTATAAGGGCGAGAGCACCAATAAGACTGGCTACCGCTACGCCTCGGTGTTCTACGGCGCTATGCTCATCTTCCTGCGTAAGCATTTCCCCGTTCACGCACTTTGTCTCGCACCGGCGGTATGGCTCGCCATCCTGTTCAAGTCTGCAAGCAGCCGTCTCCATGCCCTGTGGATAGATCTCCGCGAGCGTTTCAGCCGCCATGGGAGCGATGCGCAAAAGGAACGTTGCCTCTACCTCGGCACCCACCCCGCCGATGTGCGTAGGGCCGCAGAACGCTACGCGCTTTGCATTAGTGTGGTGGAGGCTACCGACAAAACCCACCCGATGGGGCATGAAACGCTGGACGTTGCGGCGTTTGATCATGTGATATACGACCTCGCCGACTTTCCCCGCGCAGCCGTGATTCGCCACTTGCAAGCCACGGCGGGCCACCTCAGCCTGGGGCTCTACGACCCCGCTTCGCGCTCCCTGATCACGCACGGCAGGCAATTGCAAATCCCTCACTGATGACGCATAACCCCTTTGTGTGCCTGCGCTTCCTCACTGTTGAGGACGCTGAGTTCCTGTATGAATTGGAAAACTGCCCCGATGTGTGCAGGCACACGGAAGGCGGGCAAAGGCCGGTTGCGCGCGAGGAAATCAACGCGTTCCTGAAAAACCATGTCGGCGCGACGCTCCATCTCGGCACCCAGCGATTGGTGATAGAGGTGGACAACGGCGGCGAGCAAGTGCCCGTAGGCACGGTGGATCTCACCGAAATCAACACTGATGACCGCCATGCCGAAGTGGGGATAGCCGTGCTGCCTGCCTACAGGCGCAGGGGCGTAGCATTGGCAGCCCTGGCGCTGACAGAACGCCTTGCGGCGAAGATGCGCATCAACACGCTCACCGCCATGGTGGCCACGCGTAACTCGGAAAGCAAGGCCCTGTTTCGCCGCGCCGGTTATCAGCCTATCGGTGTGCTGCCAGACTATCACTTTAACGGCACGGAATGGGAGGATATGGAGTTTTTTTATCTCAAAACACAAGCGGCACAAACCGCCTGACATTGTGCGTCGCACAAGGTCCGTTGTAGTTTAAACTAGGTCCGTGTGACT
>JAFSWM010000072.1 GCA_017444485.1 Bacteroidaceae bacterium | reverse complement strand
GGGAGTTATGAAGGGGAGTTAAATCAAGCCAATACTTCTTTGCCTCCTATTTTTACCCCTACGCAGCAAGGTAACGGCCCTTTATAACTACTCTATTAACTTCCTTCTATAACTTCCCAAGAATAACTTCCGAAACATAAGCAAGTAAGCACATACCATATACTATGCAGCAAAAACTCACAGGCAGCCGCATCCTGATGGAATCGCTCCTGGCAGAGGGCGTGACGACGCTCTTTGGCTATCCGGGCGGCGCGATAATGCCCACCTACGATGCGCTCTACGACTACCGCGACCGGCTCAACCACATCTTGGTGCGCCACGAACAGGGAGCCGCCCACGCCGCCGAGGGCTATGCCCGTGTCAGCGGCAGGACGGGCGTGTGTATCGTCACCAGCGGCCCGGGCGTGACCAACACCGTCACTGGCGTGGCCGACGCACTGATAGACAGCACACCCATCGTGGTCATCGCCGGACAGGTGGGGGCCAACCTCCTGGGTAGCGACGCCTTCCAAGAAGTGGACGTGGTGGACATGATGCAGCCCGTCTGCAAATGGGCCTATCAGATACGCCGCGCCGAGGACGTGGCATGGGCCGTGAGCCGTGCCTTCTACATCGCCTCGAGCGGCAGACCAGGGCCCGTGGTGCTCGATTTCACACGCAACGCACAAATTGACGAAGCGCCGTGGCACGCCGAGCGAGTGCGCTTCATACGCAGTTACCGACCCGTGCCTGACACCGACCCGCAGAGCCTCGAAGAGGCTGCAAGGCTCATCGCTGAGGCTGAAAAGCCCCTGGTGCTCGTGGGGCAGGGCGTGGAACTCGGCGAAGCGCAGAATGAACTGCGCGCCTTCATCGAGAAGATCGACACTCCCGCCGGCTGCACACTGCTCGGACTCAGCGCACTGCCCACTGCCCACCCCCTCAACCAGGGGATGCTCGGCATGCACGGTTCGCTGGCCAACAACAAGATGACGCAGCAGTGCGACCTGCTCATCGCCGTGGGCATGCGCTTCGACGACCGCATCACGGGCAAACTCAGCACCTACGCACGTCAGGCCAAGAAGATACACTTCGACATTGACCCCGCTGAAATCAACAAGAACGTACACGTCGATGTCGCCGTACTGGGCAACTGCAAGGAGACGCTCGCCGCCGTCACCGCTCTCGTGCCACAAAAGCAACACACCGCTTGGCGCGAAGCGTTCCGCCCCTGGCACGAAGAGGAACGCCGCATCGTCATCGAACCCCAGGTGCATCCGCAGGACGGAGCGCTCAGGATGGGCGAAGTGATACGCCGCGTCACCGAACTGACGCACGACCGCGCCATCATGGTGACCGACGTGGGGCAGAACCAAATGATGGCCGCACGCTACTTCCGCTTCAGCGAGCCACGCTCCGTGGTGACCAGCGGCGGCATGGGGACGATGGGCTATGGCCTGCCCGCTGCCATCGGAGCCACCTTCGGAGCCCCCGAACGCCCCGTGTGCCTCTTCATCGGCGACGGCGGATTGCAGATGACCATACAGGAGTTCGGCACCATCATGGAGCAGGGCGCACCCGTAAAAATCATACTGCTCAACAACAACTACCTCGGCAACGTACGCCAGTGGCAACAACTCTTCTGGCAACGCCGCTACTCCTTCACCCCCATGCTCAACCCCGACTACGAGCAGGTGGCCGCAGCCTATGGCATAGCCTGCCGCACCGTGGTGAAACATGAGGAACTCAGCGACGCCATCAACCAGATGATGCAACACCCCGGCGCCTTCCTCCTCCAATGCGCCGTGATGGAAGAAGACAACGTCATGCCCATGTGTCCGCCCGGACACGATGTCGATGATATGATTTTGAGCGTATAAAATGAAAAGCCCGCAATGAACAGCAACCCTTTTGCATCCGAATTGGCACGCCCCGAGGCGGCTGGTCATAAGAGCGTCTCCAAGTTCCCCGTCATCGACGACGGCAAAACCTGGTACACCCTCATCATCGTCAGCGAGAACCTCGCCGGCGTGCTCAACCAAATCACCAACGTCTTCACCCGCCGGCAACTCAACATTGAGAGCCTCAACGTGTCCCCCTCGGGCTACCCGGGGCTGCACCGCTACACCGTCACCTGCCGCAGCGAAGCCAGCGAGATGAAGAAACTCGTCAAGCAGATCGAGAAGAAAATCGACGTGGTGCTCGCCCGCTTCTACACCGAGGACGAAGTCTATGTGATGGAGCAAGCGCTCTACAAAATCAGTACCGCACGCCTCGCAGAGAACCACGACATCAGCAAAGCCATCCGACAGCACGACGCTAAAATCGTGGAGGTGAACAGCGCCTTCAGCATCGTCAGCATCGAGGGCCTGCCCAACGACATCGTAGCCCTGCGCGCCAAACTGCAACAAGCCGGCGGCATGATGCAGTTCGTCAGCAGCGGCATCGTTGCCGTCACCCGCTCCGCACGCGAAGAACTCAGCGACCTGCTCGAGCGCCGCAAACGCGAAGAACTTTCACTACCAGACCATTGAACATTGACCATTAGCAAAACCCATTGCTACCGGTATTGCCTACCTGGGAGCGCGGGCGTCTCGCCCGCGGGTTTTGCTTTCAGCGCTTCGGCGGGCGGGGACGCCCGCGCTCCCAACCTTTGCAATAGGCGGGCTGACGATTGCTAATGGTCTGGTGGCGGGTGTTCAATGTTCAATGAATAACGGTCAATGGTCAATGACCTTAAAACCTTAAAACCTATAAACCTTAAAACCTAAAACTATTTCCCATGGCACAAATCAATTTTGGCGGCGTCATCGAAGAAGTGGCTACCCGCGAAGAATTCCCCCTCGAGAAAGCCCGCGAAGTGCTGGCCGACGAAACCATCGCCGTCATCGGCTACGGCATACAAGGCCCGGGCCAAGCCTGCAACCTGCGCGACAACGGCCTGCGCGTCATCGTAGGACAGCGCCCCGGCAAGACCTTTGAGAAAGCCGTGGGCGACGGATGGGTGCCCGGCGAGACGCTCTTCGGCATCGAAGAGGCCTGCCAGAAAGCCACCATCATCTGTATGCTCCTCAGCGACGCTGCACAAATCGCACAGTGGCCCCACATCAAGAAGCACCTCTCCGCCGGCAAAGCCCTCTACTTCAGCCACGGCTTTGCCATCACCTACAAGGAGCGCACGGGCATCATCCCTCCGCCCGATGTAGATGTCATCATGGTAGCCCCCAAGGGCAGCGGCACCAGCCTGCGCACCCTCTTCCTCGAGGGGCGCGGCCTCAACAGCAGTTACGCCGTATTCCAAGACGCCACGGGGCGTGCCGAGCAGCGCGCCCTCGCACTGGGCATCGGCGTAGGCAGCGGATACCTGTTCAAGACCGACTTCAAGCGCGAAGTGTTCAGCGACCTCACCGGCGAGCGTGGCGCACTGATGGGCGCCGTGCAGGGACTCTTCCTCGCACAGTACGAAACGCTGCGCGAACACGGCCACACGCCCTCCGAGGCCTTCAACGAAACCGTTGAAGAATTCACACAGTCGCTCCTCCCCATGGTGGGCAAGAACGGCATGGACTGGATGTACGCCAACTGCTCCACCACCGCCCAGCGCGGCGCGCTCGACTGGATGGGCCCCTTCCACGACGCCATCAAGCCCGTCATGGAACGCCTCTACCAGAGTGTAGCCAGCGGCCACGAGGCACAGGTCTCCATCGATAGTAACTCTCAGCCCGACTACCGCGAGAAACTCGAGGAAGAACTGCGGAGGCTGCGCGAGAGCGAAATGTGGCGCACGGGCGAAACCGTACGCCGCCTGCGGCCCGAGAACAACTAACTCCAGCGCGAACTACGCCGAAACCTCATAAGGTCATAAGGTTGTGAGGTTATAAGGTTATGAGGGGCTGCGCTGGCGACCTCAAAACCTTATAACATTATAACCTCAAAACCTCATAAGGTCATAAGATTGTGAGGTTATAAGGTTATGAGGGGCTGCGCTGGCGACCTCAAAACCTCAAAACCTTAAAACCTTAAAACCTCATAAGGTCATAAGGTTGTGAGGTTATAAGGTTATGAGGAGCTGCGCTGGCGACCTCAAAACCTTATAACATTATGGCTTAAGGTTCAAATATGCTCCTAAAAAGGGCCTTAATTGGTAGTGGTTGTCAATTAAAGCTCTTTTATGCTCCTAACATCATTGTCGAGCCCTGTGTTTATCGGGGCTGTACAGGCGTAATAAGTTGGCTAAAAGCAG
>JAFSWM010000071.1 GCA_017444485.1 Bacteroidaceae bacterium | reverse complement strand
CGAGTCGTCAGATTGACGGCTGGCGTAAGTAGTACTTACGAGCCCCGTAAGTACTACTTACGGCGGCCGTAAGCCGCACTTACGGCATCTCAACACAAAGTCAACCAACAAAAACAACCAAAACGACACATGGAAACACGATGGATTGCTCTGTCGCCCCGTCGGGGCTACTATACTTGATGTCGCGGGCGAGACGCCCGCGCTCCCGGGGTTCTTAAATGCCGAGCGAGCGCTTGACGCCCTCCACCTTCTGCAACGCGGCCTGGGGGGCGGCGGCGTAATCGGCAGCGGTGGGCATATCGGCCTTCACCTCCACATAGAACTTAATCTTAGGCTCTGTGCCGCTGGGACGCACGCTGACCTTGGTGCCGTCAGCGGTGTACCATTGCAGGACGTTGCTGCGGGCGGGCATGTTGAGCGGCGTGGCGATGCCTTCGCCGTCGGTGACGGTGAGCGCCTGGTAGTCCTTCGTGCACACCACCTTGCTGCCGGCCAGTTCCTGGGGCGGCACCTGGCGGAAGCGTTCCATCATGGCCTTAATCTCGTCGGCGCCGCTCTTGCCGGGCTTCACCACGTTGATGGTGTGTTCGAGCGAGAAGCCATATTCCACATAGATCTGGCGCAGCAGGTCGTAGAGCGTCTTGCCCTGGTCCTTGGCCCATGCTGCAATCTCGCAGATGAGGCAGATGGAGGCGGGGGCGTCCTTGTCGCGCACCTTGTCGTAGGGCAGGAAGCCGAAACTCTCTTCGCCGCCGCCGATGTACTTCTGTTTGCCCTCGCTGATGGCTATCTCGCGGGCAATCCACTTGAAGCCCGTATAGCAGTCGCGCAGTTCCACGCCGTTCTTCTTGGCTATCTCGGCGATGAGTTCGGTGGTGACGATGGTCTTGACGAGGAAGTCGGTGGGTTTGAGCTGGCCGAGGGCTATCTTGTTCTTGATGATGTAGTAGGAGAACATCAGGCAGGTCTGGTTGCCGTTAATGATTACCCACTCGCCCTTGTCGTCGCGGCACACGATGGCGAGGCGGTCGGCGTCGGGGTCGGTGGCCACCACGAGGTCTGCGCCGAGTTTCGTGCCGAGTTTCATGCCGAGCGTCATAGCCTCGGCGTTCTCAGGATTGGGCGACACGACGGTGGGGAAGTTGCCGTCCACCACCATCTGCTCGGGCACCACATTGATGTTCTCGAAGCCCCATGAGCGGAGGCAGAGCGGCACGATGACGCGCCCCGTGCCGTGCATGGCGCTGTACACGATGTTGAGGTCCTTCTGCCGTTTGATGACGTCGGCATCGATGCGTGCCTCGCGCACGGCCATCATGTAGTCGTAGTCCATCTCGCCGCCGATAATCTTGATGAGGTCCCAGTCGGCCTCAAACTTCACGTCGGCGATGTCCACCTTGTTCACCTCGTCGATGATACCTGTGTCGTGGGGTGTGAGCACCTGTGCCCCGTCGCTCCAGTAGGCCTTGTATCCGTTGTACTCCTTGGGATTGTGGCTGGCGGTGATGTTCACACCGGCCACTGCCCCGAGCTGGCGTATGGCGAAGGATATTTCGGGTGTGGGGCGCAGTCCTTCGAAGAGGTATGCAAAGATGCCGTTGGCGGAGAAGATGGCCGCCACGGTCTCAGCAAAGAGGCGGCTGTTGTTGCGGCAGTCGTGGCCCACCACAACGCTCAGTTCGCCCGCTGCCTTGTCGGGGAAGGCCCTCAGGATGTAGTTGGCGAAGCCCTGTGTGGCAGTGCCCACGATGTACTTGTTCATGCGGTTGGTGCCAGGGCCCATGATGCCGCGCAGTCCACCGGTGCCGAACTCGAGTGTCTTGTAGAAACTGTCCACGAGGTCGGTCTTGTCGTCGGCCTCAAGCATGGCACGCACCTCGGCGCGCGTCTGTTCGTCGTACAGGGGCGATTCGGCCCACTCGCGAGCCACTTGCTCGCAGTGCTTAATCAGTTCTTGGTTCTCCATAGGTTTATTAGGTTTTTAGGTTTTATTTTTATTGACCATTGACCATTGACCGTTAGCAAAACCGATTGCAGCCGGTATTGGCAATGGTCAATGGTCAATGGTCAATGGTCAATGGAATTAAGGTTTTTTCGGAAGAAGGAGAAGTGCACGCTGCCGTAGGCACGCCCGTCCAGGAAGTCGGGATGCCCGCTGAAATCGTTTGCGGCACCATGCTCGAGCAGCAGCAGTCCGCCCGTGGCGAGCGTGTCGCCGCGCAGGATGCGGTCGGGCAGTTCGGGGAGCGTTGGTAAGGCATAGGGCGGGTCGGCAAAGACGAGGTCGAAACGCTCGGTGCAGCGACTGACGTAGCGCAGGGCATCGGTGCAGAGCGGGCGTGCCGCCTTGTCGCTGAGAGAGCGCAGTGTCTCGGCGATGAAGCGGAAATGCTGGCGGTCCTGCTCCACACTGACCACCAACGGGCAGCCCCTGGAGAGCAGTTCGAGCGTGATGGCGCCGGTGCCGGCAAAGAGGTCGAGCGCGCGGGTGGCCTCGAAGTCGATGTATGCCCGCAGCACGTTGAAGATATTCTCCTTGGCGAAGTCGGTGGTGGGACGTGCCTTGAAGGTGCTCGGGACGGTGAAGCGCCGCCCGCCGTATTTTCCTGTGATGACTCGCATGGAGAGTATGCTAATAAGGTTATTTTCATTGAACATTGAACATTGAACATTGACCATTAGCAAAACCCATTGCATCCGGTATTGGCAATGGTCAACGGTCAATGGTCAATGGTCAATGAAAAGAAGTTCTTTTCGGCGGGCAGTGTTTCTGCCGCCTTCACGAAACGGCCAATCGACGTGGCGAGCGATGCCTGCCTGCGTGCCTCACCCGCCACTACGACATGGAGTTCCTCGGCGACAAGGCCCAGGGCTTGCGCCATACCGAGGAGGAAGAAGGTGGCGTCGTCTGCGTTCTTGGTGGCAAAGGTGTTCAGGGCGAGCAGTTTGCGCCCCTGCCAGAGTATGGCGTCGGTGCGGTCCTCGTGAGGATAGGCCAATAGCGTATGGTCGCTAGTGGCGGCGGGGTTTCCACGTTGCAGGACCGGAGAGAGTGCGTTGTGGTAAGCCACAGCGGGGAAGGCCTCCTCCACGGCATGGCACACGTGCTCGCCCACAGCATAGACCAGCACGATTTCATCGGCGGGCAGGGGGTCATAGAGCACGCGGCTGCGGGGCTCGGCGCGGAAGGCGGTATGGTGGATGGTATCGGCCTCAGCCTCCGAAAACTCGCTGAGCGGCACGGTGACGACGGGTGTGGTGAGGTATACCTCAGCGCGCGCCACGTTGGCGGTCACGGTTTTAGGTGCGGCAGCCAAAGCCTCGCGCAGGTTGAGCGTGAAAGACACGCGCCTATTGATGCGGTGGCGATAGGCCGTCACGCCAGCATCACCTGTGCGGGCCAGCGTGAGGTCGTCGGGGGAGACACGTAGGAATAGAGTGGGGAGAAGAGACATTGACAGTGTGTAGGAGATATTCGTTTGTACTGATGCGCTATCGCGCCATGCCCTTTCAGGCTTGCGGTTTGGCAGACTTTGCTTTTCGCCCATTGCATGCCGCGAGAGCCGCAGCGAGGAGGCACCCGAGGGTGTTGGCCACGAAATCTGCTACGTCGCCGCTGCGTCCGGTGGTGAGATAGGCCTGTGCCAGTTCGAGCAACCCGCCCAAGGCTATGGGAGCATAGAGCGCGATGACACGCAGATGCCCAGGCGAGCGCTGTGCCGTGCGTTCCTTGGCTCTCCGTGTGCGCCAGTCCTCAAAGCGGATGCAGAGGCACAGCAAGAGATACATCAGCAAGTGCACCACCTTGTCCGACCACCGGAACTGCGGCAGTGTGCCTGGCGGTAGCGGGGCGAGCGAGCCCCAGCATATTATCCCCGTATAGAGCAGTGAGAGGGGGTAGCGGCGGCACGCGCGGTACAAGGCGGGTAGGTTCATCGGCATCAGCGGAAGCGGCGTGATTGTTCATCGTAGTCAAACCCTGCGGCGGCAAGGCGCGCCACCACATCGTCCCTTTCGGCGCCGAGGTTGGCACAGACATCTTCGAGCGATTCGTCCGTGTCGCGCAGGCGCATGTTCAGAAGGCTTAGCAGGATGGCCGGATCGTGAGGTAGTTCGTTCATCGGCGTAGCGCAGTGATAGGTTTTCAGGGTGCGAATTTACCCCGTTTTCTCGGAATGGGGTGCTTTTCGGCCTTATTTCTGCGCTCAGGGCACGGGGATTGACAACGCAGGGTACGATTTTAGGGCGATGCGATGGGGGATTTTAAGGGAAATGCCTACTTTTGCCCGTAACATTCCACCAAAATTGCTTTTACTATGGCTAATGGCTTTTGCCCCTATTGTGGGCAACCCGTAAACGCCTCATCAACCTTTTGCCCCAATTGTGGCAACGCGCTCGGAGAGGCCACCCAACCCGTACAACCCATGGAGCCACAACCAGCGGCTTCTTGGCAACCCAACCCCACCCCGCCCCCTGCACAGGGAAAAAACCAAAGCACGCTGTTCATCATCCTGGGCGTACTGACAGGAATGGTGCTGAGCATGCTGGCCATTGCCGCATTCTGGATATTCTCTGACGAAAAGAGGGACAGCGCTACAGCCGACAGCACCGTGGTGGTCGCCGACACGATTGTCCAAAGCCCCCCTGCCGAAACACTCGCCGAAACACCCGAGCCCGCTGCACCCGCTGCACCTGCCGCACCGGCTGTCACCCTGCGTAGCGGCGGAGAGTTTCGATACTCTGGCACCATCGCGGGCCAGCGCGTAGTAATGACGCTCGTAAACAACGGCGGCGAGGTCACCGGCTCCTATCGCTACACCAAGTTCAGCGGCGACGACAGGCTGGCCCTTGTTGGCACACTGACGGGCGCCAAATTGGAACTCTATGAGGTGAACGAGGATGGCGAAAGCACCGGATATATCTCCGCGCGCCTCTCCGACACAGGCATCTCGGGGAAGTTCACCAAGACAGAGAGTGGCAAGCAGTTCAATGTCTATCTCACGCAACAGTAGCCCCCGATAGCGATACTTCTGAGCGCTCCACCAGCATCCGTCCACTGCCCCTATCCGTATGAAATGCTCCTCTTGCGGACGTGCCGTGCCGTCCGACGCCCGTTTCTGCCCGCATTGCGGGGGACGCATGCCGTCCCATACGGACAGTGTGCCGCCACCCCTGGGAGCGCGGGCGTCTCGCCCGCGGGAATTGCCGCAGCCGCGTACCGCCGAGAAGAGGAAACGCTCCGCTGACGCAGGCACGCCCCCGCCGCTGCGCAAGAAAGGCTGCGGATTCGGCTCGGTGCTGCTGGCCATGGTGCTGTTGCTCGGCGGCGGAGCGGCCTGGTTTTTCACCCAGCAGTTTAGGCTGGAACGTGCGGCCTTCGAGCGGGTGCGTCACAGCGAGTCGGTGGCCGAGATAGAACGTTTCCTCTCCACGCGGATGTATATGCCCGAGGAGCACCGCCGCGCCGCCGAAGCGCGTATCGCCCGCCTGCAAAGCGACTCCGCCGATTTTGTGGCTGCCACCACGGTGGAGGCCTGCGAGCACTACCTCACCATCCACTCTGACGGGAAGCACGTGGAGGAGGTGCAGGCCCGCCTGGCACGGCTGCGCAGCGAGCGTCCGTCGCGCCAGCCCGAGCCCGACTCGCTCAGCATTCATTCCTCTATCACCCATGAGGCCGCCGACCACACAGCAACCGACACCACTGCGCATGCCGCAGCCAGACAGGCGGCCACCACAGAACCAGCCACAGCCCGCTACCACGTCGTCGCAGCCTCTTTTGCCAACTACGACACGGCCACGCTCCGTGCCGCCGAACTGAGGGGGAAGGGATACTCCGCATACGTCATGGAGGCGCAGACCGCCGAGGGGCGTGTGTACCGCGTGGTGGTGGCCTCCTACTCCGACCCCGCCGCTGCTGGGCGCACCGCCCAGGCGTTGCGGCGCGACTGCCCTGATGCCTGGGTGATGGCCAAATGACACACGCCGCGCCCTCTCCTATGGACCACACTGCCGCTGGGCTGTTTACAGCCATGGCTCATGCCTTCGGCCACACGTTCACCGCCTTACAGGAACAGGCGGCGATGCGTCTGGCCGCCTTTGCTTGTGCCGACGCGCCGCGCCCCGCCTTTATCCTGCGCGGCTATGCTGGCACGGGTAAGACCACGCTCACCGGAACCTTTGTGCAGGCACTGCGTGAGACGGGGCGCAGCGTGGCACTACTCGCACCCACAGGGCGGGCAGCGAAGGTGCTGGCAGCACATGCCGGAGGCGATGCCTACACGGTGCATAAAGTAATCTACCGGCAGCGTGCCTTCAACGGCGAAGACACCCACTTCGACCTGGGCTTCAATGCCCGTAGGGAGACGGTTTTCGTAGTGGACGAGGCCTCAATGCTCTCCCGCACTGGTGGCTTCGACAGCCGTTTCGGCACGGGGCGATTGCTCGATGACCTCGTGGCATTCGTGTATGCCATGCCGGGCTGCCGCCTGCTGTTGGTGGGCGACACGGCCCAACTGCCGCCAGTGGGTGAGACCGACAGCCCAGCCCTGATGCCCGACGTGATGCGCGGATACGGCCTGAGCGTGAGCGGGGCAGAACTCACGGAGGTGGTGCGGCAGGAGGCTGCCTCGAGCGTGCTGGCCGCCGCCACATCAATACGCTCCATGCTCACCACCGGCCAGAACGTGCGGCCCGCCCTCACGGTGAACCCACACGGAGAGGTGAGGCGGTTGCCCGGCGACGAACTCATCGAGCAACTTGTCACCGACTATTCCGACTACGGCGCGGAGGAGACCATTGTCATTACTCGCTCCAACAAACGCGCCAACCTCTACAACGCAGGCATTCGCAGCCGCATCTTCGACCGCGAGAACGACCTGACGCGCGGCGACATCGTCATGGCCGTGAAGAACAACTACCACTGGACCGCCAAGGCAGCACGCGCCTTGCAGCCCCCCGAGCGTCTGCCCATCGACTTCATCGCCAACGGCGACAGCGCAGTGGTGACGGCCCTGAGCAACGTGCACGAGGAATACGGCTTCCGTTTTGCCGACGCCACACTGAGTTTCCCCGACTATGGGGGCTTCGAACTCGACTGCCGCGTGCTGCTCAGCACACTCACCTCGGAGAGTCCCTCGCTCACCGCCGAGGAGAGCACGCGCCTCTACGAAGCAGTACTGGCCGACTACGCCGACATTCCCTCGAAAGCGGAGCGGATGAAGGCCATGCGCGAAGACGCGTATTACAACGCCCTGCAAATCAAGTATGCCTATGCCGTGACCTGCCACAAGGCGCAGGGCGGGCAGTGGGCAAGGGTGTATATCGACCAGGGGTATGTGCCCGACGACACCTCGCCCACAGAATACCTGCGCTGGCTCTACACCGCCGTGACGCGTACCACAGAGCGCATCTATCTCGTCAATTGGCCGACAGAGCAAACGCAAGAGGAAGAGGACACCTAAAAATCTCCGAGGAGCGGTTTTAGCCCCGTGCGGTAGGGTTCGCTTGTTGATTTTCTTTATTTTTGCACCGCAATCTTCGGGACGCGCAGGCCGCGCCCTTTTTCACACCCGCCCTGCCATGGACTACCGTATCGTTTCAGCCGACGAAGCCGCCGCCCTCATCCACGACGGCGACGTGGTGGCGTTCAGTGGCTTCACCGCCGCCGGATGCCCCAAGGAGGTGCCGTCGGCCATCGCACGACGCGCCGAGATGCTTCATGGGCGGGGCGAGCCGTTCAAAATCAGCGTCATCAGCGGCGCCAGCAGTGGGGATGCCATGGACGGCGCACTGGCACGCGCCGACGCTGTGAGCCTGCGCCTGCCCTATCAGAACGTGAAGGACATGCGCGCGGCCATCAACGACGGACGCGTGGGGTATTTCGACCTGCACCTCTCGGAAGTAGCACAACAGATGCGCTACGGCTTCCTGCCGCGCCCCCGTGTGGCCGTGGTGGAAGCCAGCCAGGTGACGGGACGCGGCGAGATTGTACCCACCTACGGCGTGGGCGTATTGCCCACCATCTGTTGCCTTGCCGAGCAAATCATCGTGGAACTCAATGTGGCGGTGCCGCAAGCCCTGCGCGGCCTGCACGACATCTGCGAGCCTGCCGACCCACCGCGCCGCCGCGAACTACCCGTCTATGCACCGGGCGACCGCGTGGGAGCGGACTGCGTGAGGATAGACCCCAAGAAGATTGCCTGTGTGGTGGTCAGCGACCGCCCCACGGAGGTGGCGGCATTCTCAGAGACCGACGCCGTGACGGCACAAATCGCACAAAACGTGGCGCGCTTCCTCGAAGGCGAGATGCACGCGGGGCGCATCCCAGCGGAGTTCCTGCCCGTGCAGAGCGGGGTAGGAAACGTGGCCAACGCCATACTCAAAGACTTGGGCAACAGCCCCGTGGTGCCGCCGTTCGAGATGTACACCGAGGTGATACAGGACAGCGTGATCGACCTCATCAAATGGGGACGCATACGCCTGGCCAGCGGCTCCTCGCTCACCTGCTCGCCCGCGAAGATCGAGGAGATTCTCGCCTCGCTCGATTTCTTCCGCCCGCGCCTGGTGCTGCGCCCCACGGAATACAGCAACTCCCCCGAAATCATACGTCGCCTCGGCGTGATTAGTATCAACACGGCGTTGGAGGCCGACCTGTCGGGCGCGGTGAACTCCTCTCACGTGCTGGGACGGCGCATGATGAACGGCATCGGCGGCTCGTGCGACTTCACCCGCAACGCCTACCTCTCCTTATTTACTACACCCTCCACGGCCAAGGGCGGGCTGGTGAGTTGCATCGTGCCGCAGGTGGCCCACCAGGACCACTCCGAACACAGCGTGAAGGTGCTGGCCACCGAATATGGCGTGGCCGACCTGCGAGGCCTGTCGCCGCGCAAGCGTGCCGAAGCGGTGATAGAACACTGCGCCCACCCCGACTATCGTCCCCTGCTGCGCCGCTATGTGGAGCGCTGCCCCGAGGGACATACCCCCTTCGACCCCGCCCATTGCTTCGCCTTCCACCAAGCCTTTGCCGAATGCGGCGATATGCGACAGGCAGAGGTGTAACAACCCTCCATAAAACTACATCGGATTATCGACGAAACAAGGTCCGTGTGACT
>JAFSWM010000070.1 GCA_017444485.1 Bacteroidaceae bacterium | reverse complement strand
CTGCTTCACCGTCTATGCCATCTTCCGCCAGAAGCGCATGACGGAAATACGCAACGACTTCATCAACAACATGACGCACGAGTTCAAGACGCCCATCTCCACCATCTCACTGGCCTCACAGATGCTCTCCGACCCTGGCGTGACGAAGTCGCCCGCCATGCTCAGCCACCTCAGCGGCATCATCAACGACGAGACGAAGCGCCTGCGCTTCCAGGTGGAGAAGATCCTGCAGATCAGCATGTTCAACCGCCGTGGCGGGGCGTACAAGAACAAGGAGTTCGACATGGCCCATGTGGTGGAGGACGTGGTGGGCACCTTCCGCCTCAAGGTGGAGAGCGCCGGCGGCACCATCGTTTGCCAGGTCAATGCCCCGAGGAGCAAGGTCTATGGCGACGAGATCCACCTCACCAACGTGGTGTTCAACCTGCTCGACAACGCCGTGAAATACAAGAGCGAGGAGCGGCGCTTGGAACTCAACGTGAAGGTAACCAACGACGGCGACAAGATACGCATCGAAGTGGCCGACAACGGCATTGGCATCCGCAAGGAAGACGTGAAGAAAATCTTCGACCGCTTCTACCGCGTGCACACCGGCAACCGCCACGACGTCAAAGGCTTCGGACTGGGACTGGCCTACGTCCGCAACGTCATCGACTACCACAAAGGCACCATCCGCGCCGAGAGCCGCTATGGGCACGGCACACGTTTTGTCATTGAACTGCCCGTCATGTGAACGGGACACACATAAGCAAACAATAATCAAGCAACCCTAATCCATCAACACTATGAACCTCAACGAAAAGACAAGCATCCTGCTCTGCGAGGACGAGGAAAACCTCGGTATGATCCTGCGCGAATATCTCCAGGCTAAGGGCTACGACACCACCCTCTGCCCCGATGGTGAGGCGGGCTATCGCGCCTTCACCTCCACCCACTTCGACCTCTGCCTGCTCGATGTGATGATGCCCAAGAAGGACGGCTTCAGCCTCGCTGCCGACATACGTCTGCAAAACAGCGAGGTGCCCATCATCTTCCTCACCGCCAAGACGCTCAAAGAGGATGTCGTGGAGGGCTTCAGCATCGGCGCCGACGACTATATCACCAAGCCCTTCTCCATGGAGGAACTCACGCTGCGCATCGAGGCCGTCATGAGGAGAGTGAAGGGTCGCCGCAACGAGGACAAGGACACCTACGAGGTGGGCGAGTTCCTCTTCGACACCAAGAAGCAACTCCTCATTCGCGGCGAGGAGCAGACCAAACTCACCACCAAGGAGAGCGAACTGCTCACCCTGCTCTGCGCCAAGGGCGGCGATGTGTTGCCGCGCGACTATGCCCTGAAGAGCATCTGGATCGACGACAACTATTTCAACGCCCGCTCCATGGACGTCTATATCACCAAACTGCGCAAGCACCTGCGCCCCGACCCCTCGGTGGAGATTATCAATATCCACGGCAAGGGCTATAAACTCATCACGCCCCAGCAGCAGGCCGACTGATCGCCCCATACATCCACCCCCACACCAAGCGGGTCCGGACAGGCTCTCCGAGAGCGTTCCGGACCCGCTTGTGTCATCTCGCCACCGCGTTGTGAAGACTGGCCACCGCGCCGCCGTCGGTACCCCTTACGTGGTGCACAAAACTATATCCGTGTGACTTTAAAGTCACACGGAGTGACTTTAAAGTCACACGGACCTAGTTTAAACTACAACGCACCTTGTTCAGCCGCCATGGCTTCTCTGCGTATCTACCTGGGAGCGCGGGCGTCTCGCCCGCGGGTATTGCAATGGCCGATTGCGCGGGATGCAGTATTCTCGCCGTCGTTACGCCTACGTCTTAGGTGCACTTAGAACTCACAATCGGCGCATGCGCGCTCTGCCACAGCAGGCTTAAGACGTGCGGCGGCACTGACATGCGCGGGGTGGGCGGCATAGGTTGCTACGTCGCTGAGCGTGTCGAACTCAGAGACGAGGCAGATGTGCCACTGCTCCGCAGGGTTGATGTTCAGCCCCACGCGGATGGAGCGTATGGTGGGGATCAGGGCGGGCAGCGCCTCGATGTCGCGCTTGAAGGTCACGGCGGCCTGCAAGCGTTCCGCGTCGCTCAGGTCGGTGCGCAGGCGGAACATTACGGTGTGGGAAATCATGACAGGAACGGAGAATGTTGTACTTTTGCTGCGCAAAGTTATGAAAAGAATACCTACTCTCGTATTCCTGCTTGCCATTTTCTCGCTCACGCAATGCGCTGGCGACAAGGCTGGCAAGCCCGCCTCCAACTCCGATTCCCTCGCGCAGCAGCCGGTGTACGACCTCGACAGCATCCTCGCCGCCGGCGAGATAGTGGTGGCCACCATTCGCGGCGCGGACACCTATACGGCTTTTGACGACACTGTCATCGGTATGCACTATGCCCTGGCCGACAGTTTCGCCCGCCATCTTGGTGTGCGGCTGCGCATGGAGGTGGCTGCCGACACTGCCGCGTTCTATGCCCTTGCGCAGTCCGACAGCATCGACGTCTTCGCCCTCTGGCTCACTCCCCACGCCGCCGACAGCCTGCACCTCACACCCGCCGCGCCGCGCGACAGCCTCACCCGCACCTCATGGGCCGTGCGCCACGGGGCGAAGCAATTGGCACAGGCCCTCCATGAATGGTCCTCGCCAGAACTGCGCGACAGCGTGGAGGCCCGACTGTTTCGTTTCATCAGGCAACGCGGCATGGTGAGGAAGCACGAGCAGCCGCCCTATATCAGTCTCGAGAAGGACATCCTCTCCATCTACGATGCGCATTTCAAGGCCGCCGCCAAGACGGTGGGCTGGGACTGGCACCTGGTGGGTGCCCTGTGCTACGAGGAGAGTGGTTTCGACCCCAACGCCGTAAGTGGTGCGGGGGCTCGCGGACTGATGCAGGTGATGGAACACACGGCGGCAGAATACGGCGTGACCGACTTCTTCGAGCCCCGACAGAACGTAGAGGTGGCGGCCCGCCATCTCAAAGACATCGTCGCCGAGTTTTCCGACATCCCCGACCGCTACGAGCGTATCAAGTTTGTCGTCGCGGCCTACAACTGTGGCGGCGGACACATCCGCGATGCCCAGGCCCTGTGCCGCCGCGACGGTGGCGATCCGCGCTCCTGGCAACAGGTGAGCCGCTACTGCCTGCTGCTCTCGCAGCCCGAGGGATACCGCGACCCCATTGTGAAAAGCGGCATGATGATCGGGGAAGAAACGGTGATGCACGTCATCAAAGTGATGCGTCGCTGGGAGCAGTATGTGGGCCACCTGCCCACCGCTGTACCCTCCTATCCTGGTGGCGATGGCGCACCGGCTGATACGACTGCCGCCCATGCCCCGTCGCGTGAGGAGCGTGCCGCTGCCGCACGCCCCCATGCACAGCCTGCAAAGGCACGCCCCAACCGCTTCACGC
The DNA here is from genome assembly GCA_017444485.1 of Bacteroidaceae bacterium. Lineage (GTDB taxonomy): Bacteria > Bacteroidota > Bacteroidia > Bacteroidales > Bacteroidaceae > Alloprevotella. The sequence continues at coordinate 18,467 of JAFSWM010000070.1, read as the reverse complement.
AGGGCACGCACATCCTCGGGCCCAACGATCCCCGCCTGCTCCGCGTGCAGGGCGACACTTCACGCTGAGGCCCATGCTCACTCGTGCAGACTTCACCCGCGAACTCTCTCGTGCCGCCGCCATGTCCGACACGCGCGGCGGCTATCGCCTCTTGTTGCAACTCCTGCAAGACCTGCTCAACGGGCAGACGCAGGGGCAGGCGCTGCACTTCACCTCGCTCTTCACCCATCTGCACGCCGTCTGCCGTCAGCGCGCCATCGACGCCCGCAGCATTGACGACGTGCGCCGCCGTGCCCGAACTGCCGTGCGTGGCGAGCAGGCCGCCGAGCCGGAGCAGTTGCTTGCCGACTGCCGCACCCTCGCTGATTTCGCCGCTGCCCTCGCATCGCCTGCCGACGCGGTGCTGCCACAGGGAGCGCAGCCCGCTCGTTTGCAATCATCCGCCGACGCTTCCTCTGCCGAGGGCATTGCCGGCATTCGCGCCGTGGTGACCGAACGGCAGGGCACGCTCTGTCGCGTCGTCACCGAGCACGGCGACACGTGGCGCATTGTGGCCGCCGAGCCGTTGGCCCCCACCTTAGCGCTGCTCACAGAAGGCACCGCCGTGCGCCTGCTCGACTGCACCGTGACCGACGAGGCGCTTCGGCCCAACTACATCATCGTGGAGCCCGACTACCTCACCGACATCAGCACGCTGGCTTCGTGCTCCGCATACTATGGCCACGAGCCGCAAAACTACCTGCTCCGCCTCTTTGAGCCGCGCTCCACTACATCTGCCATCCTCATGGGAAACCTTGCGGGCGAGTTTCTCGACACCATTGTTCATGCCCCCGACGGCACACCCCCTGAAGTCATGCGTCGCCAAGCCCTAACGAAGGCCTTCGCCGATGCTCCCCTCGAATACCTCACGCTCAGCACGCACGAGCTCAACGACCTCAAGGAGAAAGCCGCCACGCAGTTCAAGCACATCTACGAGGGTGTGCACGATGTCTTCGCCCGTCCCGAGACGGGACTGCAGCGCGAAGCCCTGCTCCTTGAACCCACTCTGCTCTGCCCCGCGCTGGGCCTCAGGGGACGCCTTGACGTGATGAGCGCCGACGGGCATAGCGTAGTGGAACTCAAGAGTGGGCGCGCCGTGGAGAGCGTGCCGCCGCGCCAGCGTCCCGAGCACGCCATGCAGATGTATCTCTACGCGGAAATGATGCGCCGCAACTTCGGTGTGTCGGTGCGCACCACCAACTCCTACCTATGGTATTCGGCCTATCCGCTGCTCATTCCGCTCTACCACACCTACGAGGCCCTCACCGAGGCCCTCAACCTGCGCAACCGCATCGTGGCGATGATGCGCTTCGTAGCACAGGGCGGCATGCGGCGTATTCTCCCCACGCTCACTCCCACGCGTCTCAACACCGCACGTCGCGACGACCGTTTCTACCACCGCTTCTTCAAGCCCCGCCTTGAAGCCCTCTGTGGGCCGCTCGGCGCCATGGACGAGGTCACCAAGGCCTACTTCTGCGCCTTTGCAGGGTTCCTGGCACGCGAACTTTGGGCAGGGAAGACCACCGACGCACGACCGTTCTCCACACGTGGCTTCGCACGCACCTGGCAGGCCGACGCGGAGAGCAAGATGGCCGAGGGGGAGATGCTTGCAGGACTGCGCTACAAGCCGCTCGAAACCAACGCATCGGAGCAGCCCGATAGCGTGAGCGACAGCCTGATGTTCTCGCTCGATGCCATGCCAGAGGAGGCCACCCCCAACTTCCGTAGCGGCGATGCCGTGATACTCTACCGCCGCGACAGCGCCGCCGACACCGCTGTGAGTCGTCCGCTCTACCGCGCCTTTGTCGCCGAACTCACTGCCGACACGCTCAGGCTGCGTTTGCAATACCCGCAGAGCCATCGCCTCTTTGAAGACACCGCCGCATGCTACGCCATAGAGCACGACCACATGGACGTGGCCGTCACCAATGGCTTCGGCGGCCTGTGGTGGTTGGCCGCTACCGATCCACGCCGCCGCGAACTGCTCCTCGGTCAGCGCGCGCCGCGTCAGGCTGCGCCACACCCCGTCAGCCACAGCGCTGGCAAGGACGTGGACGACATCGTGAGCCGTGCACTGGCGGCGCAGGACTATTTTCTCCTCGTCGGGCCGCCCGGCACGGGGAAGACCAACGTAGCACTGCGCGCGCTGACGCTCAACTATCTGGCAGACAATGGGAGCGCGGGTGCCTTGCTCCTCACCGCCTACACCAACCGCGCCGTTGATGAAATCTGCGGCATGCTCGAACAGGCCGCTGTGGGATATGTGCGCATCGGATCTACCCATAGTTGCGCGGAGGCCTACCGACCACGCCTGCTCAGCGAAATCGTGAAGGGGCGCGGACGTAGCGCCATGGGCTGCCTCCTCAACGAGGTGCCGGTGGTGGTGGGGACGGTGCTGACGCTCTCGCGCCGTCTGGAACTCTTTCGCATCAAGAAGTTCGGTCTGGCCGTCATCGACGAGGCGTCGCAGATACTCGAACCCCAACTGCTCACCCTGCTCTGTGCCACCGGCGAGGATGGCATGCCGGTGGTGCCACGCTTCGTCATGGTGGGCGACCACAAACAACTGCCGGCGGTGGTGATGCAAGACGAGAAGCAATGCCGCGTAGCCGACACCGTATTATATAATATAGGGCTGCGCGACCTGCGCTCCTCGCTCTTCGAACGCTTGCACCGCCTCGCGCTGCGCGATGGCTGCGAAGCCCTCACTGCCACGCTCACCCGCCAGGGACGCATGCATCCCGACATTGCGGACTATGCATCACGCAGTTTCTATGGCGGGGTGCTGTCCGCCGTGCCGCTGCCGCACCAAAAGGGCATGCTGGGACTGACGGCCACCGACGACCAGTGGGAAGGCTTCGTGGCTTCTACGAGGTTGGGCTTCGTGGATGTGGCAGCAGAAAGTAGTGATTCACGCGGCGACGGCGGAGCGGCGTTTCCAGCCCAATTCAAGACCAACGACGCGGAGGCGCGTGCCGTGGCCTGCATCGTGAGAGCGGTATGTGCGCTGTACCAACGTGCCGAAGGGGCGTTCGACGTGGGCGAGAGGGTAGGGGTGATCGTGCCGTTTCGTGCGCAGATCAACCGCGTGCGACGAGCCCTCGTCGAGGCCGGTGTGGACGGCGCGGGACGCATGACCATCGACACCGTGGAGTGCTACCAGGGCTCACAGCGCGACGTGATAGTCTTTTGCACCACCGTGACCAGGCCCTGGCAACTCGCTATGATCAGCGAACCCGTTGACGTGGGCGGCACGGCGGTGGACCGCAAACTCAACGTCGCCGCCACTCGCGCCCGCCGTCAGTTCTTCCTTGTGGGCAACAGCGACGCGCTGCACCACAGCCCGCTCTATACCGACCTCATCCGCGCCTGCACCCCCTTCGTACCCGCTAAGGAACACGCCCGTTCCGTCCACGAATGACCCCACGCTTGCATTTGGCCCACTCTTCAATACATATTGCCACATACGCCCACTGATTTATACATATATGGCGATGCATTGGCACGATGTGCTTCAAAAAGAATGGAAAGAGGCTTTGCCAAACCGCTTTTTAAATCTTATTTTTGCAGCGCAAAGCAACAAAATATACTCGGCTCAACAAACAGATAATCATTTAACCAAACCAATATAATTCATTTAATCAATTCACAACATGAAACAACTACTACGTTTCAAAACGCTTCTGCTAATGGCCGTCTTTGGCTTGTTGGCAGGGACAAATGCGTGGGCGCAGAGTGACTTCTCTACTATAGAGACAAGCAATGTCACGCTGACTCCTGGCACGAATGGCTCATCCTGCACTGTGAATAGTGAGGAAGGAATCAAAGTTGGAACCAGCAGCAAAGGAGGCTCTATGAGTGTGACAGTTCCTGCTGGAACTACACATTTGCACGTTCACGCTGCTGCATGGAAAGGAGTTAATGGTTTGTCTCTTAATATCACAGGAGCAACCGTTTCCCCTTCAAGCATTTCTTTGACTGCTGACGTAGGGATATCAAACAATTCTCCCTTTACTCTCTCTGGCAGTGCGTCTGATTTCTATTTTGTAATTGAACTGAGTGATGTTATAGAGGAAACTACGCTAACGTTCACCACAAGCACAACAAAACGTTTTGTGATTTGGGGTGTGAATGCAGAAGAAGTATCATCAGGTTCAAACCAGCAAGACAGCGACCTCGCACTGGAGGATGCGCCCGTGGCCCTGTCGTTCAACCTCTACGACAACTATCAGGCACAGACCATCAGTTACACCACGTCAAGCACGGGGGCGGTGACTGTGTCGTCGAACGATGCCGCTTCGTTCTATGTGGATGAAGACAACCAGACCATTACCGTCACGCCGATGGCGGTGACCTCCAGCACGCAGACCATCACGGTGAACCAGGCCGCCGACGCCAACTATAAGGCTGGCTCCGTGACATTCACCCTCGATGTGGAAGACAGCACGCCCGTCGTATCGCACACCGCCACCTTCTCCGTGAACGGCACGACCTCCACCGAGGACTTCGATGAGGGTGCCGACATCGTGTTCCCCGCCAATCCCGCCGCAGTGGAGGGCAAGCAATTCGTGGGCTGGGTGACCACTGAAATCAATGGCGTCACCGACGATGCACCCAACTTTGTCACCTCCGCCACCATGGGTGGCAGCGACGTGACCTATTACGCTGTGTTTGCCACCATCAGCGGTCCTGCAGCCGTTACCGACGTCCTCAACAATACTTTGACCGGCGTCTCTGGCTCCACTTACACCGCTTGGACGAACAAGACTTCAAATTCTTCCGCCGTATATGCCGGAAACAGCGCCGGTGGCAACGAATCCATCCAGTTGCGTTCCAATAACAACAACTCTGGTATCGTCACCACAGCCTCGGGCGGCAACGTCAGCAAAATTGTCGTGGATTGGAATGCTGGCACCAACTCTGCTCGCGTCCTCAGCATCTATGGCAAGAGCACTGCCTATGAGTCTGCTGCCGATCTTTACAACAGCAACAACCAAGGCACGCTGCTGGGAGAACTCAGCACAAACGATACGTTGCTCACAGTTACAGGCGAATATGCCTACATTGGTATCCGCTCCAAGAGCGGCGCGCTCTACCTCGATGAGGTGAAAGTGACCTGGGGTGGCAGCGGTAGCGCTTCAGCCTATTGCACCACGGTAGAGGCCGATACGCGTGCCGATGCCGAACTCGCCTTCTCCGCTGCTACGGCAGAGGCCGTTGTCGGCGAGGAATTCACCGCTCCGACGCTCTCCACCGCTGCTGGCTTCAATGGCACGGTAGTATATACCTCCTCCAACACCAGCGTGGCTGAGGTAGATGCAACAACCGGCGAGGTTACCCTCGTGGGCTCCGGTATCACCACCATCACCGCCGCCTTCACGGGCAACAATGACTTCAAGGCTGGCTCCGATTCATACACTCTTACCGTAGAAGAGATACTTGCCAACATCGACGCCTTCAAGGCCATTGCCGATAACGAGACGGCTACCTTCACCCTCACCAACGCACAGGTGCTTTACAACTACAACAATGGTGAGCGCCTGTATATCCGCGATGCCAGTGGCGCCCTGCTGCTCTATAACTCCTCACTGAATTTTGAGGCCAACAAGATACTCAATGGTACCCTTACTGCCACAAAGACCACCTACAGAGGACAGGTAGAAACTACCGGCACCGCCGATGCCTCCAACCTCACCGTAACCGACGCTGAGTCTGCCGCTGTTCCTGTGAGCGCTACGGTTGCCGAGGTTACCTCCTACTATGCTACCTACGACGCCGACCTCGTGAAGTTCTCCAGCGTAAGCGTTTCCGAGAACACCATGACCGACGCCACCTCCGGCTCGCTGACGGTTTATCAGAACAACCTTGGTACATCGTTCACTTTCGAAGAGGGAAAGATCTACGACATCACGGCTCTTGTGGGCAACTACAACTCCACCATACAGGTTTACCCCATCAGCGTAGAGGATGTAACTCCCGCCGGTACGGTGCTTGCTCCCAACTTTGACACCGCTGCTGGTGAAGTAGAAGAGAGCACAGTGGTGACCATCACCTCAGAGGATGGCACTGTCATCGCCTACACCACCGACGGCTCTGACCCCTTGACCTCGCAGACCGCCGTGATGACTCAGGGTAATACCGCTACGGTGACCATTGACGCTGACATGACCATTCGCGCCGTGGCTACCGATGGCACCTACTTCAGCGCCGAAGTCACCGCCGCCTACACCCTCCGCGACGCCACCCTTGTCCTGGCCACCTTCGCATTCAGCGACGAGGACTGGCGCACCGCGCATAACATTGTCAATGCTTCCAGCCTCTCTGAAGTAGTAGAAGGCAACGTGACACTCCATGGTTCTAAGGGGACTGGCAGCACTTATCCCGCATACTACGATAATGGCACGAATGGTCGTGTGTATAATGGTGGCTTGCTGACCATCTTCACCAACAATGGCAACCCCCTCACCAAGATTGAGTTTACCTACACTTCTAACTACGCCAACCTCTCGCTCGCTGACGGCCAGCCCGGCACATTCAGCGATGGTGTGTGGACCGCTTCTGCTGCTGACAATGTGGTAAGCGTTACTTTCCAAAACGTATCTGGCAGCCAGGCTCGCTTCACTGCTGTTGATGTCACCACCAAGAGCGACATCACCGTTACCGAAGAAGTGACCATCAGCGCCGCAGGCTTCGGCACGCTCTTCACCGAGCAGCCCTTCGAGGTACCCGCTGGCATGACGGCAGGCGTCATCTCCGCCACCAGCGGAGCCGATGCAGATGGCATCGCTACGCTCACTATCGACTGGGCCTACACCGAGGGCACCGTTGTTCCTGCTGCCACCCCGCTCATCATCAAGGGCGCACAGGGCAACTACGAATACACCTGCATGGGTACCATCGCCGACGCACCCGAGAGCAACCTGCTCCAGGGCTCCGCTACCGCTACTACCACCACTGGCGGCGACAAGTACTTCATGCTCTCCTACGGTAAGGGCGACAAGGCCGACGTGCTGGGCTTCTTCTATGGCGCTCCCGAGGGTGCTGCCTTCGAAAGCGCCGCAGGCAAGTGCTGGCTCGCCACGAGTTCTTCCGCTGGCATCCGCGGCTTCGTCTTCGACTTTGGCACCGTGACTGGCATCAGCGCCGTGAATGCAGCCATCGCAGGTGGTCAGGCCGTGTACGACCTGCAGGGCCGTCGCGTAAGTAGCGCCAGCAAGGGTGTGTTCATCATCGGTGGCAAGAAAGTGCTTGTGAAGTAACTTGTAAACCTCATAAACTATACAAAGTAAGATGAAGAACTATAAGAAACCCGCAATCGCTGTAGCCGACGTGCACATGCGCCAGGCGCTGATGACCGCCTCGCCCAACCAGTCCTACGAGGAAGAAGGTAGCGGCGTGCAACTCTCGCGCCGTCAAATCTGGACCGAGGAGGAGGAATAACCCCGTCTCAAGACTCACACACGATACTGCGCCCCGCAAGTCCACATGCTTGCGGGGCGCTTTTGGCTTTTTGGGATTTCAAACCTTTGCAAGGAGAGAACGCCTATAGGCTGTGGGGGTGAGCCCCGTCTCGCGGCGGAAGAACTTGCAAAAGACTGTGGCGGAAGGGAAGTTCAGCGCATAGGCCACGTCGGTGATGCTCATGTCGCGCTCAGTGTGGAGTAGTATGCGAGCATGTGTGGCCGCCGCGCGGTTTATCCAATGCAGTGGCGGCTGGCCGCTGACGCGCTTCACCATCTCGCCCAAATAGTGGGGCGAGATGCAAAGCCGGTCAGCATAATAGGCCAGTGAGCGTTCGGTCGAAGCATGCAGGGCGGCCAGTCGGCGGAAGCGGCGGAACAACTGAGCCGGTCTGCCTCCGTGATGATCCGTCACGGCTCTTCCTTCTTTGGCTGTGAATACTACGCCTGCTACAAGCGCCCGCAACAGGTGCTCCACAATCTCGCGCCGCAGCGGACGATGCTTCGCCACACGATGGAGCAGGTTGAAGAGGTCAAGCAGTTCCTCCCATTCTTCTTTAATAGGCCGCGTCCACAGCGATTGCAGTCCGGCCACTGCTTGTTTGAAGGCTATGCCCTGTACGCAGAAGTCGGGAGATAGTTCAATGGGTTCAAAGATGGCTCCCGCCTCTTCCATCACTACGTCGCCGGCCTTAATGACGCGGTCCTCCATGTTGATGATGGCGTGTCCGCTGCCTGATGTGCAAAAGATCAAGCGTGCCTCACCTATCCGGAATACCTGCCCGCTACCGATAAACTCCGACACGAGTCCGGCCGGATTGGACACAATGGCAAACTCATCGGTAACAACGTTTTGCGCAGAGCGGCCTAATAGTTCAGTGACGGGCTTCGTGCCGAGCGAGAAGTCACGGATGTTTGTTTGTTGTGTCTTTTTCATCATGAGAAATTATCATGGCGAAATTAACAAGAAACCTCGTTTTGTCACATTCTTTCGCCCAAAAAGCGTATAAGACAAAGCGGCAAGCGCCCTACTTTTGCACCCGTAAAGGAAACAATCTCACGACTTATGAAGCGAATAGCCATTATTCTCCCATCGTTGTTGCTGATCGGTTTAAGCCTTTCCGCACAACGTAGCGTCACGCTTGACGAATGCCGACAAGCAGCGCGTGACAACTATCCTCTTGCAGCGCGTACGGGGCTCATTGCACAGACGCGCGAAGCCACGCTTGAGCATATAGCAAAAGGCTGGCTGCCGCAGGTTTCTGCGCAGGTACAAGGCACGCTGCAGAGCGATGTGAGCGCCCTTCCGGAAGGTATGGCGCAGATGCTCTCGGCAGGGGGGCAGTCGCCCGCAGGCATTTCTCGAGGCCAATATCGTGTGGCAATTGATTTACAACAGACGCTCTATGATGGTGGGCAAATCAGTTCACAAACCGAAGTGGCCCGCCGACAGTCCGAACTTGATGCGGCGCAACTTGAAACAGAACTTTATAGTGTGGAGCAACGCGCCGAGGCCTTGTTCTTCGGTGTGCTGCTCCATGAAGAGCGGCTGAAGCTTGTGGCAGAGCGTGCCGTATTGCTGGCAGACAACCTGCGAAAAGTCCAATCCATGGCCGACAATGGCACTGCCGCTGCCTGTGAAGTGGCAGCCATTCGTGCCGAAATCCTTTCCTGCCGCCAGGACAGCCTCTCGCTGTGTGCCGACCGTGATGTGTTGGTGCGCACGCTGGTTCTGCTGTGTGGCTTTACAGATGCAGAACTCCATCCTGTGAAGCCAGAGATGGCCCTGCTTTCGTCGCGTGGCGTTCGTCCTGAACTGCGTGCCCTCGATGCACGTCTTGGCCTGCTTGATGCCAATGAACGTTCGGTACGCCGTGCCTTACTGCCTCGTCTGAGCCTTTTTGCCCAGGGATGGTATGGATACACAGGCTTCGACATGTTTCACGACATGATGCACCGCACCCCTACACTCAACGGGCTCATCGGTGTGCGTCTGACATGGAACATCAGCCCGCTCTATACGCGGCGTAGTGACTTGCTTGCCTTGCAGGTGCAGCGCGACGAGACCGAAACCACGCGCCGCACATTCCTATTCAATCAGCGCATTGCTGACACAGAGCATCGTGCCGGTATTGCCAAGTGGCGGGCGTTGCTTGCCGAGGACGACGAGATTGTGAGGCTGCGCACGCAGGTACGCCAAGGAGCCGAAGCCCGCTTGCAGGGTGGGGTGGTGGACGTGAATACGCTCGTTCAGGAAATCACCCGCGAACGCCAGGCCAAAGACACACGCTTGCTCCACGAGTTGCAGATGTTGCAGGAAGCCTGCTCCTTATGCCACAATGCTTATCAATGATAAATCATTTCTCAATTCCAAAACCCATGAAAACGATGAAACGCTTGATGCTTTTCGCTGCAATTCCCGTGCTATTTGCCGCCTGTCAGGACAAGGATGTCCAATACGACGCCTCGGGCGTGTTTGAAGTCACCGAAGTCACCGTGTCGGCACAGGCAACGGGTGAAATCAAGTCGTTCGATATTTCTGAGGGCGACACGCTTGCGGCGGGGCAATTGATCGGCATGATTGACGACACGCAACTTCGCCTGAACCGCGACCAACTTGACAGCGAGAAGGCTCGCCTGGCCGCTGGTCGTGAGCAGGCCGAAGCCGCCCGCCGCCAGGCGCAGGCCGCTGGCAGGCAGACTGTCGCCCAGGCACAGTCGGCTGACGCTCGACGGCTTGACCAAGGCCGACAGCTGGCGGCGCTTAGCCAGCAGATTACAAACTTGAGGCAGGAAGAGGCCCGTTTCCGCGTGTTGGTTTCGCAAGGCGCAGCGCCTCAGAAACAGGTGGATGACATTGTGCAGCAGATAGCCGTATTGGAGAAACAACTCGCCGCCTCGCAGGAGCAAATTGCCACGACCAACACGGGCATCACCTTGGGGCAGGCCGCCTATGATGCCGGCTTGCAAGGGTTCACGGCCCAGGCCGAGGGTTATGGTGCTCAGGCTCGTGGCTATGATGCCCAGGCCGAAGGCATTACCACCCAGCAGGCCATCATTGACGACAGACTCAGCCATACGGCCATCAGTAGCCCCATTGCAGGAACAGTGTTGGCCAAATACATGGAGGCTGGGGAGTATGCCGTGCCTGGGCGGGCACTTTTCAAGGTGGGCAACTTGAGGATGATGACGTTGCGTGCGTATGTCTCGGCGGAGCAGGCCACACGTATCAAGGTGGGGCAACGCGCCACGGTTTATGCCGATCAGGGTGCTGACGGGCGTAAAGCCTATACGGGGACCGTCACCTGGATCAGTGACCGCGCCGAGTTCACTCCGCGAACCATTCAGACTCGCGATGAGCGCGCCAACCTGGTTTACGCCGTGAAGATAAGTGTTCCCAATGATGGCCTCATCAAACGCGGCATGTACGGCGACGTGAAGTTCTGAACCTGTTGCTCCAATCCCATGCCAATGCCATTTATTGTTACATGCGACACGCTCGCCAAGTCCTACCGTAGGGGCAAGGTGCAGGCTCTCCGCGGGGTGAGTTTTGAGGTTGCGGAAGGTGAGATGTTTGGTCTCATCGGCCCCGATGGTGCAGGAAAGACCACGGCATTCCGTATCCTTGCCACGTTGCTCTTGCCCGACTCGGGGAGCGTCGCAGTGGACGGGCTGGATGTGGTGCGGCAATATGCCGAGGTGAGAAGGCGCATTGGTTATATGCCTGGTCGCTTTTCGCTCTATGCCGACCTCACGGTGGAGGAAAACCTTGCTTTCTTCGCCGCCACCTTTGGCACCACAATCGCCGAGAATCGCCATCTCATTGAGGATATCTACACCCAGATAGAGCCCTTCCGAGAGCGGCGGGCGGGAAAGTTGTCGGGGGGTATGAAGCAGAAACTCGCTCTGTGCTGTGCCTTGATTCATGCACCGAGGCTGTTGTTGCTCGACGAGCCCACCACGGGTGTTGACCCCGTGAGCCGCAAGGAGTTTTGGGAGATGCTGGCCAAACTGCGTGTTGAATATGGTATCAGCGTTATTGCCTCAACACCTTATATGGATGAAGCGGCACAATGCGACCGCATAGCGCTTATGCAGGACGGGGCGTTCCTTACCACAGACACCCCGCGCGGCATCATCGGCAGTTATAAGCAGCGGCTTTTCAGGGTACGCTCCGGACGTATGCATGCTTTGCTCGCCGACCTGAACGAGTGGGAAGGCACGCAGACGGCGTTTAGTTTTGGCGAGGCCTATCATGTCACGCTTGCTCCTGGCAAAGACGAAGCAGACTTACGTGCCTATCTGGTGAGCAAAGGCCATGCGGATTGTGACGTATCAGAGGCTAAGCCCGAGATAGAAGATTGTTTCATGGCCCTGGCCCAAACATCTGAAGAGAATGAACCGCGATAACATCGTGATAGAGGCCCATGGCCTCACGAAGCGTTTCGGCACGTTCACAGCAACCGACCACATTACGTTGAGCGTTTGCGAGGGCGAAATCTTTGGCTTCCTCGGAGCCAACGGTGCAGGAAAGACCACTGCCATGCGAATGCTCTGTGGGCTGTCAAAGCCCACTGCGGGGACTGCTCGTGTGGCTGGATACGACGTGGCCACCGAGGCAGAGAAGGTGAAACGCAACATCGGCTATATGTCGCAGAAGTTTTCGCTCTATGACGACCTCACCGTAGCAGAGAACTTGCGTCTCTTTGGCGGCATTTATGGCATGAAACGTTCTGAAGTGAAAGCCAAGACGCGTGACGTGCTCGTTGAACTCGATATGGTTGCGACGCTCAATCAGCGAGTGGCTGCGCTGCCGTTGGGATGGAAACAGAAACTGGCCTTCTCGCTGGCCGTGTTCCATGAACCGAAGATTGTGTTTCTCGACGAGCCCACTGGCGGTGTGGACCCCGTGACGCGCCGCCGCTTTTGGGAACTTATTTATCGTGCGGCAGACCGAGGCGTGACCGTGTTTGTCACCACGCACTATATGGATGAAGCTGAATATTGCGACCGCGTGTCAATCATGGTTGACGGACAGATACGCGCGCTCGACACACCGGCGCGGCTGAAGGAGACCTATCATGCTGCTTCGATGTACGATGTGTTCTATGCCTTGGCTCGCACGGCAAGACGCGGGGAATGATACTGAAAATAGGAAAACACTGACACTTAGGTGATGAAACAGTTTTCAGCCTTTTTGCTCAAGGAGTTTCGCCACATGGGGCGCGACTGGCGCACCTTGCTCATCCTTGTAGTCATGCCTGTGGTGATGGTATTGCTCTTCGGCTATGCCATCACTACAGAGGTGACGCAGACACGTACCGCCGTGTTGGATCCGACGCACGATTATCTCACGCGCCGCATCACCGACCGCATAGCGGCCAATCCCTTCTTTGAACTGACCGCCACTTGTGCTTCAGCCGAGGAGGTCGATGCCTTGTTTCGCGAAGGGCGCATCGACCTGGCCGTGGTCTTCGCTCCCGAGTTGGCTTCGGCAAAGGCCGCTGATGCTTCTGCCGTCGTGCAGTTGCTCATCGATGGGAGCGAGCCGAACCAGGCCGCCGTGCGTCAAGGCTATGCCATGCAGGTGATACAGGAGGAGCTGCTTACTGCAAGTGTGGCGAGTGGCGAGCCTGTTACGGATGTTTCTGCCCAAATCCCTCTCATCAACGTCTCAACCCGTATGCTTTATAATCCTCAGGGCAAGAGTGCATACAACTTTGTGCCTGCTGTCATCGGAATGATTCTCTTGTTGCTCTGCACGCTGATGTCGAGCATAAGCATCGTCCGCGAGAAGGAGAACGGCACGATGGAGGTGTTGCTTGCTTCCCCGCTATCGCCGGCAGTGATTATTGCAGCTAAGTTGGTGCCGTACTTTGTGGTGGGTATGGTGAACCTGCTGAGCATCCTCTGCCTGGCACATTTTGTGATGGGAGTCCCTGTGGAAGGCAGCCTGGTGGCTTTCCTTGCCCTCTCCGTATTATATATAGGTGTGGCGCTCGCACTGGGTTTGCTTATCTCTACGCTCGTTTCTACACAACTGGCCGCCATGTTGCTTTCCATGTTGATGATTGTTCCCACGATGTATCTCAGCGGACTGGTGTTTCAACTCGATGCGATGCCCCTTCCAGCCCAGGCTGTTTCAACCATAATTCCTGCCCGCTGGTTTATGGACGGTGCGCGGCGGCTGATGATTCAGGGCGTGGAGGTGCGCCATTTGTTCACCAACTTCATGGTGCTCGGCGCGGAACTGCTTGTGCTTTTTGGCCTCAGTGTGTTGTTGTTCAAGAAACGTTTGGAATGAATCCGAGAACGCTTCATGCAGCGTTTCAGTGTTTCAACTGTTCATTTCTGGCAAACGTTTTCTCGCCAAGGCAATGTCAAAGCAATTTTTGCTCTAGTACAAAGGCTTAGCTTCAGAAACCTAAGTTAATAACTTCCCACCTTCAAGTAATGATTGTTCCGATGTCTCTTCTGTATCTTGTGGAGAAAGAATTCAAGCAAATGATGCGCAACATCATCCTCCCACTGGTTTTCCTGATTTTGCCGCTGGCGATGATGAATGTTGTGCCGCGCTTGCTTACCCAGGAGGTGCGCCACGTCAGGTTTGTCGTGGTGGATAATGACCACAGCACCAGTTCTGAGCAACTGGTGCATAAGATTTCTGCCTCTCCGTATTTCGACCTTGTGGCAGCGGTGGGTACGGGGAGCGAGGGGCTTGCTCAGATTGAATCTGGGGATGCCGACCTGGTCTTGCAGATTGCTCCTCGCTTTGAGCGCGAGATGGTGCGCACGGGGCGCGCTGATATATCTCTGCAAGCCAATGCCGTGGACGGCACAAAGAGTGGGCTCGGCGCATCCTATGCGGCGCAGATCATCAATGCCTTTGCTGCAGAAATTGCTGGAGAACAGGGGGCTGCGACAAGGGCAGAGATACTTTCTTCGCGATTTCTCTACAATGTGAACCTGGACTACAAAACATTTATGATACCCGCTCTCATGGGAATGGTGCTGGTGCTCATCGTAGGCTTTCTGCCTGCCTTGAATATTGTGGGGGAGAAAGAACGTGGCACGATTGAGCAAATCAATGTCACGCCCGTAGGAAAGGTGGAGTTCATACTTTCAAAACTCATCCCTTATTGGACGGTTGGGCTGGTCTTGTTGCTGTATTGCATGGTTATGGCCCATATAGCCCACGATGTTAGTCCTCGCGGCAGTGTGTTATCCATTTTGCTTTTCGCCACATTGTTCCTGCTGGTGATTTCAAGCCTGGGGCTTTTCGTATCGAATTTCAGCGACACCACGCAACAGGCTTCGCTCGTGATGTTTTTCTTCCTGATGGTATTCATGCTGATGAGCGGTATGCTCACTCCGGTTACCTCAATGCCTGCGTGGGCGCAGACTATCTCGTTGTTCAACCCTTTCCGCTGGTTTATGGAAGCCATGCGGGCGGTATATATCAAGGGGAGCGGGGTGTCAGATCTCCTCCGCCCCTTGCTCTGTCTCGGCACGATGGCATTGGTGCTTTTTCCTGCTGCCGTCCTGAGTTATCGGAAACAGAGTTAAAATGCGGCTGGTGCTGCCTCAGTTTGAAACAACTGAAACGCCCCTGTGCACGTCTGCGGCACAGGGGCGTTTCTTCGGTGATTTGAAGTTGGTGTGTGGGGGCGGTGGTTTAGCCGTTCACCTTCTTCATGTGAGCGATGAGGTCGAGCACCTTGTTGCTGTAGCCGATCTCGTTGTCGTACCAGCTAACAACCTTCACGAAGGTGTCGGTCAGGGCGATACCTGCCTTAGCGTCGAAGATGCTGGTGAGGGGGCAGCCGAGGAAGTCGCTGCTAACCACTGCATCCTCGGTGTAGCCGAGCACGCCTTTGAGTTCGCCTTCGCTGGCCTCCTTCATAGCGGCGCAGATCTCTTCGTACTTAGCGGGCTTGGCGAGGTTCACGGTGAGGTCCACAACGCTGACGTCGAGCGTGGGAACACGCATGGACATACCGGTGAGTTTGCCGTTGAGTTCGGGAATAACCTTACCTACAGCCTTGGCAGCGCCGGTGCTGCTGGGGATGATGTTGCCGGCAGCGGCACGTCCGCCACGCCAGTCCTTCATGGAGGGGCCGTCTACAGTCTTCTGCGTAGCAGTGGTGCTGTGTACGGTGGTCATCAGACCGTCGGTGATGCCGAATTTGTCGTTCAGGACCTTGGCGATGGGGGCGAGGCAGTTGGTGGTGCAGGAAGCGTTGGAAACGAACTGCGTGCCCTTCTCGTACTTGTCGAAGTTTACGCCGCAAACGAACATGGGGGTGCTGTCCTTGCTGGGTGCGGACATCACCACATACTTGGCACCTGCGTCGAGGTGTGCCTGGGCCTTCTCCTGGGTGAGGAAAAGACCGGTGCTCTCCACAACGTATTCGGCCTCAACCTCGTTCCACTTCAGGTCTGCCGGGTTGCGCTCGGCGGTGACGCGAACGGCCTTGCCGTTGACGATGAGTTGGCCCTTCTCAGTGTCAGCCTCGATGGTGCCGTCGAACTGGCCGTGCATGGTGTCGTACTTGAGCATGTAAGCCAGATAGTCCACGGGGCAAAGGTCGTTGATGCCCACAATCTGAATGTCGTCGCGTTGCTGAGCGGCGCGGAAAACGAAGCGGCCGATGCGGCCAAATCCGTTAATACCTACTTTGATCATAAATGTGTTAGTTATAAAAAAGGTTTGTTTGAACCGAAACAAGTCTTTCGCAACAACTTTTGTGCGGAAGCGTGGCAAAAGTACGTTTTAATTGTTAATTTTGCAGCAAGGTAAGCGCAAAATCTTGTTTTTTATGCCTGCCACGTGGCTTTTGTCAGCCTGAAAAGGCAATATAGGGCTTGCATACGCCACAAACCTTGTTTTAACATTCAATCATTCAACAAACACCATTATGGGATTTATCAAAGAATTCAAGGAGTTTGCCATGAAGGGCAACGTGATGGACATGGCTGTCGGTGTAATCATCGGCGGTGCGTTCGGTAAGATTGTTAGTTCGCTCGTGGACGACATCCTGATGCCGGTCATCGGGATTATCACTGGCGGTGTGGACTTCACTGGGCTGAGCGCCAAGGTTGGCAACGCCACCGTGACCTACGGCCAGTTCATTCAGAACATCATCGACTTCCTCATCGTGGCATTCTGCATCTTCCTCATGTTGAAGGGTATCAACAAACTCAACAAGAAGAAGGAAGAGGAACCTGCCGCCCCCGCCGAGCCTTCGGCAGAGGAGAAACTGCTCACCGAAATCCGCGACCTGCTCAAGCAGAAATAAGCGCGGCCTGGCGATTCAAGAACAAAGACGGGGAACACCTCTTGTGGGCGTTCCCCGTTTGTTGTGGGGTGCTTTCCAAATCTCCAAACCGCCAAATTTATACAAAAATTGGCGGTTGTAACCGCTAAATTTATACCGAATTTAGCGGTTTGTGGCTTGAGGAAATGGGGAGAGATGGTGGTGCAGGCGCGGTTGCGAGCCATGATGAGAGGAGGCGGAAGTATGTGGCAAGGGACAATGCACTGGCAGAAGGTAGCGGCGCCCAGGGAGCGGGGAGGTCGCTACTTCTCGTCTCGTCTACAGATAAGCGCCATTTGGTCGTGTGGCGAAATGTGCGTACTTTTGCGGCGCGAAAGCGTTTGCTACCGCCCGCAAGGCTGATAGTGCGCCAGCCGAGTGCTTGTCTAACCTCGTAAAAAACAAGTTTATCTGATGAATAACCGAAGTGCCCTCGTTGTACTCAGTGGAGGGCAGGATTCTACTACTTGCCTCTTTTGGGCAAAGCATCATTTCAAGAACGTCTGCGCCATATCCTACAGATATGGCCAGCACCACGAGCAAGAGGTGCAGATCGCACAAGCGATATGTGCCGAACATGGCGTGCCTTTCACCGCCCTCGATGTGCCACTCATTGGCACCCTGGGCAGTAACTCGCTCACCGACAGCACCATCCCGATGGATGCCGAGAAGCCCGCCGATGGCCTGCCCAACACGTTTGTGCCGGGGCGCAACCTTTTCTTTCTAGCGATAGCGGCGGTCTATGCCCGTGAGCACGGGGTGTTCGACCTGGTCACTGGTGTGGGGCAGACCGACTACAGCGGCTATCCCGACTGCCGCGACGCCTTCATACGCTCGCTCAACGTGACGCTCAACCTCGCCATGGACGAGCAGTTTCGCATCCACACGCCACTGATGTGGCTGGACAAGGCCGGCGTGTGGGCGTTGGCCGATGAACTTGGGGTGTTCGACGTGGTTCGAGAACGTACACTCACCTGCTATCGAGGCATTCCCGGCGACGGCTGCGGCGAGTGCCCAGCCTGCAAACTGCGCCGCGACGGATTGCAGAAATACCTTGCAACCAGAAACCATTAATCCCTATTTGCTATGACCACCACTGACCGCGCTAACGAAGGACTCAAAGCCCTCGGGAAAAAGACGGAATACCAAATGGACTACAACCCCGACGTGCTCGAAACCTTTGAGAACAAGCACGCCGACGCGGACTATTGGGTGACCTTTCGCTGCCCAGAGTTCACCACACTATGCCCCATCACCGGGCAGCCCGACTTTGCCGAAATCATCATCCGTTACATCCCCGACCATCGCATGGTGGAGAGCAAGAGCCTGAAACTCTATCTCTTCAGTTTTCGCAACCACGGCGGTTTCCACGAGGATGCGGTGAACGTGATCCGCAAGGACCTCACGCGGCTGATGAACCCGAAGTACATTGAGGTGCTCGGCCTGTTCACCCCGCGCGGTGGCATCGCCATTCACCCCTTCGCAAACTACGGACGCCCCGACACGCCCTACGAAAAAATGGCGCAAGAGCGTTTCCTGCGCCACGGCCTCTGAGCCATTCCCTCGCTTTTCTACCTCTGCCGGTCGCCCACGCTCCCGGGAGTGCTCAGCGCAAAACTACATCCGTTGTAGTTTAAACAAGGTCCGTGGG
>JAFSWM010000069.1 GCA_017444485.1 Bacteroidaceae bacterium | reverse complement strand
TTTAAGTTCGCAGCAGCATAGCGAGCTATGGTGCAAGAACTTAAAGCAAAAGATAACAACAAGCGCAAAAAAGCATCAAGCCGAATCCTAATTACAAAGAATATGTGACTGCCTAATTTATAGAACGCCCCTTTACTTTGACATGTTCAGCCCCACTGTTTTCATACGGGGCATAACGACAACAAACCATGCAAGGAAACTTCTCTTATCACAATCCCACCAAACTGTTTTTCGGTGAAGAGTCGTTGAACTTCCTCAAGTCCGAATTGACCGCCTACGGGCCCAAGGTACTGCTGAACTATGGCAGCGGCAGTGTGAAGCGCAATGGCATCTATGATCAGGTGACGGCCATCCTCCGCGAGGCCGGCAAGACCATTGTGGAAAATCCTGGCGTGATGAGCAACCCCACGCTGGAGAAACTCCACGAGGGCGTGCGCATAGCCCGCGAGAACGACATCGACCTCATCCTCGCCCTCGGCGGAGGTAGCGTGTGCGACTACTCCAAAGCCGTCGCCGCATCGGTGTACTACGACGGCGACTACTGGGACCAGTTCTGGCTGAAGCAGCAAAACCCCGACGCAGGCCAAAGGCTGTTGCCCGTGGGGTGTATCCTGACGATGGCTGGCACGGGTTCTGAGATGAATGCCGGCACTGTGATTACCGATGCCGCCAATACGTTCAAGGTGGGCCACGTCTTCGACGACCGCCTCATGCCTAAGTTCTCCATCCTCAACCCCAGGTTCACGATGACCGTCCCCGACAACCAGATGAAGGCGGGCATCTACGACATCATGAACCACATCATGGAGCAGTACTTCTCAGGCTCTGACGACAACACGAGCGACTATCTCTCCGAAGGGCTGATGCGCTCGCTCATCGTGGCGTCGCGCGCTGCCGTGAAAAACCCGCAAGACTACGAGGCGCGTTCCAACATCATGTGGACGGCCACCTGGGCGCTCAACACGCTTGTAGGCTGCGGCAAAGAGCAGGACTGGATGGTGCATATGATTGGCCACAGCGTCGGCGCGTGGACGCACGCCCCTCACGGCTACACCCTCGCCGCCGTCTCCACGGCCTACTACCGTCGTGCCATGAAGGCGGGGCTGCCCAAGTTCGTGCGTTTTGCCAAAAACGTATGGAACGTTTGCGACGAGGGCCTCACCGACGAGCAAGTGGCCGAGAAGGGACTGGAAGCCCTGAAGGACTGGATGATAGAGGTGGGGCTGCCGCTCACCATCACCGAACTCGGCGCCACAGCGGATATGATTGAGGGCATCACCAAAACCACCGTGGTCTATCCTGCCGGCTATCTGGACTTGAAGCCCGAAGACGTCACTGAAATCCTTCGCGAGAGCCTCTGACGGCCACCCACTCTGAACAAACAAGCAGGCGAACCCTCTGTGCCGCGCCTCGGTGAAACCAGGCGGCGAGAATGCCTCACCCACCTGTGAGGCAGACGATCGGGCAGGGAGTTCGCCTGCTTCTTGTTTGTTCACACAATAATATATACACCGCCTGGTCAGAAACGCATCCAATTTTTACGTAGCGGTGTGCTTTTCCCCTCCATTACACTTCTTTCCCGCCGCGACGCTTGCAGATAACCAAAATTCTTCGGAACTTTGTGTCCGAAAGAAAATGGTTGGAACGAAACTCATGACTACACGACTCTCTCCCACGTGCCTTCTGCTTGCCTTCCTATTGGCTCATAGCCTCTCGTTGACAGCGGGCAATCCGTGGAAGGTGCTGAAGCGTGTGGGTACGTTCATTGACTCCATGTCCGTTCGCGGATTGGACCGCAACTATATCGATGCGCCGCAACGCCCGTGGCAGATCATTGCTCGCGGCAATGTGAATCAGAGCAGCCTGAAGATGAATGCCAAGGGCACCATCATGGGCATCCCGTACACCGCCAAGCCCTATTTGAAGACCGAGCCGTCGCAGTATGTAGGCATGTGGGTGGGCTATCGAGGCTACGGCCTGGGCTATACGGTGAACGTCGGGGGCGACAAAGGCAGTTACCTCACCTTTGGCGCCACGGGAGGAGCCTATGGCGTGAACGTACGCATTCATTCGTTCAAGAACAGTAATCCCAAATTTTCCCTCAACAGCAGCATCATCCCCGAGGAGTCTGCCGACACCTGGGAGGAGGTCCAACTGATAGAGCCCATCAGGGTGCGCACCATCATTGCCGACGGTTATTATCTGTTCAATGGCAAGCGCTTCTCCTATGCGGCGGCCTACGACCAGTCCGTGCTGCAAAAGCGGTCTGCCGGCTCGCTCATGGCTGGGGCGATGTATTATTATGGGCACATCAACTATGCCTCGCACACCAATGGCGATCTGATTTACCTGATGAACGGCCTGGGACGTGTGAAACTGTGGCAAGGCAGCGTGGGCGTAGGCTATGCTTACAACTGGGTGCCGGCGCGTGGCTTGCTCGTCAGCGTGATGGCCATGCCCATGCTTACCTTCGTCAATAAGATAAAAGCCTACGGCTACGCCACCAACGTGGAGGAAATGCTTGAAGATCCGCGCCTGTCTGAAGAAGATATCACTGATGAGCAGTGGGACGAAATCTTCTACAACGGGCTGCGCATCAGTCCCATGGGGGATAAGACGTTCAACAGTGGCATGACGGTGAACTTCGATGCCCGCGTGTCGCTGACCTATAATTTTGGTCGCTACTTCGTCAGTGCCTACGGGCAGTTCAACACCTTCCGCTATCGCCACGACAGCAGCCGCGGGCGGCTCAACGACCGGTTCATCAATACCGCCTTCGGTGTGCGGCTGTAAGTCCGCCATTATGCCCGATTCCTTTGTGGTCGGGCGATCAATCGTTTTTGCCGCTACACCCTCAGATTTATTCCCTTTCTCAGACGCTTTGCGCTGGGCATTAAGCGTCCTTTATGGCCCTGAAGTAGGAAACTTCGGGGTTTTTAACTACTTTTGCGGTCACAAACGCACAATTACTCCCTTTTTTCAGCACTATGCCGACTCTTGCACAGCGCGCCGTAGAGATGCCCGCGTCGCCCATTCGCAAACTTGCCCCCCTTGCAGCCGAGGCCAAGCGTCGCGGCACGCACGTGTTCCACCTCAACATTGGCCAGCCCGACCTCAGCAGTCCCGCCTCAGGGCTCGAAGCCCTGAAACACATCGACCGCAGCGTCCTGGAGTACAGCCCCAGCCAGGGCTTCCTCTCCTACAGGGAGAAACTCGTGAAATACTACGCTTCCTACCGCATCAACCTCACGCCCGAGGACATCATCGTCACCACCGGCGGCAGCGAGGCGGTGCTCTTCGCCTTCCTCTCATGCCTCAACCCCGGCGACGAGATCATCATCCCAGAGCCGAGTTATGCCAACTATATGGCCTTCGCCATCAGCGCCGGCGCGAAGATACGTAGCATCGCCACCACCATCGACGAGGGCTTCTCGCTGCCCAAGGTAGAGAAATTTGAGGAACTCATCAACGAACGCACGCGCGCCATCCTTATCTGCAATCCCAACAACCCCACCGGTTACCTCTATACGCGCCGCGAGATGAACCAGATACGCGACCTCGTGAAGAAGTACGACCTCTATTTGTTTAGCGACGAGGTATATCGCGAGTTCATCTACACCGGCTCACCCTACATTAGCGCCTGCCACCTTGAGGGCATTGAGCAGAACGTGGTGCTCATCGACTCCGTGTCGAAGCGCTACAGCGAGTGTGGCATCCGCATCGGTGCGCTCATCACGAAGAACGCCGCCGTGCGTCAAGCCGTGATGAAGTTCTGCCAGGCACGCCTCAGCCCGCCGCTCCTGGGCCAGATCGTCGCCGAGGCCTCCATGGACGAGCCACCCGCCTACGCCGAGATGGTGTACGAGGAGTATGTGGAGCGTCGCAAGTGCCTCATCGACGGCCTGAACCGCATCCCGGGCGTATATTCCCCCATTCCCATGGGTGCTTTCTACACCGTGGCACGTCTGCCGGTAGACGATGCGGAGAAATTTTGCGCCTGGTGCCTCACCGACTTTGAGTTTGAAGGCCAGACCGTGATGATGGCTCCCGCCGCAGGCTTCTACACCACACCCGGCGCGGGACGCAACGAGGTGCGCATCGCTTATGTACTCTGCAAGGCCGACCTCGAACGCGCCCTTGTCGTGCTGGCCGAAGCCATCAAAGCCTATCCTGGAAGGGTGTAACCGTCCCGCGCCTCACCATGTCATTCTCCCTCTTCCTGGCCCGACGCTTCCGCACCGCCCGCCCCACCAGCGGGCAGCACAAGTCGTCTGCCCCTGCCGTGACAGTGGCCACAGCAGGGGTGGCGGTGGGACTGGCGGTGATGCTCGTGGCCGTGGCTGTGGCAAAGGGCTTTCAGCAAGAGGTGCGCAACAAGATCACGGGGTTCGGCTCACACATTGAGGTGCTCGACATGGCCTCGTTCCAGTCGCCCGAGGACTTTCCCGTCGTGGCCGACAAGCCTTTCCTCGACACCCTCGTCGCCGTGCCAGGTGTCACCCACCTGCAGCGCGTGTCGCAGAAGATGGGCATTCTCAAGACCAACGAGCATTTCACGGCCATCTGCCTGAAAGGGGTGGGGGAGGACTTCGATGCTTCGTTCATGAAATCCAGCCTTGTGGCGGGGGAGTGGCCGGCATTCAGCGATAAGGCCTCGTCCAACAACATTGTGCTGTCCAAGCGTATGGCCACCGAACTGGGGCTACGTGTGGGCCAGCGCGTTTACGCCTACTTCTTTGAAGATGTGGTGAAGATGCGGCGCTTCACCATCTGTGGCCTCTACGACACCAACCTCTCGCAGTTCGACGGCCTCTTCGTCTTTGCCGACCGCCACACCGTCAGCCAACTCAACGGTTGGCAGCCCGAGAAGTGCAGCACGGTGGAAATCCTTACCCATGACTTCGACCGCAGCGATGCACCGCTCGAACAGATTCGGCAAATCATGCGCCACCATACCGACACCGCCCACGCGCAACCCGTTGCCCTCAGTGTGAGGCAGGACCCGCGTGCCGCCAGTACGTTCCAGTGGATCGACCTGTTGGACTTTGACATCGTCGTGGTGCTGGTGCTGATGCTCCTCGTGGCGGGCTTCACCATGATCAGCGGCATGCTCATCCTCATCCTCGAACGCGTGCAAACCATCGGTGTGCTCAAGGCTGTCGGGGCTACCGACATGCAGTTGCGTCGCTCCTTCCTCTGGCTCGCAACCATGATCCTCGGGCGAGGCATGCTCATCGGCAACGCCCTGGGCCTTGGCCTCATTCTCATCCAGCACCTCTGGGCGCCCCTGCGCCTCGACCCCGCTTCGTACTACGTGGAGCAAGTGCCCGTGTTACTCACCCCCTGGTGGTGGCTCGCTCTCAACGCCGCAACGTTGCTGCTCACCGTGGCAGCCCTCATCCTCCCCTCTCACGCCGTCTCGCGCGTACAGCCCGCCAAGGCCATACGCTTTGAGTGAACACGCCGTAGGCACGCATTTTTTCAGATGTGCTTGCGACGGAAAGGGGGAACTTTGTATATTTGCGGCAAATAATCTCAGAACAATGAACAACGTAGAATTTATCTGCCCCAGTTGTGGTACGCCGATCACCGTACCCTATGGCGTGACCACCTGCCGTTGTGGTGTTTGCAAACAAATCGTCAACGTGCCCGATCCCGAAGCCACTGCCTACGGCAACCCCTATCAGCAAGCCCCATATCCCGCGGGGGGATATGCACCTCAGCCGCGCCCAGCGCAAAAGGGTGGCGGCGGCAATACCGCCATCATCGTGGTGCTTGTCACCTTGCTTGCAGCCTTGATCGGGGCAGGCGTTGCCTATTTCTTGATCAATGGCAAGGGCGGTAAGACGGAGACTGCCGATAGCGAACCCGTGGTGGTGCACGACACGGTGGTGCAGACCACTACCATTGTGCGCCAAGAGGTGGCGCAGCCTGCACCGCCGGCCACTCAACCCGCGGCTGCCACGACACAGCCCGCTCGTCAGTCCGCTGCTTCGGGCCAAGGACTCTATCCCTTCGCTTCCACCCGACGCCTCACGGAGGCCGAACTGCGCGGCTACTCTTCGCGCGAACTCAAGATCATGCGCAACGAAATCTACGCCCGCCACGGCTATGTGTTTCAGACCGCTGACATGAAGAACTACTTTGCCGCGCAGCCCTGGTATCGCCCCGTTTCGCGCAATGTCTCGCTCAGTTCCGTAGAACAGGCCAACGTGGCCACCATTCAGCGCGTGGAGGCCACCAAATAAAGCCCGTGACTCTATTCACCTACATCCTGATTGCGGCCATAGCCACACCCGTGGCCCTGGCCGCAATTTGTCATGTTGTGGTGTGGCTGGCTGCTCGTCGTCGCACCTTTGACGAGGCCGCCGCCGTGCCGCTGTGCGACTTCGCGATGGTGCTCGGTGCTCCCCCTGTGCGTTCCGATGGCAGGCCGAACCGCTACTATGTGCGCCGCGTGCGTGCCGCCGCCGTGTTTCATGCCACAGGCAGCACAAAGCGCCTGATCGTGAGCGGCAATGCGCACCATCCCTTGGGTGATGAAGTGGCGGCAATGCGCCAAGCCCTTGTGGAAACCGGTGTCAGCGAGCCAGACCTGCTTAACGACGGCGGCAGCGTGCGCACCTTGCAGTCGGTGCTTGCCGCGCGCGACTTCTTCGGTGCCAGCAGCGTGGTGTTTGTGTCGCAGCGCTTTCACAACGAGCGCGCCGTGTTCCTGGCACGCACTGCGGGGCTTGATGCCTATGGCTTCAACGCAGAGGATGTTCACGGCGGCAAAGCCCCCATCGTGGCCCTGCGCGAGGCCGTGGCACGCATACGAGCCGTGGCCGATGCCTGCCGACTCTTGATTACCCCAAAATGACCTGATTTTCACACCTGCCGTGATCGGCAAAACAAGGTCCGTGTGACTTTAAAGTCACACGGAGTGACTTTAAAGTCACACGGACCTTGTTTAAACTACAACCCACCTACGTTTCCACCATGTCACAAACCGCTTCCCCGCCTCCCGCTTTTTCTCCCTTTGCTCGCCCGCTCTACGTGATGCTCAAGCCCGCCGGATCGCGCTGCAACCTGGCGTGCAAGTATTGCTACTACTTAGAAAAGGCTGAACTCTATCCCGACGACACGCGCCACGTACTGAGCGACGAACTGTTGGAGCGCTTCATCGTGGAGTACATCAACGCGCAGACCATGCCCGATGTGTTGTTCACCTGGCATGGCGGCGAGACGCTGATGCGCCCGCTTGAGTTCTACAAGAAGGCCGTGAAGTTACAGCACCAACATGCCGGCGGCAAGCGCATTGACAACTGCATACAGACCAACGCCACGATGCTCACCGACGAGTGGTGCGAGTTTTTCGCTCGCGAAGGGTGGCTGGTGGGTGTCAGTCTCGACGGGCCGCAGGAGTTTCACGACGAGTATCGTCGCACCCGCCGTGGACTGCCGTCCTGGCACAAGGTGATGCAGGGCGTGCGCTTACTGAACAAACACGGCGTGGAGTGGAACGCCCTGGCTGTGGTGAACGACTTCAACGCTGACTATCCCCTGGAGTTCTACCGCTTTTTCAAGGAGATAGGCTGCCGCTACATCCAGTTCACGCCCATCGTGGAGCGCATCGTGCCTCATGCCGACGGTCGCCACCTGGCCAACCTCAAAGACGCGGAGGACGCGCCGCTGGCCGACTTCAGCGTGTCGCCCGAGCAGTGGGGCGACTTCCTCTGCACGCTCTTCGATGAGTGGGTACGCCACGACGTGGCCGAGTACTACATCCAACTCTTCGACGCTACGCTGGCCAACTGGGTAGGTGTGCAGCCCGGCGTGTGCACCTACGGCAAGAGTTGCGGCCACGCGGCGGTGATGGAATGGAACGGCGACGTGTATTCGTGCGACCACTTTGTGTTTCCCGAATACAGGCTTGGAAACCTACACACGCAGAGCCTGGTGGAGATGATGTACGGCGCGGCGCAGAATGAGTTTGGCACGCTGAAGCAGAACCTGCCCCGCCAGTGCCGCGAATGCCCATGGAAGTTCGCCTGCAATGGCGAATGCCCCAAGAACCGCTTCGCCCGCACCGCCGATGGCGAGCCGGGGCTGAATTACCTCTGTGCAGGCTACAAGAAATACTTTGCTCACGTGGCCCCCTACATGGACTTTATGGCGGCCCGCCTACGTGAGCAGCGCGCCCCCGCAGAAATCATGGAATACCTGCGCCAGGGCGGAAAACTCACGCCGCAGCCCGAACTGCGCCCGCGCTCATAAAGATCGACGGGTGGGCATTCGGGCTGCGGCGTGCAAATTGCGGTGCGCAGCGGGCGGTTCAGGACTTTTCTTCGGGCTTCCCCTCCAGCACATAGACGGTGCGGCGCTCCACCCTGGTGGAAATCTTCCATCCTTGTTCGCGCAGCCGCCAGATATGCTGGCGTAGCGTGTCGCACCCAGCATCCTTCATCGCTTCGTCGGCGGTGAGCGTTCCTCTTTCCTCAAGCAGACGCGCTACGGCGTTGAGGAGTGACTGCTTCTTCTTGGTATCCATAAACAAAAATGTTTGTCGTTCAGGAGTAGAACTTCTTTTCGCCTGCCGCGAGGGTGTTGAGCATCAGCATGCAGATGGTCATGGGCCCCACGCCGCCAGGCACGGGTGTGATGGCAGCAGCGATGTCCTTCACCGCGTCGAAGTCCACGTCACCGCTGAGGCGGTAGCCGCTCTTGCGGGTGGCATCGGGCACGCGGGTGGTGCCTACATCGATGACCACAGCGCCGGGCTTCACCATGGCGGCGGTGACGAAGCCGGGGCGACCGATGGCGGCGATGAGGATGTCGGCGCGGCGGCATTCCTCCTTGAGATCGCGGCTGCGGCTGTGGAGCACGGTGACCGTGGCGTCGCCGTATTGCTTCTGCATCATCAGGCTGGCCATGGGCTTGCCGACGATGTTGCTGCGTCCCAGCACCACGCAGCGCTTGCCAGAGGTCTCCACCTTGTAGCGACGCAGCAGTTCGAGGATGCCCAGGGGCGTAGCGCTGATGTAGCAGGGCAGGCCGATAGCCATGCGTCCCACATTGACGGGATGAAATCCGTCCACGTCCTTGCGGTAGTCGATGGCCTCGATGACACGTTGCTCGCTGATGTGGCGGGGTAGGGGAAGTTGTACGATAAATCCGTCCACCGCGTCGTCGGCATTGAGACGTGCCACGCAGGCGAGGAGTTCCTCCTCCGTCACGTCGTCTTCGTAGCGTATCAGCGTGCTCTCGAAGCCACAGGCTTCGCAGGCCAGCACTTTGTTCTTGACATACGTCTCGCTCCCCCCGTCGTGTCCCACGAGGACGGCGGCGAGGTGAGGACGCTTGCCGCCCGCGCCGACAATTTCGGCGACGCGGGCGGCAATCTCTTGCTTGATGGCGGCGGCGGTGGCCTTGCCGTCGATGAGAACCATGGCTATGGAGTTATTTGTTGCAATGGTTGAAGAAGTCAATGGCCTCGAGTTCCTTACGGAGTTGGGCTTCCTCCTCGTCGGTGACGTTCTGGAACGGCGTGCGGTTGGGGCCGAGGTCCAGACCGATGAGTTTCATGATGCGCTTTCCGCCCACGATGTTGCCACGGAAGTGGCAGATCACGTCGATCACGTCCTGCGCGTAGTTCTGCAGTTCGCGAGCCTTCTCGAGGTCGCCCTTCTCCCACGCTTCGATGATACCCACGAGGCAACGACCGTTGTAGTTGGTGGTACCGCCGATGCCACCCTGTGCGCCGCCCATGGCGAGGCAGGGCAGGATGGTCTCGTCCTGACCGTGGAGCATGTCGAACTTACCGTCGGCGTAGCGGCGGCAGCGGTTGTACTCGTAGAGGCTCTCGAAGGTGTACTTGATGCCGGCGAAGTTGGGGATGCGTTCGTCCACAGCCTTGAGGAAGTCGTACATGGAGAGGAACGCGCCGTTGAAGGCGGGGATGTGGTAGAAATAGAACGGCAGGTCGGGCGCGCCGCAGGCTATCTCTTCGCAGTATTTCACCAGTTCCTCGATACGCCCTACCTTGGGGAACGGCGGTGCCATGGCGCCGATGCCCCATGCACCGATCTGTTGTGCATGCTGGGCCATGCGCCTTGACGACTTCACGCAGGTGCTACCCACGTGAACGATGACCTTGAGGCCCTCGGGCACGGCGGCCACCCAGGCCTCGGCCAGCGCGTTGCGCTCCTCCTCGGTGAGCATGTAGCCCTCACCGCTGGAGCCGTTGACGAAGACGCCCTTCAGCCCGTTGCGCGCTAAAAGGGCGGCATATTCGGGAATGACACTCAGATTAAGTTCTCCCTTGCTGTCGAACGGCGTAAACGGCGCGTCGATCAGCCCTTTGATTTTTTCCATAGAGTTTGTCAGTGAATATGATGTGGAATATCTACGGGGCAAAAGTAAGCAGAAAATGCAAAAATAGCCGCTTGCAGTCAGCAAATTGCAAAGAAATTCACGTCGTGCGGGAGTTTTCGCATCGTTGAGAGCAAAAAAATGCGCCGAAGCCTTGTTTGTTCAAGGTTTGAGCAGTACTTTTGCGCCGTTGAAAGTGAGGAGCCGCACAGTTCCTCACTTCGTTTTAGGGGTATCCTATGAATCAGGGGTGAATGTCCTTTTAGCGATTGTTTGTTAGGCTTTGTTTTCAGTCCGTAGCCACATAGCGGACGATGAAGCAAGCATTTAAAGCAAGAGACACCAACAAGCGCAAAGAAACATCAAGCCCAATCAAGCGAAAGAACAGTATGATTGCCTAATTCATAGAACGCCTCTTTATCCAAACAACTGGTATGATAGACAAAAACGTCGTAGAAAACATCGTGGCGGGCTGGCTGGAAGGCAAAGACTATTTCCTGACCGACCTGACCGTATCGCGTGACAACCGCATCGTGGTGGAGATCGACCACAAGGACGGGGTATGGATTGACGACTGTGTGGAACTGAGTCGCTACATCGAAGACCACCTGGACCGCGACGCACAAGACTTCGAACTCGAAGTGGGCAGCGCTGGTATCGGGCAGCCGTTCAAGGTGCTGCGTCAATATCAGAACCACATCGGCGACACTGTGGAGGTGGCCCCCAAGAGTGGGCGTAAGTACGAAGGCACTCTCATCGCCGCCGATACCGAAGGCTTCACCGTCAGCGTGGAGCAAAAGGTGAAACACGAGGGCGAGAAGCGGCCCCACCTGGAAACCGTGGAAATGCACTTTGCTTACGACGACGTGCGCTCGGTGAAATACGTCATCGAGTTCTAAACCAACGAAAACAAACACCATATTTATAAATGGCCAAGAAAAAGACAGAGGCACCACGCCTCACAGACACCTTTACCGAATTTAAAGACAACAAGAACATCGACCGCACCACGCTGGTCGGTGTGCTTGAAGAGAGTTTTCGCAACGTCATCGCGCGTGAGTACGGCACCGACGAGAATTTCGACGTCATCGTCAATCCCGACAAGGGCGACTTCGAGATCTATCGCACCCGCGAAGTGGTGGAGGACGGCGAGGTGACCGATCCCAACAAGCAAATCGCGCTGAGCGAAGCCCGACAGATTGAGGAAGACTACGAAGTGGGCGAAGACGTGAGCGAGAAGATCGACGTCAGCAAATTCGGACGGCGTTCTATCCTGACGCTCCGCCAAACACTGGCCAGCAAGGTCATGGAGTTGGAGTACGAAAACCTGTATCAGCACTATAAGGAACGTGAGGGCGAGATGGTCACTGCCGAGGTCTATCAGGCCTGGAAGAACGAGACCTTGCTGATGGACGATGAGGGCAACGAACTCATCCTGCCCAAGCAGCAGCAGATACCGCGCGACTTCTTCCACAAAGGCGACACCGTGCGCGTGGTCATCGACCATGTGGACAACCCCAACGGACGCCCTAAAATCTATGTGAGCCGCACCTGTGAGTCGTTCCTCCACAAACTGTTGGAGCAGGAGATTCCCGAAATCGCCGACAACCTCATCACCGTGCGTGCCATCGCCCGCATCCCGGGCGAGAGGGCCAAGATCGCCGTGGAGAGTTACGACGACCGCATCGACCCCGTAGGTGCCTGCGTCGGTGTCAAAGGTAGCCGCATACACACCATCGTGCGTGAGATGCACAACGAAAATATCGACGTCATTCAATACAGCGCAAACCCCAAAATCTTCATACAGCGCGCCCTGCAGCCCGCACAGATTTCTAGCATAGAACTCGACGACGTAAACATGAAGGCCGCAGTTTATCTCAGGCCCACAGAGGTTTCGCTCGCCATTGGTAAGAATGGTATCAACATCAAACTTGCCTCCAAACTGACGGGCTATTCCATCGACGTGTACCGCGAAATAGTGGACGAATCCGAGGAGGACGACATCTACCTCGACGAGTTTGCCGACGAGATCGACCAGTGGGTGATCGACGCCATCAAGGGCATCGGTTTGAAGACAGCCCGCTCCGTGCTCAAGACTCCTCGCGAAGCGCTTATCGAACAGGCTGACCTCGAGGAGGACACCGTGGACGAAGTAATCCGCGTGCTCAAAGCCGAGTTCGACGAAGAGTGACACCAGCAGCCCCACACCGCTCCCCAGTGCGAGCGGAGCGGAGCCGCCAACCCCATCACACAATTTCAATCCCCCCTTAACTTTTTCAACCTCATTTATGGGTGTCAGAATAAGCAAGATACTTAAAGAATTCAACGTGGGCTTCCAGACCGTTGTGGAAACGTTGGAAGCCAAAGGCATCGTCATCGAGGGGCTCACACCGAGCACCAAACTTGAAGACGAGCACTATGACATACTGAAAGAGGCTTTCGGTGCCGACAAGTCGCTCCGCAACGCGGCAGACGAACTGCTGCAATCGCGCCTGCGCAGCAAGCGGCAGGAGAAAGCCGCATCCGCCGAGCGTAAGCCCGAGCCGGAACCCGTTGCTGCGCCCGAACCCGAGCCTGAACCTGAGCCGGAGGAAATACATGCCGAGCAGGAACAGCCAGTAGAGCCGGAAGCGCAGCCCGAGCCACAGCCCGTGGAAGAGGCACCTGCACCGGCCGCGACTGAAGTGGCCATGCCGCAGCCTGAGCCGCAGCCCGAACCCGAGGCTGTCCCCGAGCCCGAGCCGGAAGTACAGGTTCCCGAAACGCAGGAAGTAGAGCCGGAGGCTAAGCCCGAACCAGTAGAGGCACCCACCGCCGAAAGCCACGACGCTGACGAAGAAAGCGCGCCCGAACAACCCACGGAGCCGGAACAGAAGGCCGAGCCCGAACCCGTTGTAAGTGGCGAAACGGAAGCGCCCGTTGCTGAGGCGGAGGAGCAAGGTGAGAAACCGCTCTCCAAGAAAGAACAGCGGCTCGCCCAACTCGGCACAGAGGAGGACGGCGTGTTCAAACTCCACGCCAAGCCCGCCCCGCAGGGTCCCAAGGTGCTCGGCACGATCGACCTCTCCTCTATCAACGACGCCACGCGCCCCAAGAAGAAGTCGAAGGCCGAACTGAAGAAGGAACGCCAAGCCGCTGCCACCGAGAAGAAGAAACGGCAGCGCATCGACGCACGCCGTGTGGACATCGCTGCCGCTGGTCGCCAGGCCGCCGGACAGCAAGCACAAGGTCAAGGACGTGGTGGCGACCAAGGTCGCAACCGTCCTGCCGACAAGAACGCCAAGAAACAGAAAAAGCGCGAACAGCCCGTACTCAAGCAGGAGGTTAGCGACGAAGACGTAGCCAAGCAGGTGCGCGAGACACTCGCTCGCCTCACGGGCAAGTCGAAAGCCTCGAAGGGAGCCAAGTATCGCAAGGAGAAGCGCGAACAGGTGCGCCAACAGCACGAAGAGCAGTTGCGCGAGGAGAAGGCTGGAAGCAAGGTGCTCAAACTCACCGAATTTGTGACCGCCAACGAACTCGCCACGATGATGGACGTGCCCGTCACCAAGGTGATCGGCACCTGCATGAGCATAGGCATCATGGTCAGCATCAACCAGCGCCTCGACGCCGAGACCATCGACCTCGTGGCCGAGGAGTTCGGTTTTACCACCGAGTACATCAGTGCCGAGGTGAGCGAAGCCGTGGCCGAAGAGGCCGACCGCGAGGAAGACCTGCGCCCACGCGCTCCGATCGTCACCGTGATGGGCCACGTGGACCACGGTAAGACATCGTTGCTCGACTATATTCGTAAGACCAACGTCATCGCCGGTGAGGCAGGCGGCATCACGCAGCACATCGGTGCCTACAACGTGACGCTCGACAGCGGACGCCACATCACCTTCCTCGACACCCCTGGTCACGAGGCGTTCACCGCCATGCGTGCCCGTGGTGCCCAGGCCACCGACATCGCCATCATCATCATCGCTGCCGACGACGACATCATGCCGCAGACCAAGGAGGCCATCAACCACGCTGTGGCTGCCGGCGTGCCCATCGTCTTTGCCATCAACAAGATTGACAAGCCGGGCGCCAACCCCGAAAAGATCAAGGAGGGGCTGGCACAGATGAACTTCCTCGTAGAGGAGTGGGGCGGTAAGTACCAGAGCCAGGACATCAGCGCCAAGAAAGGCATCGGCGTGGAGGAACTCTTAGAGAAGGTGCTTCTCGAGGCCGACCTGCTCGAACTGAAAGCCAACCCCGACCGTCATGCCAGCGGCACCGTCATAGAGAGTTCGCTCGACAAGGGACGTGGCTACGTGGCCACCGTCCTCGTGGGCAACGGCACGCTGCGCAAGGGCGACATCGTCCTTGCCGGCACCAACTACGGACGTGTGAAGGCCCTGTTCAACGAGCGTGGCAACCGCATTGAGGAGATCGGGCCAGCCATGGCCGCTACGTTGCTCGGCTTCAATGGTGCGCCGCAGGCCGGCGACCAGTTCCATGTGATGGCCACCGAGCAGGAGGCACGCGAAATCGCTGTGAAACGTGAACAACTGGCCCGCGAGCAGAGCCTGCGCACACAGAAGATGCTCACCCTCGACGAGATTGGCCGCCGCATCAAGCAAGGCAGTTACCAAGAGATGAACATCATCGTCAAGGGCGACGTGGACGGCTCGGTCGAGGCATTGAGCGACTCGCTCATCAAACTCTCCACCGAGAAGATCGCCGTGAACGTTATCCACAAGGGTGTGGGACAGATCAGCGAGAACGATGTGACGCTCGCCGCCGCTTCCCAGGCCGTCATCGTGGGCTTCCAGGTGCGCCCCAGCGCCGCTGCTCGCAAACAGGCCGAGCGCGATGGCGTGGACATCCGCCTCTACAGCGTCATCTACGACACGATCGACGAGGTAAGGCAAGCCATGGAAGGCATGCTCGCCCCTGTTATCAAGGAAGAGGTCACCGCCACCGTCGAAGTGCGCCAGGTGTATCACATCAGCAAGGTGGGCCTCGTGGCCGGTGCCTATGTGATGGACGGCAAGGTGTCGCGCACCGACAAGGCACGCCTCATCCGCGATGGCATCGTTGTCTTCACCGGCAGCCTGCTTGCTCTCAAACGCTTCAAGGACGACGTGAAGGAGGTGACCACCAACTTCGAGTGCGGCATCAGCCTCGCCGGATGCAACGACATCAAGGAGGGCGACATCATTGAAACCTTCAAGGAGATTGAGGTCAAGCAGAAACTCTGATTCCCCTTTCTTTATACTAAAGTCGAGGGCGTGCAACCGGTTTGCACGCCCTCGGCTATTTATAAAAGGCTCTTGTTTAAAGTTTGTGAGTACTTGCAGTGATCGGATTGCTCATCCCTTCCCAGCACGTTTGCGGGCCAGGTGGTCAAGTACGGCCTTGCGCATACGAAGGGACTGCGGGGTGACCTCCACAAGTTCGTCCTCCTTGATGTATTCGAGCATCTCCTCTAAGGAGAAGATGACGGGCGGAACAATACGGGCTTTCTCGTCTGTGCCACTGGCGCGGATATTGGTGAGTTGCTTGGTGCGCGTAACGTTGATGACGAGGTCGTTCTCGTGGACGTGCTCGCCCACCACTTGTCCGGCGTACACCTCGGTCTGCGGGGAGATGAAGAAGCGTCCGCGGTCTTGCAGGTGGTCAATGCTGTAAGCCACCGCCGTGCCGCTCTCCATGGAAATCATAGAACCGGCTGTGCGCCGCGTCAATTCGCCCTTATAGGGCTGGTATTCCTTGAAGCGGTGCGCCATGATTGCTTCGCCCTGAGAGGCGGTGAGCACATTGGTGCGCAGACCGATGATGCCACGCGAGGGGATGTCGAAGGCGATGTCCACGCGCGTGCCGATGGTCTGCATCTGCGTCATCTCGCCCTTGCGACGCGTCACCATGTCAATGATACGGCTGGAGAACTCCTCGGGCACGTTGATGGTGAGTTCCTCCACGGGCTCACAGCGCTGGCCGCCGATTTCCTTATAAATCACCTGCGGCTGCCCCACTTGCAGTTCGTAGCCCTCGCGACGCATGGTCTCGATGAGGATGGAGAGATGGAGCACGCCACGACCGGATACCGTCCAGGCATCGGTGCCGTCGGGCTCAACGCGCAGAGCGAGGTCTTTCTCCAATTCTTTTTCAAGGCGTTCGCCGAGGTGCCTGCTGGTGCAGTATTTCCCTTCCTTTCCGAAGAAGGGGGAGTCGTTGATGGTGAAGCGCATGGACATGGTGGGCTCATCGATGGCCACGGGGGGCAGCGCTTCGGGCGCTTCAGCGTCGCACACGGTGTCGCCAATCTCAAACCGCTCCAAGCCGATGATGGCGCAGATGTCGCCACACGCTACGGCGTCGGCAGCGGCACGTCCCATGCCCTCAAAGGTCTGCAGGTCCTTCACCTTGGTGCGTTCCTGTGTGCCGTCGCGGTGAGCGATGGTCACGGTCTGCCCGTTGCGCAACGTGCCACGATGTACACGCCCCACGGCGATGCGTCCGGTGTAACTGCTGTAATCCAGCGCAGTGATGAGCAACTGCGTGGTGCCCTCAATGGTCTGTGGTGCGGGTATCACTTCTACGATTTTGTCCATCAGATACGTGATGCCATCAGTGGGCATACGCCAGTCCTCGGACATCCAGCCCTGTTTTGCCGAGCCGTACACCACGGGGAAGTCCAACTGCTCCTCGGTGGCGCCGAGTTCAAACATCAGGTCAAAGACCATCTCATACACCTCCTCGGGGCGACAGTTCGGCTTGTCCACCTTGTTCACCACCACAATGGGCTTCAGCCCCAGGCTGAGGGCCTTTTGCAGGACAAAGCGCGTCTGAGGCATCGGACCCTCAAAAGCATCTACGAGCAACAGACAGCCGTCGGCCATGCCCAGCACACGTTCCACTTCGCCGCCAAAGTCACTGTGGCCCGGTGTGTCGATGATGTTGATTTTCACGTCGCGGTAGCGGATAGAGACGTTCTTTGAAAGAATGGTGATGCCACGCTCGCGCTCCAGTTCGTTGTTGTCGAGGATCAGTTCGCCGGCCTTCTGGTTCTGCCGGAACAGGCCGCCTGCCATGAGTATCTTGTCCACCAAGGTGGTTTTCCCGTGGTCCACATGGGCGATGATGGCGACGTTGCGGATGTCTTGCATAAGGGTATCTTCGTTTAAGCCGCGCAAAAATAAGGCAATTATGAGAATTATGCGTACTTTTGCTTCGCAAACCCTGAACAACGCAGTTCCCTTTCTTTCCTCCCTGATATGAAACGCATTTCTACTTTGCTTTTTGCCTGCATGGGCTTTGTGATAACCGCGTTTGCCCAAACCCCGTTCCAGGCCGATTCGCTGCGCTTCGTGGAAGAATTGCAGCAAAACAAGATTCCGCAACTCATTGAGGTACGCACTGAGGCTGGTGTGCCGATCTATGCCTCGCCGACCGACACAAAACCGACCTGCGTGCGGGCGGACGGCATGCCTCTCTTCTTGCTGGGCGACGAGGGCGGCTACTGGGCCTGCTGCTACCTGGGGCGGATGGGCTATGTGCGCAAGAGCGCGGCGGAGAACACCGCTGCTATTCAGCGCGCCTACGACGGCGTGAGCCGACACTTCCGCTATCTGCTGGCTTACAACGCTGTGGTGCAGGGCTTGCAACTCGCGCTGGAGTTCACAGAACAGGCACAGACGGCACTGGGCGACAACTCCATCGAAGACGAACCCATGCTCCGCGCCTTCCTTGAGAGCAAACACCGCGAACTGCCCGACGCCATGCCCTATCTTGACAAGATCGACCCGAAAGCCTGTTTTGGGGAATAAGTCAATATAGAAACGAAACGACACAGAACCTATTATGAAGAAACTGGCCTCATTCATCTCGCTGACCCTCTTGCCTCTATTCATGGTAATGGCGCAGTCGTTGCCCACGCCTTCTGCCGACGGCGCAGACGTGTGGTATCAAATTCATTTTGTCACATCTGGCGGCGCGCTCGCCACCAACGGCACGGGTATCTGCCGCACCCAGCAGCCCGCCGACAGCGACACGCAGTGGTTCAAGTTTGTGAAGAACACGGACGGCTCGTACACCATCACCTCGCGTGGCGGATTGACGCTCTATGCAAGCGCTGTGTCGAAGGACGGTAAGATCTACGCTGCTGCCACACCTGGCTCGGCTTCTTCGTTCGACATCACTGCCGTTGCCACAGGTTTCGAGATACGCCCCGCAGGGCAGTCGGCCATCGCCTTCAACCAGTTTAGCGGCTCGGCCATCGGCAACAACATCGGCCTTTGGGACACGGGTGACACTGGCAATGCCGTGACCTTTGTGGACGCCGAGGCCTTTGAGGACATCGCTGCCTACAGCATCGCGCAGTCCAAACTGCCGCTCATCCCCTTCCCGCAAG
The DNA here is from genome assembly GCA_017444485.1 of Bacteroidaceae bacterium. Classification (GTDB taxonomy): domain Bacteria; phylum Bacteroidota; class Bacteroidia; order Bacteroidales; family Bacteroidaceae; genus Alloprevotella. The sequence continues at coordinate 21,364 of JAFSWM010000069.1, read as the reverse complement.
CGGCGAAACTGCACGGCGACACACTCCGTATAAATATAAATACGGTGTTGGCCGACGTGGAGAGCGTGATGCAGGCCGACACCGTGCAGGCGCAGAAAGGCTCGCTCGGCTTCACGCTCGACGCCACACTCGCCCCCGCTACCTATCGGCTCCGTATCACCGCCGAGGGCATCACCATCACTGCCGCCACGCAGAGCGGCTTTGTGCACGGTGCGCAGACGGTGCGCCAGATCGCCCTGTTGGCACAGACCAGCGGGGCGGACGGCCTGCCGTGTGTGACCATAGAGGACAAGCCGCGCTTTGAGTACCGCGGTCTGATGCTCGACTTCAGCCGCCACTGGTTCCCCAAGGAGGAGGTGCTGAAGATACTCGACGCCATGGCGCTCTACAAGTACAGCCGCCTGCACATGCACCTCACCGACGACCAGGGCTGGCGCATAGAAATCCCCGAGTATCCCCTGCTCACCACGGTAGGTGCGGTGCGTGCCGGCTCGCTCACCAACAAGGGCACCAGCCCCAAGTTCTACGACGACACGCCCTATGGCGAGGGCTGCTTCTTCACCCTTGACGACCTGCGCGAGATTGTGGCCTACGCCAAGCATCGCGGCATTGAGTGCTACCCCGAGATCGACCTCCCTGGCCACATGGTAGCCGCCATCACGGCCTATCCCGAATTCTCGTGCGACGCCACGCGCTCCTACGAGGTGCGCATCGACGAGGGCATCTCCACTACCATCCTCAACGTGGCCAAGCCCGAGGTACTGACCTTCCTCAAAACCGTGCTGGCCTATATGGCCGACATCTTCCCCGCCGACTACATCCACATCGGCGGCGACGAATGCCCCACCACCGACTGGCAGAGCCTGGTGAACAAAGGCGATGCGCAGTTTACCAGGTTTATGAGCGACAACGGCCTGACCAACGTCAACCAGGTGCAGCCCTGGCTCGTCAACGAACTGGGCACGTGGCTCAAGGAGAACTACGACAAGGACGTCGTGGTATGGGACGAACTCGTGGCCAATTGGGACTCGCGCTATCAGTTCAAGCCCATCATCATGGTCTATCGCAACATGAACTACACCCGCACGGCAGGGGAGAAAGGCTTCCGCAGCATCGCCACGCCCACCTATCCCAACTACTGGGACCAGATGCAGTGCACCACGTCGCAGGCCGACCTCTGCGAACTCTATCAGGGCGGCTATGGCGACAACAACGTGAACACCGTGCAGAGCGTCTATAACCTCAACCCCACAAGCAATGCTGGTGGATACCCCGACCTGGTCATCGGCACGCAAGCCAACCTCTGGGCCGAAGCCATCGCCGACTGCGACGAACTGGAGTACCAGACCTTCCCGCGTGCCCTCGCCCTGAGCGAGGTGGGCTGGACGGAGCAAGAAAAACGCAGTTACAACAACTTCTATCAGCGTTTGCAGGCCCACGCTCCCGTGCTCGACGCCCTCGGCATCGTCTATGCCAAGCACTACATTGAGCAGCCCCGCACCACCACCGCCGTGCGCAACCTCACCACGGCACGCGAGATACTCGCCGATGCACACCCTGGCAAGCCTGGCTATCCAGCACAGGCCGCCTACGACGCCTTGCAGGCCGCGGTCGATGAAGGCAAGGTGAGCACCACACAACTCAATGCCTTCAAGAACTCCGCCCTCACCATGCCCGAGCCCGGCAAACTATATCGCATACTCTCTGCCGCCACCTACTATAAGACCAAGTACACCGGCTCATCGGCCTACGTCTCTGGCAACGGCATGCGCTTCCACTACACGCGGCAGACCGAGCCCGAGGAACTCTTCCGCTTCAGCCGCGACGCGAGCGGCAACCTGCGCCTCTATTCCGTCCTCGACGGGCGTGGCGTGGACATCACCGCTGATGGCGTGACGCTCGTGGAGGGCGACGGCGGCATCGTCAAAATAGGCAAGAGCACCCGCTCCAGCACGGGTGGCAACGGCGTGGCCTACACCTATGTGCACGGCGCCGTGACCATCAAGACCGGCACCTACGGCCTCTACGGACAGCCCACGGGCGCAGTGGGTGTGGATGCCACGCTTGCCGTATGCTACCCAGGCACCTGGTACATTGAGGAGGTGGAGGACTTCACCGCCGAGACGCAGGGCTTGGCACGCAAGGCCGCACGCTGGCTCAATAACGATGCCATTGGCGTGGACGGCGAACCCACCGACGAGGCCTTCGACCTGCTCCGCACCGAAGTATATAATCCTGCCATCAGCGCCGTAGCCACAGGCTATGTCAGTGGCGAAACCTACGGTGCCTTGCTCGAGGCCTACACCCGCTTCCTCAGTATGCCGCCCAAGAGTTTTGCCGAGGAGATCAACGAGGCCTACTTCTATTATATAAAGAATGTGTGGCACGGCGGATATGCGGTGGCCAACACCTCCTCAAAAAAAGTCACTGCCGGCACGCGCAACTCCGCCACGGGCCTGTGGGGTATCTTCAAGAACGACGACGGCACCGTAAGCATCTGCCCGCGTCAGGACCGCACGTTGCACGTCAGCCCCGCCAGCATAGCCAGTGCCGCCGAACTCAACCTCAGCGCCACACCCACGCGGTGGACGCTGCGACGCGGCGCCACGAGCGAGGCCAGCGGTGTGCTCATCCTTGAGCCCTCCGCAGCCTACAGTTGGTACAGCAACGGCAGCGGCACGCAGATACTGCGCCCGCGCGACTGGGGCGCCTCGTTCTGGCAGTTCGAGCGCAGCGACGTGGCCACCGGCATCACCACCATCACCGCCACGCCGTCCAGCACCAATGCCCCCATCTACGATCTGCAAGGGCGCAAGGTGGCACGACCTGCAAAGGGCGGCATCTACATCCACGGCGGACGCAAATACATACGCTGAGCCGCCCCTCCTCATAGTCGGTTCATCAGCAAACTAAGCGAGGGTGTTGATCAACCCGCTTCGCACAGACATCATTACAATTCACACCAATATGACCTTCAAGAACCTTTTCCTCACGCTCACCACGGCCTTCCTGCTCGCCGCCACCGCTGCCGCACAGACCGTGCTATTCCACACCGGCGACTACACGGGCTATCCCTACCGCATCCCCGCCATCTGCACCGCAGTGAACGGCGACCTCATCGCCCTCTCCGACATCAGGCCCTGTGGCAACGACATCGGCTACGGCAGAGTGGACATCCTCATGCGTACCTCAAAGGATAACGGCGCCACATGGTCCTATCCCGTCACCGTACTCGCCGGCACTGGCGAGGGCGAGGAGGCAGGATACGGCGACGCCTGCCTCGTGGCCGACCGCGAGCGCAACGAATTGCTCCTCGTCTGTGTCAGCGGCGACGTGCCCTATTGGAGCAGCAAGATAGGCCACACACAGCGCATCGTATGCACCCACGCTCGTCTCAACGAGCGCACCGGACGCTGGGAGTGGAACAAGCGGCCCATCGACCTCACGCAGCAGGTCTATGAGGGACTGCTCGGCAACCGCATCAATGGCCTCTTCATGGGCAGCGGACGCATCTGCCAGAGCCGCACCGTCAAGGTGGGCGACTACTACCGCGTCTATGGCGCGCTATGCACCCACGGCGGCAACTTCGTGATCTACAGCGACGACTTCGGGCGCAACTGGCACCTGCTCGGAACGCCCACCGAGAGTTGCGCACCCAAGGGCGACGAGCCCAAGTGCGAGGAACTTCCCGACGGCTCAGTACTCCTCAGCAGCCGCAAGGACCGCGGGCGCTGGTTCAACATCTTCAAATTCACCGACGTGAAGAGCGGTGCCGGCGCATGGGGCACACCCGTGGCCAGCGACGAGACGCCTGGTGGCATACGCAACGAGGGACGCGCCACCGACGGCGAAATACTCCTGCTCGACGTTACCGAGAAAGCCACCGGCAAAGACCTCATCCTCGCCCTGCAAAGCGTACCCGCAGGCCCCAACCGGCAGAAAGTAACCATCTACTGGAAGCCCCTGCGCACCCCCACCGACTACGACACGCCGCAACACTTTGCCGAGCAATGGGAGGGGCAGTACCAGGTGAGCAACACCGGCTCGGCCTACAGCACCATGTCCCTGCAACACGACAAGCGCATCGCCTTCTTCTACGAGGAAGAGCCCGCCTACTACCAAATGGTTTACCTGCCCCTCGACCTCGAAACCATTACCGCAGGCCGCTACGCCGTGAAGTAGCCCCCCCCGGGAGCGCGGGCGTCTCACCCGCGACAGCGCTCCTGGTATTGGTTACTCCCCCATACATTTTTCAGCACAAACAAAACCTAACAATATATTTCCTATGACAAAGCATTTGTTTTCCCTCCTTCTACTCTCGCTCTCGGCGCTGTTCCCATGCCATGCCGCGCCCGCTTCCTTGTGGCAGCCGGTGTGGGCGACGGCATCGCTGCGCGCCCCCGAGGTCTTGACGCTCCGCAGGGTGCAGGGCGGTGTCTGCCTGCCCTGCGATGCCAACGGCACGGTGTGGCTTGGCGGGCAAAACGGCGTACCCAACTGGCCGTTTCGCGACGTAGAGGGCGGCACCTTCACAATGGGCAATCTCCCCAACGACTCTCAGGCAGACAGCGATGAGACGCGCCATCAGGTGGGCGTCTCTGGCTACTTGATCGGCACGTTCGAGGTGACGCAGGAGCAGTGGGAATGGGTGATGGGCAGCAATCCCAGCTATTGGAAAGGCGCTAATCTGCCGGTGGAGACAGTCTCTTGGAACGACTGCCAGGAGTTTGTGAGCCGCCTCAACGCCAAGCGCACGCAGATCGCTCCCGAACTGGCGCAGGCCCGCTTCCGCCTTCCCACGGAGGCCGAATGGGAGTTCGCAGCACGTGGCGGCACACGCAGCAACGGGTATCTCTACAGCGGCTCGAACAACATCGAGGACGTGGCGTGGTACAACGGTAACAGCGGCTCACGCACCCATCCCGTAGGCATGAAGCGGGCCAACGAATTAGGAATCCACGACATGACAGGCAACGTGTGGGAGTGGTGTCAGGATTGGTATGGCTCCTATCCCACTGCGTTTCAGAACAACCCGCAAGGTCCTACCTCGGGTTCGAACCGCGTGAACCGTGGCGGTAGCTGGGGCTACTTCCCGCAGGGCTGTCGTGCTTCGAATCGGGACTTCAACGCGCCCGACGACCGCTACGACTACCTCGGCTTGCGCCTCGTCCTTCAGTTCCCATAAATAAACTCAATAAGCTGGCTTAGCCTCTACTTGCAGGCGGCCCAAAATTCTAAAAGGGCCGCCGGAGAGTAGAGGCTAAGACCAGCGTAATAAAATCATTCGTTAATCCACAGCCATAATGCAGTATTACATCGTTTCAATCCCTTCCACTGGTGGGAATGCATTGCTTGACGAATACAACAAATTTTTGCGCACACACCGTGTCACACGTGTGGATAAGCATTATAATGAAAGCACTTCTGCATGGGAATTCCTTGTAGAATATATTGAGGGATCAGTTCTTGAAGATCCGCAGGTTCGCAGAAACTCCTCGTCATCAACTCGCCGCGACGTCCGTGCCGAATTGCCAGAAGCATTGCATACTAGATTTGACTTGCTGAAAAAGATACGCTACTCCATTTTTCAGCAAAGGAAACTCCCTGCAGCTTATCATGTGTTTAGCGACAAGGAACTAAAGATTCTAACAGAAACACAACCATTGAACATGGAAAACATCGGCACACTTTCAGGAATTCAAGTAGAGCGCGTGAACCTCTATGGTCAGTATTTCACCGATGATGCCGTGGAGAAGTTTATGGCTGATAATAACTTAAACTCAGAAACATGAAACGTGCTGGAAATCTCATGCCACTTATCTGTGAGCCGCATAATCTAGCCATCGCATTTCTTCGTGCTGCGCGTGGTAAACATGGACGGCGCGAGGTAATGGCTTTCAGGGATAATTTATGGGATAATCTCAATAGAATGGCAGTGGAACTAGCCAACGGATCTTTTCGTTTTGGAGGCTATCATACTTTCAAAGTCTTTGATCCCAAAGAACGTCTGATCTGTGCAGCCCCTTTTGATCAGCGTGTTGCCATGCATGCCATTATGCGTGTTTGCCATCCTGTATTCGAAGCCTATCAGATGCCTCACAGTTTTGCCTCACGTATAGGAAAAGGCACTTATGCAGCCATTGACAAGGCCATGATGCTCTGCAGATGTTACGATTGGTATGCCAAACTTGATGTACGCCACTATTTCGACACGATCAACCACGACATACTCATTTCTCTTCTGTCTTCTTTATTCAAAGACCAAGTTTTGCTTTGTATATTTAAGCAATTGCTTGGAACATACGAGGTAAATATCGGACGTGGATTGCCCATAGGTAATCTTACCAGCCAATATTTTGCCAATCACTATTTGGCTGTCGCAGATCACTATGCTATGCGTCAGTTGCATGCGCCTGCTATGGTTCGATATATGGATGACGTGCTGTTCTTTGGACTGGAACGGAAGAGCTTATTGGAGCTAATTCGAAACTATGTATCGTTTGTAAATTGTAGCTTGAGGCTAGAGATGCATCCACCTGTTTTCAACAGAACATCGCTTGGCATTCCTTTTTGTGGATATGTGGTTCGTGCGCGTGGCTTGCGGCTCAATCAGCGTAGTCGCCATCGTTATAGGATAAAGATGGCCAAATTGCGCCTCGCGATGGACCTTGGAGAGATAAGCCTTACTACATATGGGCGTCGTGTACAAGCTCTCCGTGCCTTTACGGCCAAAGCGCAGGCCCGCGCCTTTGAATTGAACGAAAGTCTGTAGATACATCAAAGTATCTGAATGTTTGGAACTCACCCGATGGGTTCGAACCGCGTGAACCGTGGCGGTAGCTGGAACAACAACCCGCAGAACTGTCGTGCTTCGAATCGGAACAACAACACGCCCGACAACCGCAACAACAACCTCGGCTTGCGCCTCGTCCTTCAATTCTCGTTTATTAACATACTTATCTTTACTATTAATGGGAACAGGGTGAGTCTCCCAGCCTGCTATGCAAAATGATAGCCGGCAAATGATAGACTTTTGTAGGGGAAAACCGCCATAGTAAGGATGATATTATCCTGAACTGCCAGGTTTTCCCCGATTTTTCGTTGATATTTCTCTAGTTTTAGCTGCGCATCCCTCCTTTTACGCACAAAACTCAAAGTATTTGTTGCGGTTTGCACGCAATTTTCTAAATTTGCGCCGTAACATGCGGAAACGCACCTCAATCCCTCATTACTTCAAGCGATTATGTCTACCCCCGCCTATACTACCCGCCTGCCCGATGGCACCAACATAGGTGGCCGCTATCGTATTGTGAATTTCATCAACCATGGCGGCTTCGGAAACACATACCGTGCCATCGATACGCGCCTGGCCGATGACAACGAAACGGTCTATGTGGTGATCAAGGAGTTTTTCATAAAACGCATGAACATGCGCAATGCCCACACCGGCTTTGTCTTTGTGAGAAACCCCGAGGATCAGAAGGACTTTGACATTCAGCGACGCAAATTCATCCGCGAAGCCAAGCGAATCTATCGCCTGCGCCACCCTGGCATCGTGCGCGTGACGGACATCATTCCCGATGAGAACGGCACGAGTTACTATGTGATGGACTACATCCCCGGGCAGTCGCTCTCTGCGCTGCTCCACGCTCGCGGCCCGTTGCCCGAGGCAGAGGCTGTGGAATACATCCGGCAACTGCTCTCAACCCTCATCATGGTACACGGCAATCACATGCTCCACCTTGACATCAAGCCTGGCAACATTATGCTTGACAAGGACGGGCGCGCCGTACTTATTGATTTCGGCACATCAAAAGTATTTGATGTCACATCTGGCGAGTCGAGCACCACTTCTTCGGCTCCGATAGCATACACCCCACGCTATGCTCCCACCGAGCAGATGCTAAACGAGCTGAAACTGATTGGCCCTGCCACCGACCTCTACGCCGTGGGTGCCACACTCTATCGTCTGCTCACCAACAGCGAACCGCCTTCTGCAGGAGAGATATTGCGCGCAAACAACCCCAGCGAGGTGTTCCACTACCCCCTTGGTGTCAGCTCACGCATTCAGTCGCTCGTGACACACCTCATGGCCGCTAACATCAAAGACCGCCCAGGCAGTGCACAACAGGTTTACGACTTCCTCACGCCCGACAGTACCGAAGATGCCGACAGCCTTATTGCGCCGCAGGTTGCCAATCCCATAAACTGGTATCAGAACGTTTTTGCCGACCCCGACAGCCTTGACACACCACTTCCACAACCTCTACCCGTTGTTGACGCCGTAGATGAAAATCCTATACAGCACGTCCGTAGCGCGGCACCCCCCGCACACATTGCCCAAGATTCCACAGGCCCCAGTAACGGACGGCCCGTACTCATTGATCCAGATCCCACAGAGCCCAACATCGGAAGGCCCACACGCTTCGATCCAGACCCTACTCTTCATGGCGAACAAACTCCGAAGCAACAGCCCAAGAAGCCTGTCAAACGCAGCCGCACACCATTATATATTCTTGGAGGCACACTTGCAGCAAGCGTCGTGCTCTTTGGTATAGGCGTTTGGGTGCGTTCGGGTTCGTCAAAGCCACAGTCAACCCCTACAGTCGTGGACTCCATCAGTACTGCAACACAGGCTGACAGCACGGCAGGAGACTCCATTGTTCCTGCCCCTCTCGTGCCTGACGTAGCCCCTGCCACATCCACAACAGCACAAGAACAGACTGTTACTACTACACAGCGCAATGCCAGCAGCGGCTCTGTCAGCGGACGCAACAATAGTGGAACGAATAGCACCAACAACTCCAGTGGTATATCTTCTGGCAGAAATAATTCGTCAGGCAACAACAACTACTCCACACCATCTTCTGGCGGTACTTCATCCGTTGGGGCTTCATCTTCTGGCGGAAGAACATCTTCTAATAGCGGTACATCATCTACCGTAAGCTCATCGTCAGGCGGTGGTAAACCAACTGGCTCTCCCCCTTCTGCCACTACCTCTTCCTCCAGCACGACCTACCAAAATGGTCGTGGTCGTACTTTTGGCGGCGGCACTTCTTCAAGCACTACCTCTTCTGGCACCGGCACTACCTCTTCCTCTGGCACGACCTACCAAAACGGCCGTGGTCGTACTTTTGGCGGCAACTAAAACAATGCCTGGGAGCGCGGGCGTCTCACCCTCAACAGCGCTAAGAGCGAGCACTGGGAGGCAATACCAGGAGCGCTGTTGCGAGCGGGGAGGCCCGCGCTCCCAGCATTTGCAATAGGCGGACTGACGAGGCAATCAATGTTCAACGATCAATGGTCAATGTTCAATGGTCAATGTTCAATGGTCAATGATCAATGGTCAATGATCAACGGTCAATGATCAAAGTGACAGCCCCTGCAACGCCCCAAAATATAACGCCTTTCAAGCAGGCTCGCAAAAAAAACACTAACTTTGCGGCCAAATAGACGTTTTTTCACATGCTTAACAATTGTCATTTCTCGCGCCTGGTCTATGAACAGGCACGAACCTACGGCGACCGCGTGGCACTCAAGTACCGCGACTATGAGGAGGGAAAATGGAAGGACATCTCTTGGAACCGCTTTGCTGACAACGTGAAGCGCGTATCGCTCTCTCTGCTGGCCTACGAGACTGGCGTGCAAGAGAATGTGGCGGTGTTCTCGCAGAACAAGCCCGAGTGTCTCTTTGTGGACTTCGGGGCCTATGGCATTCGCGCCGTCACCGTACCGTTCTATCCCACCAGCAGCGCCCCGCAGATTGTGTATATGATCAACGATGCGCGCGTGCGCTTCCTCTTCGTGGGCGAGCAGCAGCAGTATGACGTGGCGATGCAGGCCATCCCCCTGTGCCACACCCTGGAGCGCATCATCATCTTTGACCGCAAGGTGCAACGCCAGCAGGGCGACACGCTCAGCATCTACTTCGACGAGTTCCTGCGTGTGGGCGAGACGGGCGACTTCGACGAGGAACTCAACCTGCGCCAGGCGGCGGCTACCTTTAGCGACCTGGCCAACATCCTCTATACCAGTGGCACCACAGGCCACAGCAAGGGCGTGCAACTCACCTTCGGCATGTACCACGAGGCGCTGCGTGTGAACAATATGGCGCTGGAATACACCGACCGCGACGTGACGCTCAACTTCCTGCCGCTCACCCACGTCTTCGAGCGTGGATGGACCTACTGGGGACTGGCGGTGGGCGCCGTGCAGGCGGTGAACCTCAGGCCGCAGGACGTGGCGCAGTCATTGCGCGAGGTGCGGCCCACGTGTATGTCCAGCGTGCCGCGCTTCTGGGAAAAGGTCTATCAGGGCGTGAAAGAGAAGATTGCCGAGGCATCGCCCGTGCAAGCCAAGATCATGCGCATGGCCTTGGAGACGGGCATACGCTGCTGGCGCGACTATACCGCCCGTGGCAAGCGCATACCGCCCGTGCTCGCCATGAAGCGCAAGGTGTACGACAAAATGGTGTATAGCGTGCTGCGCCGCACCCTCGGACTGGAGCATGGCAACTTCTTCCCCACAGCCGGCGCCCTCGTCTCCACCGAAGTGGAGAACTTCGTCCACGCCGTGGGTATCAACATGGTGGTGGGCTACGGCCTGACCGAGAGTACTGCCACCGTCACCTGCGACCGCCCCGGGCAGGTCGTCACGCCAGGCAGCGTGGGGCGCTTCGTGGACGGCTTGGAGTGGAAAATCGGGGACAACGACGAGATCCTGCTGCGCGGCAAGACCATCACCCCTGGCTACTACAACAAGATGTCCACCACCGCGCAGAGCATCGACACCGACGGCTGGTTCCACACCGGCGACGCGGGCTATGTGAAAGACGGCGAACTCTTCCTCAAGGAACGCATCAAGGACCTCTTCAAGACCAGCAACGGCAAGTACATCGCCCCGCAGGCCATTGAGAGCAAACTCTCCGTGGACCGCTACATCGAACAAGCCGTCGTCGTGGCCGACCGTCGTAAGTTTGTCTCCGCACTCATCGTGCCCAGCTACACCCTTCTTGAGGCCTATGCCAAGGAGCAGGGCATCGCCTATGGCAGCCGCGAAGCCCTCTGCCAGGACAAACACATCCACGAGATGCTCGCACAGCGCATCGAACTCCTGCAACAAGAACTGGCCAGCTACGAGAAGGTGAAGCACTTCATCCTCCTCCCGCAGCCGCTCAGCATAGAGACCGGCGAACTCACCAACACGCTCAAGGTGAAGCGCCCCGTGGTGTACGAACGCTACAAAGAGGAGATCAACAAACTCTATGCCGAGGCCGAGAAACAATACGGCAGCAAATAAACCCACAGCATGATTACCATCGAACAACTCAAGGAGGTGCAGGAACGCGCCGAGGCCCTGCACCGCTATTTGGATATCCCCGCAAAACAGGTACAATACGAAGAGGAACAACTCCGCACGCAGGCCCCCGACTTCTGGGAGGACCGCGAGCGTGCCGAGCAACAGATGAAACTCGTGAAGGGCCTCGAGAAATGGCTCAACGGCTACAAGGAGGTGCGCACGCTGGTGGACGAACTGGCCCTGGCGTTCGACTTTTGCAAAGAGGGACTGGTGGACGAGGCGGAGGTCGATGCCGACCACGCCCGCGCTGTCGAGGCCATCGAAGCCCTTGAACTCAAGAACATGCTCCGGCAGGAGGAGGACGCCATGTCGTGCGTGCTGAAGATCAACAGCGGCGCTGGCGGCACCGAGAGTCAGGACTGGGCACAGATGCTCATGCGTATGTATATGCGCTACGCCGAGGCCAACGACTACAAGGTGAACATCTCCAACCTGCAAGACGGCGACGAGGCGGGCATCAAGACCGTCACCATGGAGATAGAGGGCGACTACGCCTATGGTTATCTCAAGAGCGAGAACGGCGTACACCGCCTGGTGCGCGTCTCGCCCTATAACGCGCAGGGCAAGCGCATGACCAGTTTTGCCAGTGTCTTCGTCACCCCGCTGGTGGACGACACCATAGAGGTATATATCGACCCCTCAAAAATCTCGTGGGACACCTTCCGTAGCAGTGGCGCCGGCGGGCAGAACGTGAACAAGGTGGAGACTGGTGTGCGCCTGCGCTACCAGTACAAAGACCCCGAGACGGGCGAGGAGGAGGAAATCCTCATTGAGAACACCGAGACGCGTAAGCAACTTGAGAACCGCGAGAACGCCATGCGCCTGCTGCGCTCCAACCTCTACGACCGCGAGTTGAAGCGCCGCCAGGCAGCGCAGGCCAAAATTGAAGCGGGGAAAAAGAAGATAGAGTGGGGCAGTCAGATACGCTCCTACGTCTTCGACGACCGCCGCGTCAAGGACCACCGCACGGGGTATCAGACCAGCGACGTGGGCGGCGTGATGGACGGCAAACTCGATGGCTTCATCAAAGCCTACCTCATGGAGTTCGGCGCAGAGAAGCCCGAATAGCGCGAGAAGTAGCGGCTCGCTCTAACCCCTCCCTTTAACTCCCCATCGTAACTCCTCCCTTTAACTCCTCATCATAACTCCTGTTCTTAACTCCCCATCATAACTCCAAATCTTCATTCCCGATATGAGCAAGAAATCCAACCAGCGCCAAGCCGCGCGTATCGCACGCGAGCGCAAACAGGCACGCCGTGTGTTCCTCGGCGTAGTGGCCGCACTCCTTGTGCTGACCTTTGTACTCATCGGCATTGCAGTGGCCTTCAGTTGAACGCACACCGTCATGCCCTTAGAGATTGAACGCAAATTCCTGGTGCGAGGTGACTACAAGTCCCTCGCCGCCTCTTTCTCGCGCATCCGGCAGGGATACATCTGTTCCGGACATGGGCGCACCGTGCGCGTGAGGCTGCGTGCCGAGTACCGCATGGATGGTCTGCCCGAGATGGCGCATGGCTGGCTCACCATCAAGGGGCCCTCACGCAGCGGCGGGCTGACGCGCTATGAGTTTGAGAAAGAAATCACGCACGACGAAGCCCTCTCCCTCCTCACCCTCTGTGAGCCAGGCATCGTGGACAAGACGCGGTGGCTCGTGCCTTATGGGGAACATCTCTTTGAGGTGGACGAGTTCCATGGCGACAACGACGGCCTCGTCGTGGCCGAAGTGGAACTGCGCAGCGAGAACGAGCCCTTCGAACGTCCACCCTTCCTCGGCGACGAGGTGACGGGGCTGCGGAGGTACTACAACTCCTGCCTGCGAGCGCATCCCTACAAGGACTGGACGCCCAGCGAACGTCAGTCATGACGCCGCTCCTTGCCATCCTCCTCTCCCTGTTCACGCCTGCTGTGCCCGACAGCATCACGGGTTCGTGGCAGCGTGTCCTCGTCACCACCGACGTAGGGACGGGCACGGAGGAGACGCAAACCGTGGTGCGTACCTTCAAGCCTGGGCACGACCTCACCGAGACGGTGATCTACGAGCAACGTGTGTTGTGGGACGACGATGAGGCCGTAGTGCTGCGCTTCCGCAGCAGCGTCAGCGGACAGTGGGTGGCTAACGGGCGCGACCTCTTGTTGCGCTATCTGCATCGCACGCTCCGTGTAGACTACGAGGGCGCCACCTTTCCCGACCGCGCCGCTGAGGTGCAAGGCTCACTGCGCCATGCTTTTGAGAAGAAAAACAAATCCTACCTGCGCAACTATGTCAGCACCATGCGCAACGTGTTGCGCAACTACTTCCGCCGCAACAGCGGCGCCGCCATGCGCGACCTCCACTTCCAAGGCCCTCACCAATTCACAGCCACCCTCGGTCAAGAAACCATCGCCTTCACCCGCTGCGAGGAGTAAATCGAACATTAACCATTAGTAATCGTCGCCCGCCTCTTGCAAATGTTGGGAGCGCGGGCGTCCTCGCCCGCCTAAGGGAAGGAGCGTCGTTGGTGCGGGGAGTGTCATTAGTGCGGGCGGGGACGCCCGCGCTCCCAGCATTTGCAATAGGTGGGTTGAAGGAGGCAACAAGGTCCGTGTGACTTTAAAGTCACTCCGTGTGACTTTAAAGTCACACGGATATTGTTTTGTCTGGAATGGAATACAGAATATTCTCGAAGGGCTGCGGGGTTGCGGTCAGACGAGTATCAGATCGGAAATGACGTCGTCGGAAACAAAGACACCGCGTTCGGTGAGTGCCAGCCGCTCGGGGGATTGGCGGAGCAGGCCGCGGGAGATAGCGGGTGCGGCATCGGCGGATAGGCGTCGGAGGGTGTCGGTGCCGAAACGTTCGGCAAATATCTTGGTATTAATCCCCTCATAGGTGCGCAGGCCGAGGAATATGGCCTCGTTGATGCGGTCGCGCACGGAGAGCGTCTCAGTGTCAAAGGGTGGATTGCCCGCTGAAGTGGTGTAGCGACGGATGTCGGTAGTGTTGGCGCGGCGCGTCGTGCCATCGAAGGAGTGGGCCGCCGCACCGAGGCCCACGTAGGGCGTGCCGTCCCAGTATGCGCTGTTGTGGCGCGAGGGGAAGCCTGGACGGGCAAAGTTAGATATTTCGTAGTGCGTGAAGCCCGCTTCACGCGTTTTACCCACGAGCATGCGATACTGCGCTTCGCACGTTTCGTCATCGGGAAGCGTCAGGTCCCCTCGGGCGATGCTTGCGGCGATGGGTGTGCCGTCTTCCACGCTGAGGCAGTAGGCCGAGAGGTGCGTGACGGGCAGTGCGAGGGCTTCGGTCAGTGTGCGTTCCCATGCCCTGAGCGTCAGTCCAGGCAGGCCGTACATCAGGTCAATACTCACGTTGTGTAGTCCTGCTGCCACCGCCGCGGCGACAGCCTCAACTGCCTGGTGTGCGGTGTGGCGACGCCCGAGGGCCCGCAGCATCGTGTCGTCGAGCGACTGCACCCCCATGCTGAGGCGATTCACACCCATGGCTTGCCAGGTCTGCACCCTCGCGGCACACACGTCATCGGGGTTGGCCTCAAGCGTGATCTCCGCATCGGGAACTATGGCGAAGTTGTCGCGCAGGGCGTGGAAGATACGCCCGAGGTCAGCGTCGGTGAGCACCGATGGCGTGCCGCCGCCGAGGTATATCGTGCGGAACAGTATACCTGTGGAGTGCTGGCTACGAGCCTGTATCTCGGCGATGAGTGCGTCGGTATAGGCGTGGCGAGTGGGCGCGGCGTAGGTGCTGCTGCAAAAGTCGCAGTAGGCACAGCGGCTCTTACAAAATGGGACGTGAACATAAATTCCTGCCATAACGCTAATGACCGATTTGGGCTTAAAACACACCCGCCCGCGAGGCTTGCGGCTTCGCGGGCGGCAGGTGTGTGGTTGCGGGGGAAGGGTTTAATCCTCTTTGTTCTCCTCTTCAAACTGTGCGATGAGTTGCTGCTGGAGGTCGCCAGGCACGCTCTCGTAACTGGCGAACTTCATGATGAAACTGGCACGTCCGCCGCTGAGGCTGCTGAGGCTGGTGGCATAGTTGGCCATCTCCTTGAGGGGCACCTTGGCCTGTATCTTTTCGTATCCGCTTTCGCTGCCCATGCCGACGATCATGCCACGGCGGCCTTGGAGGTCGCTCATCACGTCGCCCATGGCGTCGGCGGGAACAAACACCTCGACGTCGTAGATAGGCTCAAGGAGTTTGGGGCCGGCGTCCTTGAAGGCAGCGCTGAAGGCGTTGCGTCCGGCGAGCATGAAGGAGAGTTCGTTGCTGTCCACGGGGTGCATCTTGCCGTCGTAGACCACAACGCGCACGTCGCGGGCATAACTGCCGGTGAGCGGTCCCTGCTCCATACGGCTCATTATACCTTTGAGGATGGCGGGCATGAAGCGCGCGTCGATGGCACCGCCTACCACGCTGTTGATAAACACGAGTTTGCCGCCCCATTCGAGGTCGATCTCCTCGCGGCCTTTGAGGTTGACGCGCACCTCCTGGTTGCCGAAGCGGTAGAGCGTGGGATCTTCCATGCCGTCCTGATAGGGCTCAATGATGAGGTGCACCTCGCCAAACTGTCCGGCACCGCCGCTCTGCTTCTTGTGGCGATAGTCGGCGCGGGCGGTCTTGGTGATGGTTTCACGATAGGGGATGCGCTGCTCGGTGAACTCTACAGGAATCTTGTCGAGGTTCTCCAAACGCCACTTGAGGGTGCGCAGGTGGAACTCGCCCTGTCCGTGTACGAGTGTCTGACGCAGTTCCTTGCTCTGCTCCACAACCCATGTGGGGTCTTCCTGACGCATGCGGGTGAGGGCGGCCATCATCTTCTCGGTGTTGCTCTCCTCAACGGCCTTAATGGCGCGGGTATACTTGGGGTTGGGGTATTCAATGAAGTTGAACTTGTGGTCGCAGTCCTTCTGATTGAGCGTGTTGCCGGTGCGCACGTCTTTGAGTTTCACGGTGCATCCGAGGTCGCCTGCGCTGAGGCTGTCCACGTTTTCGCGCTGTGCGCCGGTGCTGACATAGAGTTGTGCAATGCGCTCCTTAGAACCACGGTCGGCGTTCTGAAGTTCATCGCCGGCCTTGATCGTGCCGCTCATCACTTTGAAGTACTGCACTTCGCCGATGTGCGGCTCCACGCCGGTCTTGTAGAAATAGATGCTGGTGGGAGCGGTGGGGTCGAGGGGCACTTCCTCTCCGCGTGTGTTGTGCACGGCAGGCATCTCGTCTACGAAGGGCACCACATTGCTCAGGAACTCCATGAGGCGGCCCACACCCATATTCTTGTAGGCACAAACGCAGAAGATGGGGTAGACGCTGCGTGTCACCATGCCCTTGCGGATGCCTTCGCGCATCTCGTCCTCGGTGAGTTGCTCTTCCTCGAAGAACTTCTCCATGAGGGCTTCGTCGTTCTCGGCGGCAGCCTCAACGAGGGCGTGGTGCATCTCGGCGGCCTTGTCGGCCTGATCGGCGGGGATGTCTTCGACAATGGCTTCGCCGCCCTCGGGACCCCACGTGAGTTTCTTCATGAGCAGCACGTCGATGACGCTGTTGAAGTCGGGGCCGGTGGCAACGGGATATTGCACGGGCACGGCCTTTGCGCCATAGACGGTGCGGATTTGTTCCACGACGTTGTCGAAGTCGGTCTTTTCGTCGTCCAGTTGGTTGACAAGGAAGATGACGGGCTTCTTTAACTTCTCGGTGTAGCGGAAGTGATTTTGCGTGCCGACCTCTAATCCCACGCTGCCATTGATGAGCAGCACGGCGGTGTCGGTGACGTTGAGGGCGGTGAGGGCGGCGCCTACGAAGTCGTCGCTACCCGGGCAGTCGATGATGTTGAGTTTGCGCCCGTTGCGCTCCACGTGGAAGACGGTGCTGAACACGCTGTATCCGTAGTCCTGCTCCACAGGGAAGTAGTCGCTGACGGTGTTTTTCTGCGTGATGCGCCCGCGGCGCTTGATCTGCCCGCTCTCAAAGACAAGGGCTTCGGTGAGGGTGGTCTTGCCCGCACCGTCATTGCCAAGCAAGGCAATGTTCTTGATGTCGTGTGACTGGTAAACCTTCATGGTATTTGTATGTGTTTGGTTGGTTGTTTCGTTGCTGTCGGCGACAATTGTAGTAGCCGTTTTTGTCAAACGGTGCGAAATTTAGCACATATCGGGCACGCAACCAAGCGTTGGTTGTGTTTTTTGCCATTTTTCGACCATATCGCCCGCTTTTCGGTGTGCACACCATTTTGCTTTGCGCCACGATGCGGCGTGAAGGATGCTGACGCAACGCGTATTGAACACAAAAGAAGGGTAAGGCGCTGTATGGACGCGGGAAACGCATACACGCTTCGCAAAAAAGAGGTGTTTTTGAGCGTGCAACGCAAGAAAAGGGCCGATGAACGCGCCGTCTGAGCGCGAAAAGCGTATTTTTGCGCTCGCTTGAAGGCGATGCCGCTGCCGTGAGGCAGAGGTTTAATCCCAGGGTGTTCGCCGACAGTTCGTTTGTTTACAACTCATTTCTTATCGTGATGAACGCTTTGCAGGCGCTGTGCGCCGTGTCGCCCGTCGATGGCCGTTATGCCTCGAAGACGGAATGTCTGTCCCCGTATTTTTCTGAATGTGCACTGATACGCTACCGCGTGCGCGTAGAGGTGGAGTACTTCATCTGGCTCTCCACATTGGGATTGCGGCAGTTTCCCGCCCTCACACCCCAGCAGGTAGAGGCACTACGCAATATATATATCGGTATGACGGCTGACGACGCCCTCAGCGTGAAAAAGACCGAGGCCGTGACGAACCACGACGTGAAAGCAGTGGAGTACTATGTGAAGGAACGCGCCGCCGCCATCGACGGATTGGCGCCCTACATGGAGTTCATCCACTTCGGGCTGACGAGCCAGGACATCAACAACACGTCGTTCCCGCTGATGGTAAAGGATGCCCTGGAAGGCGCATACCTTCCTGCCCTGCGTAGCGTCATAGACCGCCTCAACGCGATGGCGGCAGAGTGGGGGAGCATCCCCATGTTGGCGCGCACACACGGCCAGCCCGCGTCGCCCACCACGTTGGGTAAGGAGATAAAGGTGTTTGCTTATCGCCTCGAGAAACAGGTTGAGACGCTTGCCGCCACCCCCATCTCTGCCAAGTTTGGCGGCGCAACAGGCAATCTCAACGCCCATTGCGTGGCATTCCCCGACAGGCAGTGGGACATGCTGGCCACAGAGTTTGTGGAGGGCGTCTTGGGCCTGACGCGCGAAGCATACACCACGCAGATCAGCAACTACGACAACCTGGCCGCCCTCTTTGATGCCATGCGCCGTGTGAACACCGTGCTCATTGACCTCTGTCGCGACGTGTGGCAGTACATCTCGATGGACTACTTCAAGCAACGCATCAAGGCCGGCGAAGTGGGGAGCAGCGCCATGCCCCACAAGGTGAACCCCATCGACTTCGAGAATGCGGAGGGCAACCTGGGTATGGCCGACGCCGTGCTGGCCTTCCTCGCACAGAAACTCCCGATCAGCCGCTTGCAGCGCGACCTCACCGACAGCACCGTGCTGCGCAACGTAGGTGTGCCGTTCGCACACGTCATGATTGCCCTGAACAGCCTGGAGAAAGGCATCGGCAAACTGGTGCTCAACGAGGGCAAACTGCACGAGGACCTGCGACACAGTTGGGCGGTAGTGGCAGAAGCCGTACAGACCATACTGCGTCGCGAGGGCTATCCCAAGCCCTACGAGACGCTGAAACAACTGACGCGCACCGGCGGAGAAATCACGCAAGAGACCATTGCCGCCTTCATCAACGACCTCAACGTTGGCGATGACGTCAAAGACGAACTGCGGGCCATCACTCCGTATAATTATATAGGGGTGGGGCTTCGCACAGAATAGGACAAACAGCCGTGAGGCTACATTTCTTTTCTTACAAATCATTTTCAACAACCCACAAAAGCCTACAAGACAATGGCAGACTACGAAGACTTCGAGAAGAAGGACAGTTACTCCGAGACAGGCAGTGACAGCGAGAACACTTACAAGAGCAGTGACAACGAAAGGGGCGACCGTCCTTACCGCAGCAATGATGGCTACCGCAGTTATGGTAATCGTCAAGGCGGCTATCGGCAACAGGGCGGCGGATACCGACAAGGGTACGGCAACAACTACCGCAGTGGCGGATACGGACAGGGCGGCTATCGCCCCCGTTACTCCAGCGAAGGTTATAACGACCAGCAGTCCAACGATAACCAACATGACGGCGAACGCCGGCAGGGTGCATACGGACGCGGCGGCTACGGCGACCGCCCCTACCGCCCGCGCTTCAACAACTATAACAACCGCGGTGAAGGCTATCGCCCCCGTTTCAATAATAATGGCGAAGAAGGCGGCTATCGCCCCCGCTTCAACAACAATGGTGGCGAAGAAGGCGGCTACCGTCCTCGCTTCAATCGTGCAGGGGGCTATCAGCAAGGAGGGTACAACCGCGGCGGATACCGCCAAGGCGGCTACAATCGTGGCGGTGGCTACAACAACCGCTACAACCCCAAGCGTCGCACCGCCTTCGCCGAGAATGTGGCCGATCCCGACGCTCCCCTGCGCCTGAACAAGTTCCTGGCTAACGCTGGCGTTTGTTCCAGAAGGGACGCTGACAAATACATTCAGGCCGGCGTGGTCAAAGTGAACGGACAGGTGGTCACCGAACTCGGCTCCAAGGTGCTTCGTACCGACGAGGTGCATTTCCACGACCAACTCATCAAGCCCGAACTCAAGATCTACGTGCTGCTGAACAAGCCCAAAGGCTATGTCACCACGAGCGAAGACCCCAACAACCGCAAGACGGTGATGGACCTCGTCAAAGGCGCATGCCCCGAGCGCATCTACCCCGTGGGGCGGCTCGACCGCAACACCACTGGCGTGCTGCTGCTCACCAACGACGGCGAGATGGCTTCCAAACTCACGCATCCCAAGTATCTGAAAAAGAAGATCTACCACGTGTGGCTCGACAAGAACCTCAAGCAAGAGGATGCCCAGCGCATTGCCGACGGCGTGATGCTTGATGACGGCGAGATCAAAGCCGACGACATACAATACGTGAACCAGGCCGACCGCAAACAGGTGGGCGTAGAAATTCACAGCGGGCGCAACCGCATCGTGCGTCGCATGTTCGAGGCCCTCGGTTACCACGTCATCAAACTCGACCGCGTATTCTTCGCCGGACTGACCAAGAAGAACCTGAAGCGCGGCGCATGGCGTTTCCTCACCGAGAACGAGGTGAACTTCCTGCGCATGGGCAGTTTCGAGTGATAACGACAACAACAGAAGCCACGGGGCAACCATGGCCCCCGTGACACTTTTCAACCGAACAACAATGAAAAGAACCAAGATAGCAGACCTAATCCTCCGCACCGACTACGGCAGCGAGGTGTTGGTCAAAGGATGGGTGCGCACCAAGCGCGGCAGCAAAGCGGTGAACTTCATCGCGCTGAACGACGGCAGCACTATCAAGAACGTGCAGGTGGTGGCCGACGTGGCCGACTTCGACGAGGAACTCCTCAAGCAAGTCACCACGGGCGCTTGCCTCGCCGTCACGGGTACGCTGGTGGAAAGCCCCGGAGCGGGACAGGCCAGCGAGGTGCACGCCACAAAAATCGACGTGCTGGGTACCTGCGACGCAGAGTACCCCATGCAGAAGAAAGGCCAGAGTTTCGAGTATATGCGTAAGCACGCCCACATGCGGCTGCGCACCAATACTTTCGGCGCCGTGATGCGCATACGCCACCACATGGCCATGGCCATCCACACCTACTTCCACGAGCACGGCTATTACTACTTCCACACGCCCATCATCACCGCCAGCGACTGTGAGGGAGCGGGCGAGATGTTTCAAGTCACCACGCAGAACCTCTACGACCTCAAGCGCGATGAGAACGGTAAGATTGACTACAGCGGCGAGTTCTTTGGCAAACAGACCAGCCTCACCGTGAGCGGACAGTTGGAGGGCGAACTCGGTGCGACGGCCCTGGGCGCCA
>JAFSWM010000009.1 GCA_017444485.1 Bacteroidaceae bacterium | reverse complement strand
TGGCTGCAGACTATAAGCGTTCAAGTAGAAAACTATGTCCGTGTGACTTTAAAGTCACTCCGTGTGACTTTAAAGTCACACGGACATAGTTTAAACGAAGTCCGATGTAGTTTCAGATAACTGCTGGAGCGTTATTTCAACGACGCCCGCCCTGCCGCACGAAGCGGCGGGGCGGGCGCGAAAAAGGGAGTTAGGTACAAGGCTATTAGCCGCCTACTGTTGCAAAGGTCAGAACTTATAGCGATTGTCCACCACGTCGGCTTTCTGTTCAAGCGCACTGAGCAAGAGGTGCGACACCTGGCCGCTGAACGGGTTGCTCATGATGATGCTCTGCATGTCCTGCTGAGCGAGTTGCTGCATCATCTGCTTCTCGTCGTATTGCTCCTCGCCCTTGCGCTTGTCGGTCACCTGCGCGAAGTAGATGGCTCCGACGCCGGCGAACGGACCTACGAACTTACCCTTTGCAGCCTTGGCGAGTACGGCACTCAGGAGCAACTCTTGTGTGCCTACCCCTTGCAACATCACGGGTTGGCCAAAGGCGCTACCATTCACGCTGTCGGTAACCACACCGGCAAGAGCCTGGGCAGCTTCAAAGGATTTCACACCCTTGAACTTGGCCATCAGTTGTTCGCTCTTCTTCTGCTGACGTACCACGCCGGTGAGGAATTCCTTGACGGCGGGGCTGTTCCAAGGCAGGTAGCCCTTCTCGTTTACAGCGGTGAGCATACCAACGAGCAGATGGTCGCCATGAGCACCCGCCTCGTAGAGGGGAGATATCTGTCCGGGCTCTGCATTATCGTAGGCCCACGTCACGAATTCCTTCACGGCAGATCCGCCAATGCGCTGACGCAGGTTGGTGAGCAGGTTGGAGCCGTCGGCGGCATAGATGGGGGTTACTACATAGCCGTTCTTGCCAGCGTTCTTCTCGATGGCCTCGACGGTCTGGTTCTGCGAGAGGAAGCGGTTGAGCCTGTTCTTCTCGTTGCTGTAAGTTTCCTTGCTGAAGTCGAGTGCAAGACGCACCACGGCTACCTGATATTTCTCTACAGGGGCACGCTTGTCGAGCACCTCTACCACGAGGTTGGCTTCGCCCAACTTCACGATGCGGCGCTCGCCGGCGGCGATGTCGTAGAGGGAGGAGAAGAGCGTCACGTTGTCGTCGCTCATGCCGAGCGTCTCAAACTGCTCGGAGGTGAGCCAGATGCTGTCGGCGCGTTGGCCATACTTCGTGGCTAGGGCGCGATAGAGGCTGTCGGCACCTGCGCCAGCGGCTTGCAGCGCGTTGAAGATGCTGTCGGCACGCTTGGCACTCTCATCGGCATCGCTGCCCTGGGCGATGATGCCGCGATAGAGAATGCTGTCGGGCAACTGCTCCTTGGCCACAAGGCGGAAGGTGGTGATGGTGTTGCTCTGAGCGTCCACATAGGGGGCGATGGTGCCACCTACGCCTACGCTGTCAAGACGTGCGGCCACGTCGGCAGCGGCACTCTGGAACACATCCCTGCTCAGGGGCAAAGCCGTGTATTGCATACGGCTGCTGCTGCGGCTCACCACGCTGGCAGGATCGTTGCCTTCGCTGAGTTGCTGATAGGCAGCGTTGGCCTCGTCGGTGATGGCCTTGCGGTCGGCGGCGCTGGCAGTGACGGTAACGTCAATCATCTTCACATCGCGCGTATCAACGGGGATGAAGAAACGCTCCTTATACTGCTCGTAGGCCTTCTGCAGGTCTGCGTCGGTCACCTGAACGTCCTTGTCAGCAATGGTGCTGTAGGGGATGGCTGCCACAAGGGCATCGGTGAGGTTAATCTGGTTCTCGAACTCAAACTTAGCGAGCGTGGGGTTGCTGGCGAAACTCTGCATCAGGAAGTAGTAGTACTTCTGCGTGAGCAACTCCTGACGCAACTGCTTCTCGGTGAATTTCCACACCTGTTCAATGTTTTGAATCATCTCCACCTGCTCGCTGCCGCCCTGCTGGGCTGCCTGCTGGAGGTACTTCTCCTTGTTCTTTAAGAAGTCTTGCAAGAGCTGCAGATTGAACGGGGCCTGGGCATTGCCCGTGAGGAACATCGACACCATGCGCAAGGAGCCGGCATTGCCGTCGCGCAAGGCCTGCTGTACCTCCTCGTCGGTAACATAGAGGCCAAACTCGTCGCACTCGTGACGAATGATGCTGTTCTGCTTGTGCTGCTCCCAAAGGTAGGACCGAATGCCCTCCTGGTCGGCGTCGGTGAGGTTGTCGCCCTGACCGCTGAGCCTGCGCTGCATTTTAACAATCTCGGTGAACGTCTGCTCGTCCTCCTGGAAGTCCTGGATAGAGAGGTCGTCGCCATAGACGGAGCCCACCTGCATACGGCCAACATTGGCGTTGGTCTCTACCCACTTGAAGAGGTCGCCTGCTACGAAGGCAAAAAGCGCCAAGCCAATGATGCCGATGAGCCAGGGGCCATAACTCCTGATTTTCTGGATTGCTGCCATTGTTTGTATGTGATTTTTTAGTTTATACTATGGTCTTCTCGCCCCACAAATACGGGCAGGTGCGTTTTAAGCGCGGCAAATTTAGTCATTTATGCAAATCCGCAACACTGCCACGTACAAAAAACTTGAACAATGCCGCACAAAACACACGGATTTCGCGTGCAGGAGTGGGCAATACGCGCCTATTCCCTACGGCAACCAAAACTATTTGGGCATATCACGACGTGAGCGAGTTTGCGGTCACCGCTATCACCGCAATGGGCGAGCACAAGGCATGAAGTGGGAGCAGCAAAGGCTTGGCCATTCGGCTTGTTATTGCTTACTTTGCAGTCGGAAAACCAACGAAGCATACACGGCATCAGTAGAAAGATTCTCTTTATGCAAAGACGAAACACCGAAACGCTCAGTTCTCTCATTGCGCGCTACCTACGCACAGAAGGCCTGGAAACACCGCTTGCACAACGGCGTGCCATCGATGCGTGGCCAACAATAGCGGGCAGCGAGGCCGCTGAATGCACCGAAGACGTAAGCATTAGGGGGCAGATCATGACCGTGCGCCTCAATTCTCCATTGGTGCGCCACGAACTCTTCATACGCCGCGAAGCACTCATCAAAGCCCTCAACAAGGCCGCCGGCGCAAACGTAATCTACGAACTGCGGCTCTCATAGAGACGCACGAATCTAGGAGTACTCAATATTAATATACGCGCGCGTGAACCCAGCAGCCGCACAGGGTGTCATGATGTGCGCTTTTCGCAAATAGCAAACGCATCTCCACCAAGCAAAGTCAACGCTTAGGGAAAGAAAATCAGTGAAAAACAACAGGAAATGTTTGGGGAATAAGAGGAAGTTTGTACTTTTGCACCCCGAATGGGCATATACGCACGGGCGTAATGTGCCTATTCGTCACGATATTCGATAATCAAAAAACAATATATAATAATTAAAACACAAACAAATGCCAACCATTGAACAACTGGTGCGCAAAGGCAGAACAGTGACCAAGGAGAAATCAAAGTCTCCCGCATTGGATTCCTGCCCCCAGCGCCGAGGCGTCTGCGTGCGTGTATATACCACCACGCCTAAGAAGCCTAACTCGGCCCTTCGCAAGGTGGCGCGCGTGCGTCTGACCAATCAGAAGGAAGTGAACTCTTACATTCCCGGAGAGGGACACAACCTGCAAGAGCACAGCATCGTGTTGGTGCGCGGCGGGCGTGTCAAGGACCTCCCCGGCGTACGCTACCACATCGTGCGCGGTGCACTCGACACCGCCGGCGTAGCCAATCGTACACAGCGGCGCTCTAAGTATGGCGCAAAACGGCCTAAGGCCAAGAAATGACAAGCGGCGAACGGCAAGTGACAAGTCTCGACAAACAAGAACAAACGCGGACCTGTCACTTGCCGCTCCAACGCCTGCCAACACAACAGACAACCAAACATTGGTTTGCACAGGGTTGAGTAAACACGTCAGCGGACGAGTTGAAGACACACCGGCAGCCTCACACATCAATATCTTTTTACACAATGCGTAAAGCAAAACCAAAGAAGAGGGTCATCCTTCCCGACCCCGTCTATGGAGACCAGAAGGTTTCCAAGTTTGTGAACCACCAGATGCTTGACGGCAACAAGAGCATTGCCTCCAGCATCTTCTACCACGCCCTCGAACTCGTTGGCCAAAAGATGAAGGACAACGAACAAGCCCCCCTCGAAATCTGGAAGACCGCGCTCGACAAAGTCACCCCGCAGGTCGAAGTGAAGAGCCGCCGCATCGGTGGTGCTACCTTCCAAGTGCCTACCGAACTGCGCCCCGAGCGCAAAGAGAGCGTCTCCATGAAGAACCTGATCAACTACGCCCGCAAACGCGGCGGAAAGACCATGGCCGACAAACTCGCCAACGAAATCATGGACGCTTACAACGAGCAGGGCGGCGCCTACAAGCGTAAGGAGGACATGCACCGCATGGCCGAAGCCAACCGAGCATTCGCACACTTCCGCTTCTAATTAAACAAGAACCACACACCAGACAATGGCAAAGATAGATTTGCACTTCACGCGCAACATCGGCATCATGGCGCACATCGACGCCGGTAAGACCACCACCAGTGAGCGCATCCTCTTCTACACCGGAAAAACCCATAAAATCGGCGAAGTACACGAGGGCGCTGCCACCATGGACTGGATGGCCCAGGAACAAGAGCGCGGTATCACCATCACCAGCGCCGCCACCACCTGCCAGTGGCAGTGGAACGGCCAGCAATACAAACTCAACCTCATTGACACTCCGGGACACGTGGACTTCACCGCAGAGGTGGAACGTAGTCTGCGCGTGCTTGACGGTGCAGTGGCCACCTACTGCGCAGTAGGCGGCGTGCAGCCCCAGAGCGAAACCGTGTGGCGCCAGGCTGACAAGTACAACGTACCCCGCCTCGCCTATGTGAACAAGATGGACCGCTCCGGCGCAGACTACTACGAAGTGGTGCGCCAGATGAAAGACGTGCTCGGAGCAACTCCCTGTGTGGTAGCCATTCCCATCGGCGCCGAGGAGAACTTCAAGGGCATTGTCGACCTCATCAAGATGAAGGCCATACTTTGGCACGACGAGACCATGGGCGCTGACTACGACGTGGAAGAAATTCCCGCCGATCTCAAAGACGAGGCTCAAGAGTGGCGCGACAAGATGATCGAAACCGCCGCAGAATGCGACGAAGCACTGATGGAGAAGTTCTTTGAAGACCCCGACGCCATCACCGACGAGGAAATCATCGCCGCCATCCGCAAGGGCACACTCTCCATGGCCATCACCCCGATGACCTGCGGCTCTTCGTTCAAGAACAAGGGCGTGCAGACACTGCTCGACTACGTCTGCATGTTCCTGCCCAGCCCCCTCGACACCCCCAACATCGTGGGTACGAACCCCGACACCGGCGAAGAGGAAGACCGCAAACCCAGTGTGGACGAAAAGACCAGCGCACTCGCCTTCAAGATTGCCACCGATCCGTATGTGGGCCGTCTGACTTTCTTCCGCGTATATAGCGGTAAGGTGGAGGCTGGCAGCTACGTCTATAACGTGCGCAGCGGCAAGAAAGAACGCATCAGCCGCCTCTTCCAGATGCACTCCAACCACCAGAACCCTGTTGACGTCATCGAAGCAGGCGACATCGGTGCTGGCGTAGGCTTCAAAGACATCCGCACGGGCGACACCCTCAGCAGCGAGGACGCTCCCATCGTGCTGGAGAACATGGACTTCCCCGATCCCGTGATAGGTATCGCCGTTGAGCCCAAGACTCAGAAGGACCTCGACAAACTCTCCACAGGCCTTGCCAAACTCGCAGAGGAAGACCCCACGTTCACCGTACACACCGACGAACAGAGCGGCCAAACCATCATCAGTGGTATGGGCGAACTCCACCTCGACATCATCATCGACCGCCTGAAGCGCGAGTTCAAGGTTGAATGCAACCAGGGCAAGCCTCAGGTGAACTACAAGGAGGCCATCACCGAGACGGTCAACCTGCGCGAAGTGTACAAGAAGCAGACTGGTGGCCGCGGTAAGTTCGCCGACATCATTGTCAACGTAGGTCCCGTGGACGAGGACTACAAAGAAGGCGGCCTGCAGTTCATCAACTCCGTCACTGGCGGTAACATCCCCAAGGAATTCATTCCCAGCGTGCAGAAAGGCTTTGAAAACGCCATGAAGAACGGCGTGCTTGGCGGCTACCCCCTTGACAGCCTCAAGGTAGAACTGGTTGACGGCTCGTTCCACCCCGTGGACTCCGATCAGCTCAGTTTTGAAGTCGCCGCCCTCAATGCCTACCGCAACGCCTGCGCCAAGGCACGTCCCGTATTGCTTGAACCTATGATGAAACTCGAGGTAGACACCCCCGAGGAGAGCATGGGTGATGTCATCGGCGACCTCAACAAGCGCCGTGGCCAAGTGGAAGGCATGGAAAGCACCCGTAGCGGCAGCCGCCTCGTCAAAGCCATGGTCCCCCTGGCCGAGATGTTCGGCTATGTCACCGCACTGCGTACCATCACCAGCGGTCGTGCCACCAGTTCTATGACCTACGACCACCACGCCCCACTCTCCTCCAACATCGCCCGCGAAGTGCTCGAGGAAGTGAAAGGCCGCGTGGACCTCATCAAGTAAAAACAACACCCATCCGCCCGCAGGCTAACAAATGACTCTTAGCCTTGCGGCGCGGAGGGACAAAAACATTAATCAAACCAACATTATGAGTCAAAAAATTCGCATCAAACTCAAGAGCTACGACCACACACTCGTAGAAAAGAGCGCAGAGAAAATCGTGAAGAACGTCAAGGCCACAGGTGCCGTAGTAAGCGGTCCTATCCCTCTCCCCACCCGTAAGCGCATCTTCACCGTAAACCGCTCCACCTTCGTCAACAAGAAGAGCCGCGAGCAATTCCAACTCTGCACCTACAAGCGCCTCATCGACATCTACAGCAGCACCACTAAGACCGTAGATGCCCTCATGAAGCTTGAACTCCCCTGTGGCGTGGACGTAGAAATCAAGG
>JAFSWM010000068.1 GCA_017444485.1 Bacteroidaceae bacterium | reverse complement strand
GCTGACCATGACGGGCATGACTCCCGAAGACTTCAACCGCATCGAGCGGCAATTGGCCATCGATGTGGTGCTGAAACGTCAGTACAGCATCGGATGGATTGCAAACGCCACGGCGGGTTATGGAACAGGCAATCACTACAACGCCCGCGCCTTTGCCCTCCGCTTCACGCCACAGTCGCGTATTGCTCTCTTTGGCTATACCAACGATGTCTATGGCGATAGTTACTATGACCACAACGGCAACTGGCAGAATCCGGGCAATGCCGGGCGGATGTCGGTGCAGGAAGTGGCTACCTTCGCGCTGGTCAACGACAAGTACAAGCGTTACAAGGTGGAGAATGCCCTGACATTCAAGCGCACGAAACGGCAGGAGAACGAACACCGTTCCACCGTCAACTATTTTGATGATGGGAGCACCGTCTATGGACGCAACCTGGGCGTGACAGAAGCCCGCGACTGGTACATCCGTGACAAGGCTGAACTCTCATGGACACCCCGCGGGCAAGGGCAAGGACTGCTCTTCGAGTTGAAACCCAACGTGCAGTATCGTAGCTACCTGAACACGGGACATCAGCAGAGCGCCGAGTGGAATGAAGCGCTTGTTGAGGGGTATATGGGAGAGGCACTGGACAGCCTCTTCTATGGCGATGCCGCCGGTCGCTACCGTGCGAACCTCATCAGCAGTCTCACTCGCGAGAATACCTACGAGTGGAACAGCATAAGCGCTGATGCCCGGGCCACAGGCGATGTACGACTGACGCCCGACGGCCTGACCTTTGACCTCGGAGGCAGCCTTCGGCATGACACTCCTCTCCACTCCCTTGACCACTCCCGCGATGCTGACGGCGGTGCACGTCAGGACCGCTACCAGTGCAGCCCCAGCAACCGTTACAGCTATGACCTTGGCGTTGCCTATAATTATCGCCTGAATTTGCCGCGCGTCACCGTCAACTTTGAGTCCTCCTACCGCTATAAACAGAGCGACGACAGCGGTCACCGTGATTACTTTGAACTGGAAGGCTGCGAAGCCGCAGCATGGGACATAGACCGTCTGGCATCTACAAAGGACGCGCTAACGCAGTACATCGACCACGCCAACAGCTACCACTCGGCACTCTTGAACCGCACGCACATCGTTGGTATCAACCTCGGCGGCTGGCACTGGAACGAACAGAAGCGGCGTAACACCAGCCTCAACATCCACCTGCCATTACGCCATACCCGGGACCGCCTCGACTATCAACGCGCCACTATTGACACGCTCGCCCATCGCAGTGACCTTCTTTTCGAGCCCAGTTTGGAACTGCGTATCGACAACAACTGGAACGGAACACGTGAGAGTCATTTCCGCCTAAACTACCAATACACCACAACACCACCTGCCCTTGTGCAAACCATCGGCTGGCGCGATGACAGCACACCGCTCATCGTCCGCCTCGGTAATCCCAACCTCAATAACGAGCACAAGCACGTGGCCACAGCCTTCTACAGCCATGCCTTACAGACCAAGCAACATTATCTAAACGCTACACTGCGCTATACCCTCTGGCAGAATGCTCTTGTGCAAGCTATGACCTACGACTCTGCCACTGGCATTCGCACGTATCGTTCCGATGGTATTGATGGTAATTGGAACCTGAACGGCAACATCTCTTACCGCCTGCCGCTCGACAAGAAGAAGCGTATAAACCTCTCCACCAACACCACTGCCGACTATCGCAACAGCGTGGATATTCTTGCCCTTTCCACGGAGCTGCAAAGCGTCCGAACCATTATTCACCGCACCACCCTCCGCGAAAACTTCAGCCTCGGCTATACTCAAGGCCTCTATCGCCTCACCGCTACTGGTGGCCTTGAATGGACGCACTCAGAGAGCGACCGTTTTCAAACGCTCAACGCCATCACATACAGCTACGGACTCAACGGCAGCACTCCTCTCCCGTGGGGCTTCCACCTTACCAGCAGCCTTACTGTTTATAATCACACCGGTTATACCGATGCCTGCTTCAACACCACGCAACCCATTTGGAATGCCAGCCTCTCCCGTAGCATCCTCAATGGCCGTCTCAACCTCCAGCTCGAAGCCTTCGACCTCCTCAACCGCATGTCCGCCTACAGCTACACGATGAATGCCCAGCAGCAAGTAGAAACCTATCGCAATGTCCTACGACGCTACGTGATGCTCAATTTAACATGGAGAATGAACCGTGAGCCCAAAAAGAAATGAAATAAAACGCCAGTTTCTATGATTGGTGCCTCCCCGCTCGCATCGCTGCAGCGGGTGGCGGGGAGGTTTTTTAGGAACGGTGAATAAGTAACAAGAAGTTTAACCACTGAAACAGGAAAGGATGGTGTAAGGCACAGAAAGGAAAAAACAAAACACACACACGGCTTAAAGCGCTGGAGTCGATGACGAGGGAAACAATAAGACTGCGCACAATTATTAAAGCCAAAAAATCATAGAAACAATGGCAACAAAGAAACTTGAAATCCCCGAATGGACGGGGTCGGCACGACACTGGCCGCATTCCTGAATTACTCGCTGAGCGTGCTGAGGGCTCTGGCTAAGCAGGGCTTCAACAACTTGGCACAAACCACCATCGGCCCCGAACTGCAAGCGGAGGTAAACCGTCTGGCTGAGTTCATCAACCAGCCGCGCGCCTTCGACGAGACACCCGAAATCACAAAGGCGGACACGAAGCGCGACTCGCTGTGGAAGGCGCTGTGGTACGCGTGGCACTACGTGATGCAGCTCGACCCCACCGACCCGCTTTATCAGGCGGCGCTGCAACTGCGTCCGACGATGACGGCGTACAAGGGTGTCTATCGCCACGAGCTGACGAAGGAGACGATGGAGCTGGAGGGCCTGCACCGCGACCTTGGCACGGAGGCCAACGCGGCGGTTCTGGAGACGCTGGGGCTGGACCGCATCGCCGCAGACATCTTCGCCGCCAATACCATCGTGGCCAACGCGACCTCGGAGCGCGAGCAGACACGCGGCCAGCGCATTGCACAGAAGGGCGACGACACGACGAGCGCCCTGCGCAAGCAGATTGCTGTGACGCTGACCGACGCCATCCGACAGGTGAACGCCCTGGACCGCATCCAGTCGAGCGCGGCCACGACGCAGGCCATTCAGGACGTGTGCGGTATCATCGAGCACTACAAGCTGGTGGCCGCGCAACCTGCCTCGAAGCAGGGCGACGGTTCAACGGTGGTGACACCCGTTACGCTGGTGGATAACGTGGAGGGCGATTGAGCGAGGCCATGCACGCTGCAAGGCGTCGCCCGACTGTCGGAAATGGCCATGCACGCTGCAAGATATTTCCTAAATGTCGGATTTGGCCATATTCCTTGCGGGGCCGAATCCGGCACTCTTTCTTTGTCTTGCAGCGTACAGGGTTCTTTTTTAACATCTTTTATGGGTAAAGATTCGGGGGTATGAGCGTTTTACAGGTGAATGAACTTGTAAAACGCTTTTTATGAATAGACGAATCATCACCATCATCCTCGCCCTCGCAGCCGTATGCGGCGGGGCGAAAGCCCAGCGAAAGCAAAGCGGGGCCAGAGCTAACGGAAGTCACATCATAGTCCTGGGACGTAAGGTCATCGACACGGCCAACCTGCGCATCAAGTACGCATGGGGAGCCACGGACATCACGCATGACAGCACGTATCTGGATTGCGGACAGCTGCTCATTGGACAGCACATGACGAAATACAGTAGCTGGTTCGTGGAGGTGGCCGACAGTCAGCGCGTGGAGTGGGCACGGAAGAACCCGCACGCACAGAGCGTGCCCAATGGCACGTGGTGGATGCGGGGAAAGGTGCCTGGCATATGGAGCGAATACCAGTACTCCAATATCTTCATCCATGGCGACACGCTCAATGAGTGGTCCGTCATGCCGATGGGACAGGAATGGCCGCAGCGGTATGAGGAGAAATGGAGCGGACAGGAGTGGACGTTAGAGGAAGATACCGCTTCGTTCCTCGGGCATCCCTGCCAAAAAGCTACCTGTCGCTGGCGTGGGCGTGACTACGTGGCATGGTTTGCTCCTGATATCCCCATCCGACGCGGGCCGTGGAAGTTCGGCGGGTTGCCAGGTCTCATCATGAAAATTCACGATGTCGATAGCCTCTACGTCTTCGAGGCCGTGGCCATCGAGAAGGGCAACTTCCCTATCTACCAATACCCCAAGGAGGAATTCATGAAATCCACGCGCACCCACACGTGGAAGCTGCAAATCGCCTACAACCGCAACTACCTGAAGACCGCAGGCATCAGAAGCTTCAACGAGGACGGCACCATCGGCGACCTGAAATCCAGCCCGCACGAGTATGACCCGATGGAGTTGGAATAAATGCATAAAGCATAATTCACAATTCATAATTATTAGCAACAAT
>JAFSWM010000067.1 GCA_017444485.1 Bacteroidaceae bacterium | reverse complement strand
CTCTTGCAGGATGCGTGCTGCTTCGGCCAGGTCCACCTGCTGTTGCGTCACGACGAGGTTCTCGCTTGTCATCACGCTGTCCACGGGTTTTTGCAGGTCGCGCTCAAAGCGCAGGTCGCGGTTGGTGACGATGCCCACGAGGCGCCTCTCGGCGTCTACCACGGGGATGCCCCCGATGTGGTACTCGGCCATCAGGTCCAGCGCGTCGCCTACGGTGCGCCCGCGTTCGATGGTGACGGGGTCGTATATCATGCCGTTCTCGGCGCGCTTGACGATGGCCACCTGGCGTGCCTGTTCGTCGATGCTCATGTTCTTGTGTATCACGCCGATACCGCCTTCGCGGGCTATGGCGATGGCCATCGTGGCTTCTGTCACGGTGTCCATGGCGGCGGTGACGAAGGGGATTTGCAGAGGGATGTTGCGCGAGAAGCGGGCGGCGAGACTCACTTCGCGTGGCAGCACTTCGCTGTAAGCGGGGACCAGCAGGACGTCGTCAAAAGTCAGACCGTCCGTCACGATTTTGTCTTGGAGAAAGTTGGAGGCCATTTTCCGTAGGTTTTTATTTGGCCGCAAAGGTACTAAAATCCCATGGTACTGCGCCGCTGCGCGCTTTTTTCTTTACGTAGTTTAAGATACTTTCAGGCTTTGCGCTTTCGGGCCTTTTCTGGTGGGGACAAAGGGTGGGCGTTCGGCATTGGATTTTGCGTTGCGGACCTCGTGTGGTGCACTTGAGGGCTTCGGCGCGAAACTTGTGGCTTTACAGAAAAAACTACTGGCTTTGCAGTTTAAACTCCAAAGCCAATAGTTTTTTCTACGACGGATGTAGTTTCGCCCCTTGGGGGAGCGTGTATTTGCGGTGTTTGTGGGCTTGCCTCAGGGGTTGTACGTCGTTTGCTGGGGCAAAGATAGGGTTTGTGGCAGATGGGTGCAGGGACATTTTGCACCCCGCACTGGTGGCCTCAGCCTGCGGCGCTGAGTTCGTTGAGGCGGTCCTGCGCCTCTTTCACTCCCGCTGCTGCGGCGCGGCGATAGAGTTCGAGGGCCTTGTCCTGGCTCTGCTCCACACCGCGTCCCTGCTCGTAGCAACGTGCGAGGTAGTAGAGTGCGCGGGCATAGTTCTGCTCGGCGCTTTTCTTGTACCACAGTGCGGCCTCATTGTCGCTCTGCGGCACGCCGCGCCCCTGTTCGTAGCAGTTGCCGAGGCTGCACTGCGCGCGGGCGAAGCCCTGTTCGGCGGCCTTGCGGAACCAGGAGGCGGCTTGTCCGTAGTCGCGCTTCACGCCGCGTCCGGTGTAGTAGCAGTTGGCCAGGTTGTACTGCCCCAGCGTGTTGCCTTTCTTGGCGGCTTTCTTGTAGTAACTGGCGGCCTTCTTGAGGTTTTGTTTCACGCCATAGCCGTTTTCGTAGAAGAGTCCGAGGAGGTTGAGGGCTTCGTCGTGTTTCTGTGCGGCGGCTTTCTCGAGCCATGCGGCTGCTGCGCCGTTGTCCTGTGTCACGCCCTGCCCCTTGTAGTAGCACACGCCGAGGCGATACTGTGCTTGTGCGTTTTTTCTGTTGGCTGCCAGGGTGGCCCATCTCACGCATTCGGCATAGTCCTGCGGGCGTCCGTTGCGTCCGTAGTAGTAGTCCTCGGCGATGGCGGCCTGCTCGGCGGGTGTCTGGTTGTCGGCGGGAGCTTGGATTTCGATGGCACGGGGTGCGGCGATGGCCATGGGCGCCGCGAACGTGGCAAGGGCTGCCGCGAGGGCCAGGCAGCGCAGTGTGCTTGTGTTTTTCATAGCGGTGGGGGTTGAAAGGGTTAGGTTTTCAGCCGCAAAGATAGTGAACCCGACGTAAAACACGCCCGCCCGCTGCAATTTTTCGTTTGCGGCGGGCGGGGATATGGGGTTTGCGGTGCGTGGTGGTGCGCGTTTAGCGCGTCAGGGCAATGATGAGCGAGGTGAGCGAGATGACTACGCTGGCGATGCTCGCGCTGGCGCCCCAGAAGGTGAAGAAGGGGCTGTTTTTCACACCGGCGGCCTTGTTGGGCGAGACGTATATCATGTCGTTCTGCTGCACGTAGAAGGCTGGGGAGTTGAAGACGTCGGCCTGTGTGAGGTCGAGGAGGTACATCTCGCGCTTGCCGTCCACTTCGCGATAGAGTTGTACGTTGGTCTTCAAGCCGTTGTCGCTGATGTCGCCTGCTGTGGCCAACACGTCGAGCACGGAGGTGCGTTGTGAGTTGAGGGGTATGGAGCCGGGCTTGTTCACCGCGCCGAGCACGCTGACGCGGGCGTTGGTGAACTTCACGGTGACCTGTGGGTCGGTGACGATGCCTGCGGCGATGATGGCTTTCTCCACGTCGTTGGCGAACTCGTCCTCGGTCTTGCCCTGTGCCTTGAGGCGGCCTATCATGGGCAGCGTGACGTAGCCGTCCTTATCCACGGTGTAGCCGGTGTAAATCTCGCGTGTGCCGCCTCCGCTGGTGGTGACGGCCTCGTTGGTACCCACCGTGACGTTGCTGGCGAAGCCGGCGAGCAGGCGCGGCTCGCTGCAGGTGATGGAGAGCGAGATGCGGTCGGCGGGCTGGATGGCCATCCGGTAACTCTGAGCGATGGTCTGCGGAGAGGAGTACACCGCGTCGGAGCCTTGGAAGTATACAATTTTCTTTTGCGACACGCAGCCGGTGAGCGTCAGCGCTGCGACGGCGGCGAGCAAGATGCGTGAGATTCTCATTATGATGAAGGGGTTTTTGTGTTGTTGAAATAGGTGTCAGAAGAGGCTCTTGAACATACCGAAGAGGCCTTTCTTCTTCTCTTCGGTTTGGCCGTAGCCATATCCGTAGGCATGGCCGTAACCGTATCCGTGGCCGTAGCCGTAGCCATACCCGTGACCGTAGCCATATCCGTAGCCGCGGCGCTTTTCGATGTTCACGGCGTTGAACACGAGGCCCACGTTGGGCAACACCTTGTCGCGTGCCATGTCGTCCACCATGAAGAGCGAGTTCTTGTAGGAGTAGTTCTGACGCACCACGATGATAGTCATGTCGGCCACGCGCGAGATGACCTGCGAGTCGCTGACCATGCCGATGGGGGCGGTGTCGAGGATGATTACGTCGAACTCCTGCTTGAGTTTGTTGATGGCATCGTCGAGGGAGCGCTGTGAGAGTAGTTCGGTGGGGTTGGGGGGCACTACGCCGCCAGGCAAGATGTAGAGGTTGGGCGACACGTCGCTCTGCTGCACGAGTTCCATGAGGTCTTGTCCCTCGGGGTCGGCGAGGTACTGCGAGATACCACCGAGGCGGGTGCTGATGTGGAACACTTTGTTCAGACCAGGCTTGCGGATGTCGAGGCCCACGATGACTACTTTCTTGCCGAGGAAGGCGTAACTGGCTGCGAGGTTGCCGGCGATGGTGCTCTTGCCTTCGCCGCTGATGGCTGAGGTGAACATGATGACCTTGCCGGTGTCGCCGTGGAGCATGAACTGGATGTTGGTGCGCAAGCCACGGAAGGCCTCGTCCATTATGTTGTTCTTGTTCTCTTGCACCACGATGGCGCGCTGCTTCTTCGACTTCTTGTTGAAGGGGATGTCGCCGATGACGGGGAGGTCGGTGATGCGCTTGATGTCGCCGCGTCCGGAAACCTTTACGGCGAGCAGCAACAGGAGGTAGAAGATGCCGATGGGCACGGCCAGGCCGATAATCAGTGCGATGAGCATCGTCACGGCGCGGCGCGGTGCCACTACGCTGACAGCCTCGGGCTCTTCGATGATACGCCCGTTGTTGGCGGTGGCGGCGAGTTTGATGGCGTTCTCCTCGCGCTTTTGCAGCAGCAACAGGTAGAGTTGCGACTGGAAGTCGCGCTGGCGCGTGATGGAGAGGTATTGCTTCTCGTCCTCCGGCGTGCGCTCAATGGTGCCCATGAAGCCGCCAAGTTCCTCCTCTAGTTTGGTCTTGGAGATGGTGGCTCCCTCTTCAAGGCTGGCCAGCGTGGTTTCGATGTTGTCGCGCATCTGCTGCAACTGCACGTCGGTGTTGGCAATGACGGGGTTGCGCTCGCTGCTGTTGCGCGCCAGGCGGTTGCGCTCGATGACGGCTTTGTTGTACTCGTTTATCATTGCCATCAGCCCGTGGTCGTTCTCTATGCCGATGCTGCTGGGGTAAACGTCGTTCTTGCGGATGTTTGACTTAACGTGGCTGTGCAGGAATTGTATGAGATGGAGTTGCGTCTCGTTCTGTGCGAGGGCTCTCTCGTATTCGCTGCGCCCGGTCAGTGCTCGTGCGGCGTCGCTCTTGAGGTCGGTGAGGCCGGCATTCTTTTTGAATTCGGCAAGTGTGCTTTCCGTGTTACCCAGTTCGCTGGAGATGAGCACGATGCGGTTGTTGATGAACTCGTCGGTGCGCTCGGCAATCTGGTTCTTATCTTCGTTGGCATCAGCATTGTAGGCCTCCACCAGGGCATTGATGAAGACGATGGCGCGCTCGGGGCGGGTGTCGTTGAGCGTGAGGGAGGTGATGAACGACTCCTTGTTGGTCTGTACCACACCGAGGCGCCGCTTGTACGTGCCAGCCATGATGCTCGGGGCATAGACGCTGGCAGTGATTTCCATGTTCTCCTTCAGCGGCACGCTGTCCACGCGGGTGATGCTGATTATACCGGCCTTGGTGGGGAACATCACGGGGAGTTTGGGGTAGTGCTTGGTGACGTCGTCCTTGGCTCCCTCGGGGCGGGTGGTGATGTCGAGCGAGCCGTTCACGTTGAGGTTGATGCGCAGCGTGGCACGCTCCAGTTTCTCGGCTTCGGCGGGTGACATCCACACCTTGATGGGTGAGTCGTTGTACAGGTCCACCGGGCGATATGGGTCGGTGCGACGCTGTGTGACGTAGAGGTCGAGTTTCTCCACCACCTTGCGTATCAGGGTTCGCGAGGCGATGATGTCCATCTCGGTGCTGAAGTTGTTGGCCACGGAGAAGACACTGCTGAAAGAGGAGCGGCTGTTGAGCGCGCCCTGGTCTTTGAAGACGTCGTTGCTCTCGTCTTTGATGAGGATGGACGATTGCACCTGGTAGGTGTCGGGAGTCTTTTTCAAGTACAAGTACGCTACGCCGAGGGCTATGGCGGCGCAGAGCACAATCCAATACCAGCCGTCAATGGACTTCTCGAGCAGTTGCTGAAAGTCTACGCCCATGCTTCGCTTTTCTGTGTCAAGGGCTTCCTGCTGGTTTTGTTTGAGTTCCTTCTGTTCGGTGGCGGACATACGGTTATGGGGTGTTTCTTATATTTATTTAACGATGTTGGGGCGCACTTTATTATTCTTCTATGTAGGTGTGCGTTTCCTATTTTCGCGCAAAAGTACGTTTTTTTCCAAATTCTTCAACACTTTGTCCGAATAATGTGCTTTATTCTCGTTGAAACAGCAAAATCGCCACCGAGATATTGCAATCCTGGTGGCGATTTGTGAAACGGATGTTCGCAGTCGGTGCACGCTGACCTATTTGATGTTCGCGCGTATCTTGTTGAGATAGGCAGCGAAGGCGGCTTCGTCCTTGCTGTCGATGATGCCGATGAGTTCTTTCAGTTCGTCGCGTATCTTGCTGACTTGCCCCGTGGTGCGGGGGTTGAAGAGGATTTCACGGAGCAGGGTGTCGTCTTCGCCGAGCACACCTCGGGCGATGCGCATGTGGCGCTTGAACGTGGTGCCGGGGGCGTCCTGGTGGCGCATCACGGCGCAGAACACGAAGGTGCTCACGAAGGGGATGCCCAGCGAGTAGGCCACCGTCTCGTCGTGCTCCTCGAAGGTGTATTCGCAGATGTTCAGCCCGAGGCGTTGGTAGAGGTCGCGGAAGAAGATGCGCCCCATGTAGTCGCCCTCGCTGATGATGATGGCGTTCTCCTTCGAGAGTTGTCCGAGGTTGGCGAAGGTGGGGCCGAACATGGGGTGTGTGGAGACGTAGCGCATGCCGCTCTGCTCGTAGAACTCCTT
Organism: Bacteroidaceae bacterium; assembly: GCA_017444485.1. Lineage (GTDB taxonomy): Bacteria > Bacteroidota > Bacteroidia > Bacteroidales > Bacteroidaceae > Alloprevotella. The sequence goes on along the minus strand of JAFSWM010000067.1, from coordinate 5,757 downwards.
GAGGCCGGTCTTCACGCTGGCAATGTCGCTGATGATGCAGTCGGCGGAGAGGTGGGGGATGACCTGTGCAAACACATCGAGCGTGTGTTTGAGCGTCACGCAGTTGATACACAGTTCGGGTTTGAAGGCGTCAATCTCTTCGAGGCTGGTGAAGCGCTGCGTGTGATAAATGAAGCGCAGGCTCTCGGGGTGTATGTCATAGACGGCGGTGTCGTGGTCGAAACTGAGCAGATCGGTGAAGAACGAGCCCATCTTGCCCGCGCCGAGGATAAGGATTTTCATGCTTAGGGAATGGTTATTTGTTCATTACCTCGAGTTGCTGTCGCACGCTCTCTTCGTGGATGGCTTCAAAGACGGTGCGCATGAAGTCGGCGCCCATGCCGCACAATACGCCTTGTGCGCCGCGCTTGTCGATGATTTCGTTGTAGCGCGCGCTTTGCACCACGGTCATGTTGTGCGCCTTCTTGTATTCGGCGATTTCGCGGCTGATGCGCATGCGCTTGGCCAACTGCTCGATGATGTCGTTGTCCAGTTCGTCAATCTGGTGGCGCAGGCTCTGTATGCTCTCGGTGGCAGCGGCGGTGTCGCGAATGACGAGGCGGTCGAGGATGAACTCCAGCACGTCGGGCGTGACTTGCTGCTTGGCATCGCTCCATGCGCGGTCGGGGTCGCAGTGGCTCTCCACGATAAGCCCGTCGAAGCCCAGGTCCATGGCCTGCTGACAGAGGGGCGCGATGAGGTCGCGTCGCCCTCCGATGTGGCTCGGGTCGCCGAACACGGGCAGGCCGGGCAGGCGGCGGTGCAGTTCGATGGGGATGTGCCACATGGGCAGGTTGCGGTAGAGTTTCTTCTCGTAGGTGGAGAAGCCGCGGTGGATGACGCCGAGGCGTGTGATGCCCGCGCCTGCGATGCGTTCCAGCGCACCAATCCACAGTTCGAGGTCGGGGTTCACAGGGTTCTTCACCAGTACGGGCACGTCGGTGCCTTTGAGCGAGTCGGCAATCTCTTGCATGGCGAAGGGGTTGGCGGCGGTGCGTGCGCCTATCCAGAGCAGGTCCACGCCGTACTTCAGCGCAGCCTCCACGTGGGCATGTGTGGCTACCTCCGTGGCGGTGAGCAGACCTACTTCCTCTTTCACACGCTGGAGCCAGGGCAGTCCTTTTTCGCCCACGCCCTCAAAGCCTCCTGGCTTGGTGCGGGGCTTCCAAATGCCGGCGCGGAAGATTTTGATGCCCGCTTTTGCCAGTTGCAGGGCGGTGGAAATCACTTGTTCTTCGGTCTCGGCGGAGCATGGGCCGGCGATGACCATCGGGCGTGAGGCGCTCACGCCGGGCAGGTTCAGGGGAGAGAGGTTGAGTTCCATAATGTTGTATGGTGCGGTTTTGTTTTAGAATACTTTTTTTATCCGTTCCAACGCTTGCTTCATGCGTTCTTCTTTGGCGCAGAGCGAGATGCGGACGTAGCGTCGCCCGTTCTCGCCGAAGATGAAGCCTGGAGTGATGAACACGTCGGCCTCGTGCAGCACGCGCTCGGTGAGCGTTTCGGCATCGCTTAGACCGTCGGGGATACGTCCCCAGAGGAACATGCCCACGCTGTCGCTGTCGTAGGTGCATTGCAGGGCGTCCATTATCTGTTCGGCCACTGCGCGACGGCGGGCATAGGTGACTACGTTGGCTTCCTCGTGCCATTCGGCGCTGTTCTCCAAGGCGCGTGCTGCCGCCAGTTGCAGGGGGCGCAGGGTTCCGCTGTCGATGTTGCTCTTCACCTTCAGCACCCACGAGAGGAAGGTGGCGTTGGTGAGCATCATTCCCACGCGCCAGCCGGGCATGTTGTGGCTCTTGCTCATGGAGTTGAACTCTATGCAGCAGTCTTTTGCCCCTGGCACTTGCAGGATGCTGAACCGCTCGTGGCTGAGGATGAAACTATAGGGGTTGTCGTTCACCACTACGATGCCGTGCCGCTGCGCGAAGTCCACCAGGCGCTCGTAGGTGGTGCGCTGTGCGCGTGCGCCTGTCGGCATGTGGGGATAGTTGCTCCACAGGATGCGGGTGCGCGGCGTGACGAGGCGTTCCAGTTCGTCGAAGTCGGGCTGCCAGCCACGGGCGGCGGTGAGGTTGTACTTCACCACGCGTGCACCGAGCAGGGTGGAGAGCGAGGTGTAGGTGGGGTAGCCAGGGTCGGGCACCAATACCTCGTCGCCAGGGTTTACCAGTGCTAGCGTGACATGAAGGATGCCCTCTTTGGAGCCGATGAGTGGCTGCACCTCGGTGTCGGAGTTGAGCGCCACGCCGTAGTTGCGCTGGTAGAACGCAGCCATTGCCTGGCGCAGTTCGGTGATGCCTCGGGTGGGTTGGTATCCGTGGGCATCGGGGCGTGCGGCTTCGCGGGCCAGCGTCTCCACCGTGTCGGGCGAGGGGGGCATGTCGGGGCTTCCTATGGCCAACGAGATGATGTCGTGCCCGGCGGCTTGCAATGCGGCAATCTCCTGGCCTTTGCGGCTGAAATAGTATTCGCTTACCGCTGACAAGCGGTCGGCAGGGGTAATCGTATTCATACCAAGGTTTTTATAGATCATTGTCGGTGAGGTCGGGTGTGGCGGCCTCGAGGTATTCGCCCAGCACTTTCAACTGGCTGGTGAGCGGTCGCACGGCTTCCACGCTCTGGTGGTAGCGCACGGGGTCGTCGTAGGTCACGTCAGCATAGAACAGGTATTCCCATTCCCTGCCGATGATGGGCAGCGACTGTATCTTGGTGAGGTTGATGCGATAGAAGTCGAAGATGGACAGCACGTGCGACAGGCTCCCGCTGGTGTGGGGCAGGGTGAATACCAGCGAACTCTTGTTGGCGCGGTTGCGGTCGCGCAGGGCATCGGCTTGCATGGGGTCGGCCAGCACGAGGAAGCGGGTGAAGTTGTGCTTGTTGTCCTCAATGCCGTCCTTGAGCACCTTCAGCCCGTAGAGCCCTGCCGCTGCGGCGTGGCACAGTGCGGCATGTCCCCTGTTGCGCGATGCGGCGATGTCGCGTGCAGCGCCGGCGGTGTCGGCATGTTCCACAATCTTGAAGGCCGGGTGGCGCGACAGGAAGCCACGGCATTGCATCAGGGCTACGGGGTGGGAGTTCACCTCGCTGATGTCGTCCCTGTCGTCCTCGGGCAGGCACATGATGCTGTGGCGGATGTGAAGTTTGTACTCGCCCACCACGCTCGCCCCGCTGGCGCGTAGCACCTCGTAGTTGCCCAGCAGACTTCCGGCGATGGTGTTCTCAATGGCCATCAGTCCTATCACGTCGCGGTCGTCGCGCATGCGTGCGGCCACCTCCTCGAAGGTGTCGCAGCAGAGCATCTTCAACGGCTCGGCGACGAAGTAGCGGTGGGCGGCGATGTCGTGGAACGAGCCCTCAATGCCTTGTATTGCAATCTTTTTCATATTTTTTCTCAGAAAGGTTTTGTTTTCGTTTTTGCAACACACGTTTCGTGTTTCCACTCGGATGGCTTGGCGGCTATCAAAAACCCCGCCTCCTTTTGTCAGGGAAGCGGGGTTGTATGACCTGTTGCCGTTCAGATTTGGCACGCAACGTCCCGCTTCGCATCCCCTGCAAAGTAAAAATAGGAATAAAAGAAATTGTAGGACTTGTTTGCCATGCTGATAGGAAGCCTTGTCTCTTGTTGTGTGGCTTTCGTCGGCAAAAGTAGTGCAATGCTGCCACCGCACAAACAAATCAGTCTTTTTTTTGCCTTTTTCTTTGTTTTAGGGTGGGTTTTCTTTCATTTTGTTTCCTCTGAATGGTGATTGCGGTGTGGAAATGCCTACTTTTGCCGCTGCAATCTAATATATTGATACGATGAAAACAAGAATCCTACTTTCTGCGGCCCTCGCGCTGCTGATGGCATTCCCCGCCCACCTCAAGGCGCAGACCGAGCCCAGCGACTGGACGCTTAACACCCGTGTGTGGAGCACCAACTACTTCACCACTACTATCTATGGTGTGGCCGAGAGCCTTGTGAAACACTTTGCGCTGAAGGGGCACCCCAAGGATTCCCTGTGGGCGGAGCGTCTGTTGCCTGACCCCAACCTGGTGTTCCCCATTGGCATGGGCAAGCGTGGCTTTGACGCTGTGGGAGGTGTTTATGGCCCTTACCACTACGCCTTCGGCAACCCCTTCAAGCACCCGGGCGACTATGCCATCGGTGTGGATGCTTCCTATCATCCTTGCATCCTCGGCGTCTATGGCGGCGCCTATTTCAAGAGCCAGGAGATTGTCTTCAAGGCGAGTAAGGACAACCTGCGTGGCTACTACTTCCAGCCGCGCGTGGGCCTCATCCTTGGCGACAAGGACAAGTCGATTGAGGCTGGTGTGTTCTACGATGTGCTGACCGGCTGCGGTGGCGAGGTGGGCGACACCCACAAGGACCGATTGAAGGGCGGCTGGGGGCTCGACTTTGCCCTGACGGTGGGCGACAAGAAGGACCAGCAGCAGACTGTGCTGCAGTTCTCGATGTCCTTGCACAACTTCCTCGACCCTTCGTATCCTGGACAGGCAGGTATGAAGCGCAAGGTGGGCTACCTGATGCTCACGCAGCGTTTCAGGCTGTAGTTTTCGTTATTTATCGGAGTTAGTTTAGGTAGTTAATCTTGGGTAGTTATGAGAGGTAGTTATAAAGGGCCGATACCTTTCAGCGTAGGGTAAAAACACAGTGCAATGAAGTGTTAGCCCCTCATAACTTCCCCTCATAACTTCTCCTTATAACTCCCCAAGATTACCTCCCCTAAAAATAAAAATGATGAAGACGCTTCGTTCTCTTTTGTGTTCTGTGGCGCTGCTTATGCTTTTGGCAGTGCCTGGCGTGTTGGTTTCTTGTGGCGACGAGACCTCTGACAGCAGCGAGTTTGTGACGCTGGCCGAGGCGGTGCCCGATGCTATTCTTGAAATCCGCTACTACAGCACCTACAACTTTGTGGGCAAGCGCATCGATGGCTATGAGGAGCCTGTTGCTTTGCTCACCCGTGTGGCTGCCGACAGCCTTCGCGCTGTGTCGGACGATGTGAAGGAACTGGGCTATCGGCTGAAGATTTACGATGCCTACCGCCCGCAGTGTGCCGTGGACCACTTCATGCGTTGGGGTGCTGACCTGGCCGACACCTTGATGAAGCCGTATTTCTATGCCGACCTCACCAAGGAGGTGCTGTTCCCGCAGGAATACATCTGCGAACGGAGCGGCCATACGCGGGGCTCTACGCTGGACCTCACGCTCTTTGATATGCGTACGGAGAAGGAACTCGACATGGGTGGCACGTTCGACTGGTTTGGCCCTGAGAGCCACCCTACGTTCTGCGGCAACCCCGACACGGGGGAGTATGACGCTGAGGCCGCTGCTGCCCATCCGCGTGGCATCACTGAGGAGCAATTCCGCAACCGCCTCATCCTGCGCCAGGCCATGATGCGCCATGGCTTCAAGCCGTTCCGCACCGAGTGGTGGCACTTCACGCTAGAGGGCGAGCCGTTCCCTGATACATATTTCAACTTCCCCGTTCGCAGACTCAATTAGCGTGCTGCAAACCTTATAGCCCTCCTCACTTATGAAACGTCTCTGTGCACTGATTGCCCGATGGATGGGGCTCATCGTGTTGCTCACGGCGGTGCTCGCGGCGGTGTTTCCCGCGCCTTTGCAGCCTGTGGGCATGTGGGTGGTGGCTCCGTTGCTCGCAGTGATTATGTTCGGCATGGGGCTGACGTTGAAGCCGTCGGACTTCGCCGTGG
>JAFSWM010000066.1 GCA_017444485.1 Bacteroidaceae bacterium | reverse complement strand
TTTGCTTTCAGCGCTGTCGCGGGCGAGACGCCCGCGCTCCCAGGGCAGCAGCCTCGGCGCATTCCCTGGTTTGTTCCATGGGGTGGAACAGCGTGTGTCACCAGGTGGAACAGCGTGTGTCACCAGGTGAAACAGCGTGTGTCACTAGGTGAAACAGCGTGTGTCACTAGGTGAAACAGCGTGTATCATGCGGTGATACTGCTGGTTTTGTGCGTGACGGGTGTCCTGATAGCGTAGTTTTGCAACGCGCCGAGCCGTGGCAGGCAGGGGCAAAGTAGTGGTTCAACGCGTTGAAATACCTAATTGTGGGTATTGCTGGGGGTATGGGGCCGCCGTATTTTTGCAGCGTGAAAGAACGGAGAAAATTAAGTGAGTGAAAGATTGAAATTGTTATGTCAATGTTCGTCTGAGCAGGCCGCCCCGCAAGGCGGCTTGCTTGTTCTTGTATGTTGCGCTGGTTCGGGTGGTGAAACACGCCGAAAACTTTATTTTTGCACCCGATTCCAATGAAACGACGTTACCCGATACTTGGCATGAGCTGCGCTGCCTGCGCCGCTACCGTGCAGCGCACGCTCAGTGGCACCGCTGGTGTGCGTTCGGCGGCAGTGAACTTTGCCGATGGCTCTGCTATGGTGGACTTCGACGAGGCGGCGGTGGAGGAGGCTGTGCTTGAGCAGATGGTGCGTGCGGCGGGCTACGAATTGGTGTTGCCCGACGGGGAGGCTTCTGCGCAGCAGCGCGAGGAGCGTGCCTACCGCCTCTTGAAGCGCCGCACGGTCTTTGCCTTGGTAGCGGCGGCGGTGATTATGGCATTGGGCATCTGGGGAGGTGACTCCCCTCAGGTGCGTTATGCCATCGCTGCCATCGCCACGCTTGTGATGGGCTGGTGTGCCGCTCCTTTCTTTGTTCGTACTGCACGCCAACTGCGCCGCCTGCACACCAATATGGACACGCTTGTGGCGCTGAGCACCGGCATTGCCTATGCCTTCAGCCTGCTGAACCTGTTTTTTCCCCATCTGATTTCGGCGCAACTCTTCTTCGAGTCGGCTGTGGGCATCGTGGCTTTCATCCTGTTGGGCCGCTGGTTGGAGGCTCGTGCCAAGCGTCGCACCGGCGAGGCCATCCGTCGGCTCGCTGGGCTGCAGCCGCGCTTGGTGCCTACGTTAGCGTCTGACGGCAGCACACGCCTCACCGACATCGCGGCCATCGTGCCAGGGATGCTTGTGCTGGTACGCCCTGGGGCGCGCGTCGCTGTGGATGGCACGGTAGTGGAAGGCGCGTCGTTTGTAGATGAAAGCAGTCTGACCGGCGAGCCCACACCTGTGGAGAAAACGTCGGGCTGCCGCGTGCTGGCCGGCACACTGAACGGCAGCGGTGCACTGACCGTGCGTTGCGACAAGAGCCTTGACGGCAGTGTGCTCAGCGGTGTGATTCGTGCCGTGCGCGATGCACAAGGCAGCCGCGCTCCGGTGCAGCAGACGGTGGACAAGGTAGCCGCCGTGTTTGTGCCTGCCGTCATTCTCGTCAGTGTGGCGACGCTTGTGGGATGGCTTGTGGTGCGTCCCGAGAGCGGCCTGGCATCTGCCGTGATGGCCATGACCGGTGTGCTGATCATCGCCTGCCCATGCGCCCTCGGGTTGGCCACCCCCACCGCGCTGATGGTGGGCATAGGGCGTGCTGCCGAGGCCGGTATCCTCATCAAGGATGCGGAGAGCCTGCAGACCGCCTGCCGCATCGACCTCGTGGCCCTCGACAAGACCGGCACGCTCACCGAAGGTCGCCCTGCCGTGGTGTCCTATCGCCTGTCGGATGCCGATGCTGCCACATTGTCTGCCATAGAGAGCCGTTCCGAGCATCCGTTGGCCCATGCCATTTCTGCCGCCTTTGCACACAGCGCGCAGGTTGCCCCGTCGGTGACCGAATACCGCGCGCTGCCCGGATTGGGATTGACCGCCGTGGTGGACGGGAGGCGCTACTATGTGGGGAATCGCCCGCTGCTCCGTGAGCAAGGGCTCACCCCTGCTCCCGCCTTGGCCAAGAATGCCGAGGGGGAGGAGACGAAGGGCCGTACCTTGGTGTGGCTCGCCAACGAGACCGATGTACTGGGCTTCGCCGCCCTTGCCGACCGCTTGAAACCCACGTCCGCCGCTACGGTGCGCACGCTGAAACGTCAGGGCATCCGCACCGTGCTACTCACCGGCGACACCCCTGCCGCCGCCCTTGCCGCCGCTGCCGAGGCCGGCATCGACGAGGCACAGGGCGGGTTGCTCCCCGCCGACAAGGCCGCCTACCTCCGCCGCTTGAAGTCGGAGGGGCGCGTGGTGGCCATGACCGGCGACGGCATCAACGACAGCGCTGCCCTGGCCGTTGCCGACCTGAGTGTGGCGATGGGGGCAGGCAGCGACATCGCCATGGAGAGCGCACAGGCCACGTTGCTCACCTCCGACCTCTCCCTGCTGCCCGAACTGGTCAGCCTCTCGCGCCGCACGATGCGCACGGTGCGCCAAAACCTCTTCTGGGCCTTCGTCTATAACAGCCTGGCCATCCCCCTGGCTGCCACCGGAGTGGTAAGTCCCATGCTCGGCAGCCTCTGCATGGCACTGAGCAGCGTCAGCGTGGTGGGCAACAGCCTGCGGCTACGCGGCACGGCGCGGCGCAGGAAACCACAGGCAAATACCACAGCCCCCGCCCCTGTCACGACAGAAACTGAAACCAACCAAGATACTATGCAACAGAAAACCTACACCGTCAGCGGCATGATGTGCCAACACTGCCGCGCCCATGTGGAACGCGCTCTGAACTCCATCGAGGGCGTGAGCGCCACCGTTACCCTTGACCCCGCACAAGCCGTCGTCACCTTCAGCGATGCGCCGCTGCCCCTGGCCGACCTTCAACGCGCCGTGACCGAAAACGCAGGCGAATATACGCTCAGCGAGTAGGCCCGCGGGAAGGACAACCTTGTACTTCCATCAACAACAACCCACAATCCCGCTCCCCGTTCCACTTATGAACCTTACGAATAAGGCTGCCCCGCTCACAGAAAACTATTCGGGGGGGGCAAAGTTTTCAAAGCCCCGTATCGCAGGGCTTGACATTGTGCGCTGCACCGCCATCTTCACCGTGGTGGGCGGCCACTTCTTCATGAACACCGCCTTCCTTCAGGAGAATTTCGGCGGGTTCTCCATGTTTTTGCAGGCCGTGGTGCGGCAAGTGATGTGCGTGGGCGTGCCGCTCTTCCTGATGCTCACGGGATACCTGAACGCCAGAAAGACATTGTCGCGCTCCTACTACCTGGGGTATGTGCGTGTGCTATCGGCCTATTTGGTGTACAGCATCCTGACGATCTGTTTCCGCGAGTACTACCTCGGCGACCATCACACCCCGATGCAATGGGCACACGCCGTGTTGCGCTTCGATGCCATTCCCTATGCCTGGTACATAGAGATGTGGATAGGCCTGTTTGCCCTCACACCGTTCCTCAACGTGTTGTACCGAGGCCTCACCTCCAAGCGCCATAAGCAGGCTTTGATTCTCACGCTGGTGATGCTCTCGCTGATGGCCACGTTCTGCAATCGCTACGGCATGAAGGTGTGGCCCGCTTCGTGGGACAAGATATTCCCCCTGGCCTACTTCTTCCTCGGCACTTATATCCGCGAGTACCAACCCCGCCTTCGCTTGCGCACGGGGCTTGCCGTCATACTGGGCGTCGCCCTGCTCAACCCGCTATTCAACGTGTTGATGGTTCACGACCGCCCCATGCTCCAACCCTTCGGCGGCACGGACACACCGCTGTGCTTCGTCATGTCGCTCTGCGTGTTCCTGTTGCTCTACCAGCGCGATGTGGACAGTACGTTCTTGAAGAAAGCCTTGGCCAAAGTATCCCTGCTGTCGCTCGACATGTACCTGGTGAGTTATATGTTCGACGCACTGTTCTACCCCCTCTTCAAGGCGCGCTACTTTGTCAGCCAGGCACAGTTCGGCCTCTGGTGGTTGGTGCTGGTGCCGCTAGTGTTGGCCTGCTCCTTCGCGCTCTCTGCCGCCGTCAATCCCTTGTTGCCCACAGGAAAGCGTAACAACGCGCGGTGACATTCCAGCCACCTCGCCCGTCAGGTTTACCTTGCAGAAATAGGCACAAGGGCCTGGGCAACAGGTGCGAAGCGGGTGTAAATCAGCCGTCTCTGCGCGTGTTCGTGCAGTTTTTACTACATTTGCCGCGTTTTCCAATCTGGCAGAACGCGGCAGATGTGGTGTTACCGCCTGCTCCGCCGCCCGCCTTTTCTTTTACATCATCCCTCCCGTGCTTACACTCGATGTCATCTACAAGGCACGCACCGTGCTCAGCCGTGTGATTCGCCCCACGTCGCTCATCAAGACCGAAAAACTGCTATCCAGCGCCACCCTTTTCCTCAAGCCCGAAAACCTGCAGGTGACGGGTTCGTTCAAGGTACGCGGCGCGGGCTTTAAGATCTCCCAACTCAGTGAGGAGGAACGTGCTCGCGGCGTGCTGGCGTGCTCCGCTGGCAACCATGCCCAAGGTGTGGCCCTGGCTGCCCGTCGGCTGGGCATCAAAGCCTTGATTTGCATGCCCGAGGGCGCGCCTATCTCCACGGTGGAAGCCACGCGCGACCTCGGCGCAGAGGTGGAGCTGGTGCCTGGGGTGTACGATGACGCCTATTGCCACGCCCTCGAGAAGGAGAAGGAGACTGGCATGACGTTCATCCACCCCTTCGACGACGAGTTGGTGATAGCAGGGCAGGGCACCATCGGCATGGAGATTCTTGACGAGCAGCCCGACCTTGACGTGGTGTTCGTACCCATCGGCGGCGGAGGGCTGGCCGCAGGAACTGCCTATGCGCTAAAAACGCTCAAGCCCAGCATCAAGGTTGTCGGTGTGCAGGCCGCTGGCGCCGCCGGCATGCAAGAGAGTGTGCAGCGCGGCGAGATCGTGTCGCTTCCCGACATTCTGACCATTGCCGACGGCATTGCCGTGAAGCAGCCCGGGCAACACACGTTTGAACTCTGCCGCCAATACTTAGACGATATTGTCACGGTGAGCGAGGACGAAATCTGTGCCGCCATCCTTGCACTCATCGAGCACCACAAGTTGGCCTCCGAGGGCGCGGGTGCCGTCAGTGTGGCAGCCGCCATGTTCGGCAAGTATCCCATTGAGGGCAAGAAGGTGTGCTGCGTGGTGAGCGGTGGTAACATCGACGTGACCATCCTGAGCCGCGTCATCAACAGAGGTCTGATGAAGAGCGGGCGCACCGTGGAGATGCTCATAGAACTCCCCGACCGCCCCGGTTCGCTGCTCGGCCTCTCCAAGGTCATCGTACGCTTCGGTGCGAACATCATCTCTCTGCACCACGAGCGCAACGGCGAGAGTCCCGACGTGAACTCATGCAATCTGCGTATGGTGCTCGAAACCCGCAACACGCAGCATATCCACGACATTCAGGACGGCATCACCCAAGCCGGCTACACCATCCTCGACACCCGCGCTGCAAACTGACCACACCCCACTGGCATTACTATGGAAACAACTCGACAGAAGCGCATAGAGCGACTGATACAGAAGGAACTGAGCGACATCTTCCGTCTGCAGACTGCACGGACGCACGGCGTGCTGGTCAGTGTGAGCAAGACCTACGTCAGCCCCGATCTGAGCGTATGTCGCGCCTATCTTTCCATCTTCCCCTCGGAGCGTTCGCAGGAACTGATAGAGAACATCACGGCCAACGTCCGCAGCGTGCGTTATGAACTGGGGCGCCGCTGCGGGAAGCAGTTGCGCATCATTCCCGAACTCCGCTTCTTCTTAGACGACTCCCTCGACTATATCGACCATATCGACGAACTCCTATCGAAAGGCTAAGGGATGTCTTTCCCCTTCTTCATAGCTCGGCGCTACCTCTTTTCGCCGCGTAAGGTGGGCTTTATCCACCTAATCTCCGCCATCTCTGCTGGCGGCGTGGCGGTGTCGTGCCTGGCGTTGGTGGTGACGCTCAGCGTGTTCAATGGCTTCCGCGAACTGATAGGCAGTCTCTACACAGCCATGGACCCCGAACTGCTTGTGATGCCAGCAGGAGGCAAACTCGCTGATGCCGACGACCCCGCCCTTGTTGCCATGATGCGCCACCCTGCGGTAGCCGCTGCCACACCTTGCCTCACGCAGCAAGCCCTGATCCTGCCCAAGGGAAAGCCCCTTGTGTTCACCCTGAAAGGCGTGGCCGACAACTATGCAGAAACCTCTGGCATCGACAGCATCCTGGTGGGCGACATAGAAAAGGGCTTCACCCTGCAGCGTGCCGGCGTCAGTTATGCCACACCGGGCATAGGCCTGGCCGCCGCCATGGGGAGCGTCGACTTCGGCACTCCGTATATATATGCCCCGCGAAAAGGTGAGCGCATCAACATGGCCAACCCTGCCGAGAGTTTCACCTTCGACAAGGTTTTTGCCTCAGGCACCGCGTTCCAAGTGCACCAGCGCAAGTACGACGAGAACATCATGCTCGTGCCACTGAAGTTTGCGCAGGACCTCTTTGAGCAGGAGGGCAGGATTTCCTCCGTGGAATTGCGGCTTCGCGACGATGTGCGCGATGTGCAGGCAGTGAAGGCCGAACTCACACAGGCCGGCGGCGGGCGTTTTCGTGTGTTGGACCGCACGGAGCAGCAGGAAGACACCTTCCGCATCATGAACATTGAGAAGTTTGTGGCCTACATCTTCTTGGCTTTTATCGTGCTCATCGCCAGTTTCAACATCATCGGTGCGGTATCCATGCTCATCATCGACAAGCGTGCTGACACGTCCACCCTTCGTACCCTGGGCGCCACCATCCGTCACATTCGCCGCCTCTTCTTCTATGAGGGCATGCTCATCTGCCTTGTAGGTGCCCTTGCGGGTGTGGCCTTGGGTATTGCCCTTTGTGCCGCCCAGCAGCACTTCGGCCTGCTGCGCCTTGGTGGAGAAGCGGGGACGTTCATCATCGATGCTTACCCCGTCAGCGTGCATGCTGCCGACGTGGTGCTGGTGCTCTTCACCGCCATCGTGACGGGCGCGGTCAGCGTGTGGTATCCCATCCGTTACTTGACGGGCAAGTCGGCGCATTGAGACGGCAAGAAGAAAGTCTTTCGTTTCGTGATAACTCACAAAAAAAGCCCATTGTGACATCAAATTTACACAAAGGGCCTCGCTTTTTTGCAAAAATGCAGCAACAATTTCGCACGATGTAACTTTTTCCGCTACTTTTGCTGCACCTAACACAACGTGGGGCACATTTTTTCTTATTTATATTTAGGAAACGGTATTAACAATGATTGAAACGATTGACATGCTGGATCGTAAGATTTTGGACATCATCACAAAGAACGCGCGTATCCCGTTTAAGGACGTGGCAGAAGTGTGCGGGGTGTCGCGTGCAGCCATCCACCAGCGCGTGGCGCGGCTGATGGACGAGGGGGTAATCACTGGCTCAGGCTATACAGTGGATCCCAAAGCCTTGGGCTATAACACTTGCACCTATGTGGGCATCAAGTTGGAACGCGCTTCTATCTACAAGGAAGTGGCCGAGCAACTGCGTAACTTCCCCGAGATAGTGGAGTGTCACTTTACCACCGGCCAGTACTCCATCATGGTAAAACTGTATTCGTACGATAACGAGCACCTGATGGAACTGCTCAACACCTGTGTGCTCAAGATTGACGGCATCACCAGCACCGAAGCGCTCATCTCGCTTGGAGAGGGCTTCAGCCGCAACATTCCCATCATGGAGCCGCGTCCTGTCAAGGTCCTTCGCTCTCGTCCGCGTCGTAGCGCACGCCACGACGGACACCTTTACGACGGCGACCTCATCGGATAGCAACACGGCATGACCATAACGTCCACCATACTGCTCGCTTTCTCTTTGACCGGCGCGCTCGTTGGATTGTGCACTTTCTTGGCCATCGGGCTATTCCACCCCATCGTCATCAAGACAGAGTACCACTTTGGCACCAAGCCGTGGTGGGTGTTCCTGCTTGTGGGTGTGGTATGCATCATCGCCGCCTGCTTCGTGCCGAATGTTTTCCTCTCCAGTATGCTTGGCGTAACGGGCTTTTCCTGCCTGTGGAGCATACACGAACTCTTCGAGCAGAAGAAGCGTGTGGAGCGTGGTTGGTTTCCCAAGAACCCCAAACGAACAGCGTCTGGCAAAAAATCGTGAGCCAGCCGGCGCACAGCAAAAGGGGTGTTCTGAACCTTCGTTTATCAACAGACGTTTTGTGACGATGGACAGAGCACCCTTAAAACATACCAACGGATGGGAAGCCCCTGCTGCGGCTTAAAAAGTATGAAAAGTCGCAGCGTTTGGCGTGAATTCCGTACTTTTGCGGCCTAAGTACATCCTGCTTATGCCTTTTTTTGACATTGAAGCCGATTATGAGCGTATCGCCACGCGCCCCGTGGCGCAACATGTGAACCCCGTGGTGGGCATCACCACCAACTTTGGGCCGGCAGGGGCAGAATTGGCAGAGGGTTACTACAAGAGCGTGGTGGCTGCGGGCGGAACGCCCCTGCTTATTCCGCCTGTGGCTGACGAACAGACGATACTCGCTACCCTCGCACGGCTTGACGCACTGCTGCTCTCTGGTGGGGCTGACGTGAACCCGCTGTGGGGCGGCGAAGACCCCGTGCCCGCCTTGGGAGGTATCAACCCCGAGCGCGATCGCGCAGAACTACTCCTTGTACAATTGGCCTACGACCGTGGCCTGCCCATCCTCGGCATCTGTCGTGGGATACAGGTGCTGACGATGGCGCTGGGCGGCACCGTCATTCAGGACATCGCCACCGCCTATCCCGAGGCTGACCTCGTGAAGCACAGCCAGTCGGCACCCCGTGGCGAGGCCACCCATTTTGTGGACACAGAGCCAGGGTCGCTGGTGGCCGACCTGCTTGGCGAGCGTTTTTGCGTCAATTCGTTCCACCACCAGGCCGTGGGAGAACCCGGCAAGCGGCTTCGTGTCACTGCCCGCAGCCGTGACGGCATCGTTGAGGCAGTGGAAAGTGTAGAACATAGGGCCGTGATGGGTGTGCAATGGCATCCCGAGTGTTTCCATACAGCAGGCGACGACGCGATGCTTCCCTTGTTCCGTTGGCTTACGGAGCAGGCAAAACTGCATCGGCAGATGCGGGAGTTTCATCAACGAAAGGACGTCATCGTGCTGGACTCCCACGAGGACACCCCTATGTTCTTTGACCAAGGCGTGCAGTTTGAAATCCGTGACCCCAAGGTGCTGGTGGACCATCACAAGATGTGCGACGGCATGTTGGACTGCGGCATCATGGCGGCTTATATCCCACAGGGTGAACGCACCTCCGAGGGCCACCAGGCAGCCACTGCAATGGCAGCGCGGCTGCTGGAAGGGATAAAAAACATGGCCACAAACACCGAGGGGGTGGAGTTGGCCTTCACTCCCGACGACCTGATACGAAATAAGGCCGAGGGGCTTCGCTCCCTGATGTTGGCCATAGAGAATGGCTACGCCCTGGGCGATGATATTGGCAATGTGGAGCGCTTCCGCCGGATGGGTGTGGTCTATCTCACCCTTTGCCACAACGGAGACAACAATGTCTGCGATAGTGCGGTGCGCACGCAGCACGAACATGGTGGTCTGAGTGACTTTGGGCGGGAGGTGGTGTATGAAATGAATCGCACGGGCATGATGGTGGACCTCTCGCACGCCGGCGAACAGAGTTTCTTTGATGCTATCGGTGTGAGCGATGTGCCACCGGTATGCTCTCATGCCAGTAGCCGTGCCCTGTGCAACCATCCGCGCAACCTCACCGACGAGCAACTTGCAGCCTTGGCGGGAGTGGGCGGTGTGGCACAGGTGACGCTCTATCCTGGCTTCCTGTGCGAGCGACCAGAAGACGCCACCATCGACGATGCGGTGCGCCACCTGCTGCATATGATCGACATCGCTGGCATTGATCATGTTGGCGTGGGTACTGACTTTGACGGCGACGGCGGTGTGCCAGGACTCGCCCATGCAGGTGAACTGCCCAACCTCACGAAGCGGCTCATCAGCGAGGGGCTTACTCACGATGACTTGCGCAAGGTGTGGGGCGGGAACTTCCTCCGCGTGATGCGTCAGGCACAGCAGGCTGCCGAAACAGATTTCCAAGACCTTTGAACTTCTTTTTTCCTATGATAAAGAAACTTCTCATCGTTGTCCTCGGCGTCCTGCTGCTTGCGGGATGTTGGGGAAAGAAAACTGAGGCCGTGCCGCTCGATGCGGATACGGCAACGGCTGTGGCGTTCAGTGCCGATACGGCAATGGCTTTTCTGAGAGCCCAATGTGATTTCGGTGCACGTACGCCGGGCAGCGAGGCGCATAAACAGTGTGGAGACTACATCGTGGCGCAGTTCCGCCGCCTCGGCCTTGATGTTGTGGAACAAACCGCGCCGTTGAAGATGTGGGACGGCAAAACGTTTCAATGCCGCAACCTCATCGCACAGTATAAGCCAGAAGCCACTGAGCGCATCGTGCTTTGCACACACTACGATAGTCGTCCTTGGTGCGACCATGACAAGGATGAGGCAAAACACACCCAGCCCGTGATGGCTGCCAACGACGGAGCAAGCGGGGTGGCCGTGTTGCTGGAGGTGGCTCGCAAACTCAGCGAACTCAATCCAGGCGTGGGGATAGACTTTGTGTGCTTTGACCTGGAAGACTATGGTGCACCGCAAAATGCTCCTGGCGCACCTGGTGACGGGAGCGACTGGTGTGTGGGCTCCCGCTACTGGTCGGAGCATCCTCATCGCGAAGCCTATGCCCCCGTTTTCGGTGTGTTGCTCGACATGGTCGGCGGACGCGGCGCCAGGTTTGCCCACGAATACTATTCTATGCAGCATGCCGCACCAGTTGTGGCACGTGTATGGGCTGCAGCGCGCACAGCGGGGTTTGGAGATGTGTTTGTGAATGAGCAGGGCGGAGCGGTGACCGACGACCACCTCAACCTCAATGCCGCCGGCATACCCACGGCAGACATCATCTCGTACTACGGGGAGCAAGGTGGCTTCGGTCCCACTTGGCACACCGCCGATGATACCCCCGAAAACATAGACCCCGCCACATTGCGCGCCGTGGGGCAGACGCTCTTGCAAATGCTGGCAGAATACTGATATAGGACAAGGATAATGACAAACACAGCGAAATCCATCAACGACATTCAAGACGGGATTATCGAAGAGTTTTGCGCCTTCGACGATTGGATGGACCGTTACCAGTTGCTTATAGACCTCGGTGGCGAACTCCCTGCGCTGCCCGACAAAGACAAGACCGAGCAGAACCTCATTGACGGTTGCCAAAGCCGTGTATGGCTCACCTGTGAGGATCAGAATGGAGTCTTGGTGTTTCAGGGAGAAAGCGATGCGCTGATTGTGCGCGGGCTGGTGGCTTTGTTGCTCAGCGTGTTTTCATACCACACGCCGCAAGAGATTCTTGATGCCGACCTGTATTTCATTGAGCGTATCGGATTGCGCGACCAACTCTCGCCGACGCGTACCAACGGCTTGCTGGCCATGATCAAGCAGATGCGTATGTACGCCTTGGCTTTCAAAGAATTGCAGGGGAAATAGTGAAAGGAAGGAGTTAAAAGGAGAAGTTAAAAGGAGAAGTTAAAAAGGGGAGTTAAAAAGGGGAGTTAAAACGAACTGATACATCATTGCCCCCACATTTTTACTCCTACGAAATAAGGTGACGGCCCCTTATAACTCCTTTTCATAACTTCCCCGAAATAACTCCCCTTCATAACTTCCCCGAAATAACTCCCCTTCATAACTTCTAAATAACTTCCGAAACAAGAATAGAACAATGAACGTGCCCATAGTGAATCGCTCGAAGCATCCGCTCCCCACTTATGCCACATCGCTGAGTGCGGGGATGGACCTGCGGGCAAACCTTGACGAACCCATTACGCTCGCTCCGTTAGAGCGCCGCCTCATTCCTACGGGGCTTTACATCGCTTTGCCGCCGGGCTACGAGGCACAGGTGCGCCCCCGCAGTGGGCTGGCCTTGCGCAGTGGTATCGGGGTGCTGAATGCTCCTGGCACCATCGATGCGGACTATCGGGGTGAGATTGGTGTCATCTTGATAAACCTCAGTGCAGATCCTTTCGTGGTGAACGACGGCGAGAGGATTGCGCAAATGGTGATTGCCAAGCACGAAACCGCCACGTGGCAACCCGTAAATACACTTTCGGCGACCGAACGCGGGGAAGGCGGATTCGGGCATACGGGGCGCGAGTGATAGTGCCCCTAATCTTCTATTTCAGAAAGTTCTTTGAAGCAATTAGTCTGCATATCGTTTTTGTTGCTGCTTGTCGGCTGTTCGCTGCGGAGCCCATTGTCTACGTCGCGTAAGCCCCCGGCTACTGCAGTCTCTGCGCCAAGTGTGGCGATGACGGGAACGGAGCAGCGGTTGCGCTCTGGGGAACTCTATCGTGCCGGATTGATAGCCCGCGTGGGGGAGAACTTTGATGCGGCTTTCGAGATTTTCACCGAAGCGATGCGCGTCAATCCCCATTCAGCCGAGATAGCCTACGAACTCGCGCTGCTCTACGGAGATGTGGCTGGACAAGACTCCTCGCGCCTTTTCCATATGGCCGACTCCTTGCTACACGTCTGCGTGCGCCTGGCTCCGGCCAACAAATTCTACAAGATTGCCCTCATTGATAATTATACGAAGCAGGGCCGATATACCGAGACGTTGGGCCCCGCGAGGGAAGTGGCCGATGCTAACCCTACCGCCCAGAACTACCTCAGGCTGGAGCGACTCAGCGAGTTGGCCGAGGACTACGAAGGGGCACTCTACGCCCTGGACCGCCTGGAGCGCATCGAAGGGCCAAGCCTTGAAAACAGTCTCTATAAGTTCAATGCCTACAAGCAATTGGGACGCGAGGATCAGGGCTTTCGGGCTATGGAAGACCTGTGCCGCGCCTTCCCCACCGAGTTGCGCTACCGCGTCAGGATGGGCGACCTCTACTATTCTGGCGGTCAGGAAGACATGGCCCTGGCCACCTATCAGGACGTGCTGACTCTCGACCCTGGCAACGACGCAGCACAGGCCGCCATGCTCGACTACTACCTGCAGAAGGGCGATACGGCGAATTTCAATGCCCTCGTGCCGGTGTTCCTGCTCAACCCTCGCGCTGGTAGTTACGAGAAGGAGAACCTACTCGAAGGCTACATCCTTGAGAACGGACTGGAGAGCGAAGCCGTGAGCAGGGTGCTCGGGAAGGTGCTCTTCGCCGACAAGCCCGACCGCGATTTGGTAAACGTCTGTGCCACCTTTTTAGGCTATGGAACGGAGTCTGTCCCGTCGCTTGCTGCACACTATGAACGCCTGCTGCAAATCGACCCCTTACAGGACCGCGTGAGGCTGAAACTCCTGCAAACGCACAATGAGAACGGCGACGCCGATGCCATCCTCCGCGTGTGCCGCGAAGGAAGGTTGTATGCGCCCTCCAATGCCGTTTACTATTTCCTCGAAGGTGTCACCCTTGCTCATCAGGGCGCCCTCGACGAAGCCCTTGACATCCTCGACGACGGCACACAATATGCCGACGAAGCCACTGTGCCCTCGGTCATCGGCATGCTCTATTCCAGCCGCGCCGAGATACTATTGGAGAAAGACGAATGGGAGGAGGCCTGTGCTGCCTACGACAGTGCGCTGGTCTATGACCCTGGCAATCCCGACTATTTGGCCAACTACGCCACTGTGCTGACCGAGAGCGGCGAACAATTAGAAAAGGCCCTCGACATGAGCCGCCACGCCGTGGACGCAGCGCCCCATGATCCGCTCTATCTGGCTACCTATGCCTATGCCCTCGCCTGCCTGGAACGCTATGAAGAGGCCGTCGATGTGGCAGACTCGGCTATGTATTATGGTGCACAAGCCCCCGACTGGGAAACGAACCCCGAATACGGGCGGCTGCTCGACCACAGCGGCGACACCTATTACCACCTCGGCCTCACCGGTGATGCCGTCAGGCTGTGGCAACAATCGCTCAGCCGGATAGAAGACCCCGAGATCCGTAGCATGATACAACAAAAGATACGCCGCCGCAGGCTTTAGACATTGAACAATGACCATTGACCATTACCAATACCGGCAAGGTGTGGTTTCAATAATGGTCAACGGTCAATGGTCAATGAATAAAAGCCTTATAAATCTCAAGAATGAAAAAGATACTCCTTCTCGCCGCATTGCTCGCTATGACAGCCTGCGGCACCAAGCGCACCATCACCGACACACAGTCGGACACCGCCACCGCTGCCCATTCCGCCGCTGCGGCATATGTGCGTGCCGTGCGCGACAACAACCCCATCACCTCTGCCATCACCGCCAAGCTCTCCGTGGACCTGAACATTGGGACAAAGAATGTGGGGCTCAGCGGATCGCTCAAGATGAAGCGTGATGATGTGATACAGTTGTCGCTCACGCTGTTGTTCGTAGAGGTGGCGCGTGTGGAGTTCACACCGCGCGACGTGCTCATCATCGACCGCGTACACAAGCAATACGTGCGGGCATCCTATGCCGACGTGGACTTCCTTGCCCAGGCCGGGCTCGACTTCAAGGCCCTCCAAGCCCTCTTCTGGCACGAACTCTTTGTGCCAGGGAGCGACGAAGTACGCCCCGAGCGTTTCCAACTGTCCGCCGCTGGCGACCATACGCTGCTCACCATCTCCGATGCGCCGCGGCTCAACTATGAGTTCCTCTGCGTCACGAAGAGCCACCTCATCGACCGCCTCAGTGTGGAGGGGAAAACCACTGCCGAGCGCGGCAAGTTCGTTTGGCGCTATGCCGACTTCACCACCTTGGCTGGCAAGCCGTTCCCCAAGAAGATGACGCTCAGCGTCGCCGGCGTGGGCAAGGATATCACCGCCGCTCTGCAACTCTCTGGCCTCGGCACCGACAGCGCATTTGAGGGCCACACCACCCCGTCCAGCAAATATCGCCAGCGGCAAGCCGCCGAAGTGTTGAAAAGCCTGTTCTGAACGTTATTCATTGACCATTGAACATTGAACATTGACCATTACAAATACCCTCAGCAATCGGTTTTGCTAACGGTCAATGTTCAACGGTCAATGTTCAACGGTCAATGTTCAACGGTCAATGTTCAACGGTCAATGTTCAACGGTCAATGTTCAACGGTCAATGTTCAACGTTCAATGGTCAATGGTCAATAAACCTCATAACCACCTCATGCGCACCCTCCTTTTGTTCCTTGCCGCCCTGCCGTTCATGCTCTATGGGCAATCCTCAGCACCGTCCTTCGCTGCAGCCAAGGGCACCCTTCCCGTCCCCATCACAGGGCAGTACCGCCTGCTGAGCGGTTTTGGCACCCATGTGGTGGCCGGGCTGGAAATGGGCTCGAGCGGCGTCTACGTCAGGGGCAAAGGCTCTTGCCACGCCCGCGCCGTCTATGAGGGCAGCGTCGCCGCCGTGTATCAGTTCGATAGCGGCTACTGCGTGGTGCTGCGCCACGGCTCCTACCTCACGGTTTATGCTGGTCTGGAAGACACAGACGTCAAGCAAGGGCAGCGCGTGAAAGCCTTGGCCACGCTCGGCAGGGTGGGCCGAAGCGGTGGCGACGAGCGCGTGCTCCACTTCCAGGTGCGCCATGAGCGCGAGCCGCTCAACCCCGCCCTTTGGGTGAAGTTCTGAGGGAGGGTAAAGGCCTGCGCATAAACAAAAGCGCATACCCGCCGCCCCGAAACTTGACGCGGCAAACAAACTCACTCACCACTATGGTATAACGCTAATGGCATTAAAGTATACCTTTGATGGCATTAAAGTATACCTTTGATGGCAGTAGAGTACTACTCAAGAAGCTCTACAGTACCACTCAAGAAGCTCTACAGTACCACTCAAGAAGCTCTACACCTGCAAGCCCATTTCGCTTCCCACCCCCAACCTATGTGCAGCTCATTCGGCTTTAACGGCATGAATGAGTAACTTACCCCCGCTCGGCCCGCCAACCGCAAATAGATAATCGTGGCCACCATCTTTGATTTTCCACCTTGCACGAAGCGTTTCAACCTTTTCAGGGAAGTTTCGCACAGCGAGATTGGCTCGCGTTCCGACGAAAGGCGATATCTCTCGTTTAGAACATCCCGTGACGGACACCACGCGGAATACCCTTCCTGGAAACCCCTCGGCTCGTTGTGACGATGTATAGAGATGGGTGTTCTGCGATAGTTTCGCCACATTGAAGCGCGCTGCAACTGTGTGAAGCGCACCTGCCTTGAGCACCACAGGCGAGGGGTCATACAGGAACGTTCCTAACTGCGAAGCAAACTCCGCCAGTGTTCCTCTCTCTTCGCCACGGAGGAAAGAGAAATCGGTATAATCGTCATGACAATAAAAGCGAGGCTCTTTCATGTTGGTCTGATCAGAAGCGATCTGCCCCAATTCGCAGCCTTTTCCAATAAGCAACAACTCTTTGCACTCGCCATCATGCCCTACGACGTGCACCTCCTCAATGCCTGGAAGTGCGTGCAGCGTGTCAGGAATGTCTAACATCGGCGAGAGTTTCAGCATGACGACTCCTGCTTTATCGCGAATGATAGGCCACAGGGCACGGACATCAGGCGAGCATTCGTTCACCCGCACAACCCTGCGCCCATGAGCATCACGCCGGCTCGGATCGATGAACATCAAATCGGAATGTTCGGCTGTTAGAAGATATTCAGAGGCTTCCGCTTTGACTATAGTCGCATGGCCTACGCCGAGAAGAGGAAAGTTATGGAGTGCCAATTGCGTGAGCAGCTCATCCTTCTCCACATAAATAGCCTCCATGAAATGCGGGGCAAGAAAACAGAAATCTACACCGAAGCCTCCTGTCAAGTCCGTAAGTCTGCCGCCATGGGGGAGAATGCGCCGAACTATAGCGTATTTATATAATGCCGTAGCCTCGCTACTACATTGCTCCAAAGAGACGCGTGGTGGATAGTGCAGATCTTCTATTTCAGACCAACACGGGATCTTATGCCTTAGCCGCTGCCAACCTTCAATCTGACGGAGAATGAAAGAAGCCTCCTCATTCCCCCTCAATGACAAGGCAAGTTTGAACACATCATCTTCACGATGTAGGCGTATAAAGTCTTGAGCAGACATGGCTTTGGATTAGTTAATACCAGTTGGCAGAATTAAATAATTGGCAAATGTACAAAAAGGTGTATATATCGAAGATCAATAGCAACTTAGAATCCTCAACCAAAAACCTATAAAACACCGAATGGGCAAACCAATGTTTACCCATCCGATGCCTACTACTTGTTGTATATCAGTAGCCGTATGTTGCTGCCGATACTTAGTACTCATCCTCGTTGAAGAGGAAGTCATCCTTATCGGGATAATCGGGCCAGACTTCTTCGATGTTGTCGTAAACTTCGCCCTCGTCTTCGAGTTCCTGGAGGTTCTCCACGACTTCCATCGGCGCTCCCGAGCGCATCGCGAAGTCTATCAGTTCTTCCTTGGTGGCAGGCCAAGGCGCGTCTTCGAGTTTGGATGCCAGTTCAAGTGTCCAGTACATGATTACGGATATCGGTTATGAGGTTTAACTATGTTGGTTTGCGTGACGTGGAAGAGGATATGCTATGGCTCATCCGCTGAAAGCGCGGCAAAAGTACTATTTCTTCATATTTGGCCAAACATACAAGGCTTTTTTTCTTCGTTCAAGAACAGACGTTTCCTCGCCAAGGCAAAGGCGAACACTCTGAATACAAATGCGAGGGCGCGGGCTGCAACCATGCAACCCGCGCCCGTTCTTGTGCATAACAGGTGCGCGTGTCGTTCAGAACATCTTTTCGGGATAAACGCCCTCGGCATGGAGTTTGGCGAGTTTCTCCACCACTTCGGGACGGTCTTCGGGATAGGTCACGCCGAACCAGCGGCTGGTGGTGTCGAGCACTTCACAGGTGGCCTGGCCTTTACGGATGAGTTCGTCCACCATCAGGGGGATGAAGAACTCACTCTTGAGGTTCTCCATGTTCTTCGGGTCGGAGAGGAACGTCTTGAAGTATTCACGGCTGTGAGCGAAGTAGTCGGGCGTGAAGCCCCAGAAGTTCATGGAGACGGGGGTGGTGTCGGGGATGCTAACCCAGGTCTCGCCGTCGTCGTCGAGGAACTTCACCACACCGCCCTGGCGCTCTATCTTGGTGCGCTCTACGACGCTGGTGAGGTGGTGGTTCTCGTCGTTTTCACACACACCGCGCGACACGGTGCCGCTCTCGCTCAAGGTATTGCCCACGCGGAAGCCCACCATGGCATATTTGCCTGTGCTGCCCTCTGGGAGGCTGCTGAGGAACCGCCCCATCACGCGGAAGGCATCGCGGTCGTAGAAGTCATCGCAGTTGAGCACGGCGAACGGCTCTTTGATGGCAGGTTCACCCATCATCACTGCATGGTTGGTACCCCAAGGCTTGGTGCGGCCTTCGGGGCAGGTGAAGCCTTCGGGCAGAGCGTCAAGGGATTGGAACACCACTTCGCAGGGGATGTGCCCCTCATACTTGGAGAGGACGATACGGCGGAAGTCTTCCTCAAAGTCCTTGCGGATGACAAAGACCAATTTTCCGAAGCCCGCGTTGATGGCATCGTAAATGCTGTAGTCCATGATGGTCTCGCCGTGCGGGCCCAGCCCATCGAGTTGTTTCAGGCCGCCATAACGACTGCCCATGCCTGCTGCAAGTAGGAAAAGAGTAGGTTTCATTGGTATTTGATTTTGTGGTAAGAAAATGAACGTTTTCGTTAAGCCATAAGCGCTGGAGCGAAACTTGTTTCTGCTTTGCCTTGGCGAGGAAACGTCTGTTGTTAAACGAACGATAACTGCCGCAAAAGTAATAAAAGATATTGATGGTGTGTTCTATTAATTAACAAATTCTTTTTGAACCCTTCTCGTTTACTCTTATTCCTATTCGGCATTTTGCCTTCAAATCCTTGAAAGAGGTTCAACAACCTCTTAACGCCTATCTAAAAAACTGCCTAAAGAAGACATCAAGCGCCTTAGCCCCTAAGGTACTTCCAGAAACCCGATGGCCATTTCGTCTCCGCTTTCTTTGAAGCAAGTGCTTGCAAGTAGGTGAGGGAAACGGCGAAGAAGAAAACCATTGCATACCTCACGCCCCAAGGCAGTGCGGCGAAGGATGCCACTTTTATTAATGCACTGCAAAAGGGGATGTGATACAGGTATATCCACATGGTGCTCGAGCCGACAAAATCTGTGAAGCGATTTGAAAGCCGCGCCAAGAGAGGGCGTACCGTGTTCAGCAAGAAAGATATTGCCACTCCGTATATAATATAGATACCTGCGGGCGGGTACTTGTTGTTGTTGATGGGAAGGGCAAGGCTTCCCTCGCTGATATAAAAGTATACACAGTACCCGGCAAGCAACGCATACCATACATAGGCCGACCTGGGACTACGGGCTGGCGTTCCAGCTTGCAAGCCGCACAGGAAGATGACGGCGTAGCCCGAAGCATAGAGCACATATTCGCGGAAAATGAACATCAATGGTGCGTCGCTGGCGGAGACAACATGCTTCACGAGCAACGTTTGGACAAGTAGTAGCACCAAACAAAGTATGGAGAGATGGGCCGCCTTCTTATATATCCACAACATCGCGGGGGTGAGGAGCATAATCAGGAGGAACACCCTTATCACCCACACATAGCCTATTCCCTCCGACAACAAGTAACTACCGATGATGTGGTCGCGCGTCAGTCCGGTATTCACGCCCATTGCTCCGGCAACTAACAAGAGCGCGAAGTAAACAGTCAGAAACAGATAGAGCGGGACAATCAGCCGAGGTGTTCTGTGGAGCAAGAACTTGGGGACGTTGCTGATGGTCTTCCCTGAGAAACAAAGTCCGGACACGAATATCATCAAGGGGACGTCAAACGCACGAAACTCAAAAAGAATAGGATCGATATCTCGGATGTGTGCCAGCACGATGAGGGCTATGCCCACAAAGCGCATGAAATCTATGGAGCGGTCGCGGCGGGAAGTGCTCGTGATTGGTTTCATTTTGAAAAAAGAAAAAGTGATGCAAAGGTAATGCATTCCGCACTGTTGCAGGTGTCGTTGTTGCCCAATCGTCTGTTTCCTACCTCAATCCCACGGCCTTTTGTACTATAACCTTTGCGATAGAGCGCGTAATGGGCTGTTTCGGACATAGTCGGAGGCAGCAAAACAAACCATTTGTTTGCCCAATCGTTCAGATTGAACTATTTTTGCCCCCGACCTCAAGAACATGAGGCCACATCCGTCAGTTATAAATACAACCACACAGACTATGGCAAAGAGAAAGATACAATTCAGTCTCGTCTATCGAGACATGTTTCAGAGTTACGGCAAGTTTCAGCCGCGTAAGGACCAGTTGGAGCGCATCGCGCCGGTGATTGTGAAGATGGGCTGCTTCGCCCGCGTGGAGACCAACGGCGGAGCATTCGAACAAGTAAACCTGCTCTACGGCGAAAATCCCAACGCCGCCGTACGTGCGGTGACGAAGATCTACCACAACGCTGGCATCAAGACACACATGCTCGACCGCGGGCTGAACGCCCTTCGCATGTTCCCCTGCTCGGCAGACCTCAGACGTCTGCAATACAAGGTGAAGCACGCTCAGGGCGTAGACATTCCCCGCATCTTCTGCGGTCTGAACGATGTGCGCAACATTATCCCCTCCATCAAATGGGCTCTTGAGGCTGGCATGACGCCGCAAGGCACGCTCTGCATCACCACTTCGCCCATACACACTGCCGAATACTATGCCGCCATCGCCGACGAACTCATCGCTGCCGGCGCTCCCGAGATATGCCTCAAAGACATGGCTGGCATCGGGCAGCCCGCTCTGCTGGGCAAACTCTGCGAGCTGATCAAAGCCAAACACCCCGAGGTCATTGTGGAGTATCACGGCCACAGCGGGCCCGGCTTGCAGATGGCAAGTATCCTGGAACTGGCCCGGGGTGGCGTGGACATCATCGACACGGCGATGGAGCCGCTCTCGTGGGGCAAGGGGCACGCCGATGTGATCAGCGTGCAGAGCATGCTCAAAGCCGCCGGCTACGATGTGCCCGAGATCAACATGGAGGCCTATATGGAGGCTCGCGCCCTGACGCAGGAGTTTCTCGACGACTTCCTGGGCTACTTCGTCAATCCTAACAACCACCTTGAGTCCTCCCTGCTGTTGGGCAGCGGCTTACCGGGCGGTATGATGGGCTCGATGATGGCCGACCTCAAAGGCGCAATGGGAGCCATCAATATGAACCGTGAAAAGAAAGGCGAGCCCGCCTATACCGAGGACCAACTCCTCATTCGTCTCTTCGACGAAGTGAAGTATGTATGGCCGCGCGTGGGCTATCCCCCACTCGTCACCCCGTTCAGCCAATATGTGAAGAACATAGCCCTGATGAACCTCCTCTGCGAGTCGATGGATAAGCCACGCTTCACCATGATGGACGACAACATGTGGGGCATGATCCTCGGAAAGAGCGGCAAGTTGCCCGGCGAGGTAGCCCCTGAGATTGTGGCGCTGGCCGCAGAAAAAGGCTACGAGTTCTATACCGCCGACCCGCAGGCGCTCTACCCCGACTGCCTCGACAAGTTCCGTAAGGAGATGCAGGAGAACGGCTGGGAGACAGGGGCGGATGACGAAGAACTCTACGAATTCGCCATGCACGAACGGCAGTACCGTGACTACAAAAGCGGCGAAGCCAAGAAGCGCTTCCTCGCCGATCTGCAGGAGGCGCGCGACAAAGCCCTGCAAGGCGCTGGCTGCGGCATGACGCCAGAAGAGGCTGCCGCATTCAAACACGCCAAGGCTGATGCCATCGTAGCCCCCGAGAGCGGCATCGTGCTCTACGAGATAGGTGGCGACGCCGAAGGGCAGCGCGCCATCGAGCCCTACATCGGGCAGGAATTTGCCGAGGCCGACCGCTTCTGCTACATCGAGAACCCCCACGGACAAATCAGCGAAGTACCAGCAGCCCTCGGCGGCAAACTGGTGGAGATCGCCGCACGGCAGGGCGCACACGTGAGCCGCGGCGACGTGCTGGCTTGGATAGAGCGCAAAGCCTGAGCAAACCAAACGCTGCATGTTCGAAAAAGAGACGGAACGCTACGAGGGCTTACGTAGAGACTATCAACGCCTTGTCGTACAGCCGATGGGAGAAGAGCAGTACCGCGAATACAACGAGATACTGTTCTCCACTCATTCCTGCGCGATAGAGGGCAATACGTTCACCCTCGCCGACAGCCGCGCGCTTTTCGAACTCGGTTTAGGTATGACTCCGCAGGGGCGTTCCTTGTTGGAATGCACGGAGATGGCCGACCATTTCCGTGCTTTTGAGTTTATGCTCAAGAGCGTTTCCTCTCCTTTCGATGAAGCTTTGGCCAAAGAGACCAACCGCCTCGTCACCCTGCACACTCTGGCCCATAAAGTGCCTGGCGCTGTGCCTGGCGAATACACCACTGTGGATATGGCTGCTGGCGACACGCTCTTCGGAGACCACCGCAAACTCATCGCTCGTTTGCCAGAACTGATGAAAAGCACGAATAAGGCACTCTCATCTGGCACGCACCCTCTTCTTGTAGCCGCGCGCTTTCATGGTTTCTTCATCTATCTCCATCCTTTCCGCGATGGAAACGGACGTACCGCACGACTACTCTCCAACCACATCCTACTTAAAGCCGGACACCCGCTTCTTATCATTGAGAGCAACGAACGCAATAGTTATATCGATGCCTTGCGTTGCATCCGCACCGAAGGGACTGACGAGTACCTCACAGCCTTCTTCCTCCGCACCGCCATCAAGCGGATGGAGCGCGAAATAGATGAAAAGCGTAGGGCCTCACGTCCCGTGCTATTCTTCTGACAATTGAATTTGCGCTCCACGGCACAGGCTTTACCAACAACAAACGCCAGACAGGTCGCCAGGTAAGCGCACCGCCAAGTGCAAACCCTCTAAAAAATCACGCCTTTCGCGGGTATCAAACTCACGAAAGGCGTATTTTTGCAACCGCACGTTGCACTGAACGCCTACTTACCAAATCCTGCTCCTATCAATATGTCTCGCTACGCTGAAGTACTCCTTCCCCTGGCCCTGCATGGCACGCTGACCTACCGCGTGCCGGAAGCCTTGGCTGAATCGGTGTGCCTCGGTGGGCGCGTCACCGTGCAGGTGGGCAAGAAGAAACTCTATGCAGGCATCGTCACCGGCCTCAGTGACACTTCTCCTTCAGCAGTGGGCGACACGTTGAAAGACATTCTCGACGCAGAACCATCTGGCCCTATAGTCACGCAGGCGCAGTTGGACTTCTGGCATTGGATGGCTGGATACTACATGTGCACGCCTGGCGAAGTGATGAAAGCCGCCTTGCCCGCCGCCCTCAAACACACCACAGAAGCCACACCCAAAAGGCGGACCGCACGCGATCCGCTCACCTTCACCAGCAAGTCTGCCCCCACCCCCAGGCGACCGCTGAGTGAAGCGCAGCAACAAGCCGCTGATGGTATTAAAAAGGCGTGGGCAGAAAAGGATGTCTGCCTGCTCCACGGCGTCACCTCGAGCGGGAAAACCGAAATCTACATCAGCCTCATCAGCGATGTGTTGGCCCAAGGCGGACAAGTACTCTACCTCCTGCCCGAGATAGCGCTCACCACACAGATCACCGACCGGCTGGGCAGCGTGTTTGGCCAGCAGATGGGCGTATACCACAGTCGTTTCACCGACACTCGGCGCGCTGCACTCTACCGCAAACAAATCTCCGACACGCCCTACACTCTCGTACTCGGCGTGCGCAGCGCGCTCTTCCTGCCGTTCCACAACCTGCGCCTCGTCATCGTGGACGAAGAGCACGAAACCTCCTACAAGCAGCAAGACCCCGCCCCGCGCTACCACGCTCGCGATGCCGCCATCATGCTTGCTCGAAGCAGCGGCGCCAAAGTGCTGCTCGGCACCGCCACGCCCTGCCTTGAAACCTATCAGCACGCCCTGTCGGGCAAGTACGGACTGGTGGAACTCAAAGAACGTTTCGGCGGGGTGTCGCTCCCCGAAATCGTGGTGGAGGACGTCAAAGAACTGCGGCGCAAGAAACTGATGAAAACCCCGCTCTCGCCCCGTCTCATCGATGAAGTGCGCGAAGCGCTGGCTCGCTCGGAACAAGTGATCCTCTTTCAGAACCGACGAGGCTACTCCCCCGTACTCTCCTGTCGCTCCTGCGGTTGGACACCGCAATGCACCGCCTGCGACGTGTCGCTCACCTACCACCGGCAGGCCGACCGCCTTGTCTGTCACTACTGCGGAGCGAGCCATCCCGTACCTAAGCAATGCCCGCAATGCGGCGACACCGAACTGCGCGACATTGGCTACGGCACAGAACGCATTGAAGAAACGGTGCACACCCTCTTCCCCACGGCACGCATTGCTCGGATGGATCTCGACACCACCCGCGCCGCCTCTGCCTATACCGACATCCTTAATGCCTTCGGACGCGGCGACACCGACATCCTCATCGGTACCCAGATGGTCACCAAGGGCCTTGACTTCGACCGCGTGAGCGTCGTGGGCATCCTCAATGCCGACCAGAGCCTCTCTGTGCCCGACTTCCGAGCCGCCGAGCGCACCTTTCACATGCTGTCTCAAGTGGCGGGGCGCGCTGGACGCAGAGGACGCAGGGGGCTGGTCGTCCTGCAAACTATGAGCCCCACCCTGCCGCTCATCGCACAAGTGGTGAAGGGCGACTACGCTGCATTCTTTGGTACGCAGATGGCCGAAAGGCGACGCTTTGCCTACCCGCCCGAAGTTCGTATCATCAATATCCACATCAAACACCGCGATGATCGCCTTGCGGAAGAAGCCGCCCGCACCCTCGCCGCCATGCTCCGTCCGCACTTCGCGGATGGACTGCTCGGCCCCTATAAGCCCGCCGTGGGGCGCGTGCAGCGGCTCTTCATTCGGCGGCTCACACTGAAAGTGTCTGCGGCGCTCTCGGTCAACGGTGTGCGCCGCACCCTCCATGCGGCCCACGACAGGCTCGTAGGGCAACCCGCATTCAGAAGCGTGCAAATCTATTTCGACGCCGACCCCCTCTGACGTAACGACTTAAATAAAAACCATAAACAAAACAACCATCATGAGATTAGACGGAAGACGCGAAAGCACAAACGTGGACGACCGGCGCAGGCTGAGCGGCGGCAAAGCCGCGGGCATGGGTGTCGGCGGACTGATCATCGCCGCGCTCATCACCTGGATTATGGGCGGCAACCCGCTCGACACGCTGCAGCAGGCCGACTTGGGCCAACTCGCCGGCGGACAGCAGACCGAACAGCGCGAGTTCACCCCAGAAGAACAGGTGCTGGCCAAATTCTCCAAACAGGTGCTGGCCAGCACCGAAGACGTGTGGACAGAGGTGTTCAAGCAGATGGGCTGGACCTACAAGTCGCCCACAATGGTACTCTTCACTGGTAGCGTTCAGTCGGGCTGTGGCAACGCCACCTCGGCGGTAGGCCCGTTTTATTGCAGTGCTGACGAGAAACTCTACATCGACCTCTCGTTCTTCTCCTCCATGAAGAAACAACTTGGCGCGGACGGCGACTTCGCCTACGCCTATGTCATCGCACACGAAGTGGGCCACCATGTGCAACACCTGCTCGGCACGCTTGACGAAGCCCATGCACGCATGGCAAAGATGAACAAGGCGGGCGCTAACAAGGTGAGCGTGCGCATCGAATTGCAAGCCGACTTCTACGCTGGCATTTGGGGGCACTACGAGAACAAGATGTTCGGCTCGCTTGAGGACGGCGACCTTGAAGAAGCCATCA
Source organism: Bacteroidaceae bacterium (assembly GCA_017444485.1). GTDB lineage: Bacteria > Bacteroidota > Bacteroidia > Bacteroidales > Bacteroidaceae > Alloprevotella. The sequence goes on along the minus strand of JAFSWM010000066.1, from coordinate 33,352 downwards.
ACTGCGCCCAGGTCATTGGCGACAACTATCTCCAGGAAAAGGCGCAAGGCTACTCCCAGCCCGAAAGTTTCACCCACGGCACCAGCGCACAGCGCATGAAGTGGCTCAAACTCGGCCTGAACACCGGCGACATTCGCCGCGGCGATACTTTCTCAATCCCAGAAACCGAGTTGTAAACAAGGGCTGTGCCTAAAAGTTAAGGGGTGGCTATCCGCCGCTTATCAAAACCGACCATTAGACTATTTGGACTTTCCAATTGTCTAATGGTCGGTTTGTTTTCAGACTTAGGCCATGCCCTCGGGCAGTCCGAAAGGCGTGGCCGTGCGTCCTGTGCCGTCGGATGAGCCGGGCAGGCGGATAGCGCCAAAAGTCTTTTCGTACTTATTGATATTGTCTTGAAGGGCATAAAGCAGCCGCTTGGCATGCTCTGGAGCCATAATGATGCGCGACTTCACCTGTGCCTTGGGCAAACCCGGCAGCACACGCACGAAGTCGGCCACAAATTCTGCACTCGAATGCGTCAGCACGGCAAGGTTCGCATACTGGCCCTGAGCCACCTCGGGCGTGAGTTCAATCTGGAGTTGGTCTTTCTTGTTGTCCATAGTTGTTCGTTTAATAACAGACGTTTTCTCGCCAAGGCAAAGCCGAAACAAGTTTCGCTTTTGCACTTATGGCTTAACGAAAACGTTGGTATCTGTAAGATAAGAGGATGAAACGTGTGCAAAAATAGTCACTAAGCGAGTATTTGCAAAGCCTGTGCCACAACTCTTTTTTGCCCTTTGATTGGCGAAAGTTCACCTATTTCTAACTCTCGGGGCGTGTTTCTTCAAAAAAAACGACGTTTTGTTTGGCTTTTTTAATGAGCGGTGTAACTTTGCACGCGGAAAAAGGAATATGCCGGCCTAGCTGGTGAAGCAGAACAACTATTTCTTATTTATATTAATTATTATGAGAAAAATCTTTACTCTTCTCGCAGTGGCCGTTGCACTGACGGCTTCCGCACAGAAGAAGCCGTTCACGAGCAACGGTTTCTTCGACAACTGGTCCATCGGTATCAACCTCGGTGGTACCGCAGCCATCCACAACCTTGGCTTTGGCCCCTCCTACACCAGCGGCAGGACATATACCCCCGTTGCTGCAACTGTAGCCGGTCAGGGAGTTCTTTCTGACGCACGCAGTTTTTGGCAGCGCGCACGCTTTGCAGGCGGTGTAGAACTGACCAAGCAGTGGACACCCATCTTCGCCAGCGTGATTAACGGACAGGCTGACATCAACACGTCCAACTGCAAGACGTTCTTTGACCGTTGGAGCATCAGCTACATGAATCGTCTTAACCTCAGCAACCTCTTCTTCGGTTACAACGGCAAGCCCCGCTTCTTTGAGCTCCAGGCTCAGGCTGGCGTTGGTATGGCAAGCTGGATCCTTGAAGGTGAGAAAGACAGCCACTACCTCTTCGCACGCTTTGGCCTCTGCTTCGACTTCAACCTGGGCAACAAGCGCGCATGGACACTGTCTGTTAAGCCCGCCATCGTGTACAACCTCGACCAGGAACTCTACCAGGGCAACCGCAGGCGCGCTTTCACCGACGACCACATCTATCGTGGTGCCACTTTCAACATCAACGATGCTGAACTGGAAGTTATGGCTGGCCTGACCTACCACTTCAAGAACTCCAACGGCGAGCACTACTTCACCAACGTACGTGAGTACGACCAGGCTGAGGTTGACGCTCTGAACGCTCGCGTCAACAGCCTGCGTGGCCAACTTGACGGCAAGGACGCTCAGATCGCTGCTCTGGGCGCTGAACTGAACGACATCCGTGCTAAACTCAACGACTGCCTGAACCGCCCGGCTCAGATCCAGTACGTTGATCGCCCCGTCACCGTTACCCAGACGCAGACTCAGAACAGGCACTCCCTCACCACCAACGTGCACTTCCGCATCGCTAAGCACGTCATCGATCCCAGCCAGGTGCCCAACGTTGAGCGCGTTGCCATCTACCTCAAGAAGCACCCCGAAGCAACCGTGAACATCGAAGGCTTCGCTTCTAAGGACGGTAACCTCGAAGCAAACAAGGCTCTCGCTGAGGCTCGCGCACAGGCTGTGAAGAACATGCTCATCCAGAAGTATGGCATCGCCGCCAACCGCATCAACGCCAAGGGTCTTGGTGTGAGCGAGGTTTACGAGGAACTCGAGTGGAACCGCGTCAGCGAGTGCACCATCATCACCACCGACAACTAAGCATCAGCCTCCTCTACCAAGGAGACAAAGCGAATAAAAAGCGGCACGGCACAGACCCGTGCCGCTTTTTTGTTACTTTTGCGGCGCAGCAGACGCACATGGTTTCGTCCGCGCACTAATCTCAGACACATCAATCTACACACACATCAATCATCATGAAAAAGACCGTATTGTTCGGCGCGCTTGTAGCCGCCGTATTCTCTCTGAACAGTTGTGGCGGCAAGGCCGAAGCCCCCGCCGAAGTGGCCGACAGCGTCTCCACTGAGGTTGTGACGGACACCGCCGCTGTAGAAACCCCTAGCAGCGAGGCAGCCTCGGCAGTAGGCGAAGAAGTGGGCCGCGCAGCAGGCGAGGCGGTTGATGCCGCTGCCGGCAAGGCCGAAGAGGCTGTTGATGCTGCTGCCGACCGCGCTCAGCAGACCGCCCAGGGTGCTGCCGCTCGTGTGGCTAACAGTGCAGCAGGCCAAGCCGTAGAAAGCGGCAAGCAAGTGGCCAGCCAAGCCGTTGAAGCCGGTCGCCAAGTTGCCAACCAGGCGGTTCAACAGGGCCGTCAGGCAGCCAACCAAGCCGTACAGAATGCGCAAAACCGCGCTACTGGTGCTGTACAAAATGCACAGAATCGTGCTACTGGTGCCGTACAAAATGCACAGAATCGTGCTGCAGGTGCCGTACAGAACGCACAGAACCGCGCAGCAGGTGCCTTGAATCGCGCCCTGGGCGGCAACGAATAAACACATATTGTCCTTGCCTTCCCCTGGGCGCTGGCGTATTTTTGCTGGGCAAAGAGGGGATGGACAATCGCCAAGCGTGCCCCAGGCATCGGGCGACAGTGCAAAACAAGGTCGGACTTCGTTTAAACCATTGGCTTTGTAGTTTAAACGAAGTCCGATCTTGTTTTGTCCAGAAGCGTTCCCGTGCATTCAGGCACGCCAAAGGCCGAAAGCAGCAAGCCTTTGGCACCGCGCAGCACGGAAAAAGCCGGAAACAAATCTGTTGTTCCGGCTTTTTGTCCCTATGAGAGCAACGGTTTCTCGGTTACTTGACCAGCACGAGGCGCAGTCCGATGCTCGAAGCGGGCATCACGGGAGCGAACTTCATGCGAACGGTGAGCGGACAATCTACAGCGTCCTTATTGCAGTGGCCACCGCGATAGACGTGGTAGTCGCCAGTGGTGACACAAGGGTCGGTCTGCGCTTCAGCCTTGTAGGGGGCATAGCAGTCCTGCACCCACTCGGCCACGTTGCCGCTCATGTCGAACAGACCAAGTTCGTTGGGCTTAAAGATACCCACCGTGGCGGTGCGTCCGGCATTGGGGTTGCCCTCAGCATGGAAGTTGGCCACCTCGTCGGGGTCGTCGCCACCAGCATAGCGCGTGCCCTTACTCTTAGAGCCGCCGCGCGCTGCATATTCCCACTCAGCCTCGGTAGGCAGACGGAACTCGTGGCCAGTGAGTTGGCCGAGTTTCTTGACAAACTCCTGCGTGTCGTTCCACGACACGTTCTCCACGGGTTTCAGCGGGTCGTCGGTTTCGTGGGAGGGGTTCTTGCCCATCACGGCCTGCCACACCTCTTGCGTCACCTCGATCTTGCAGATATTGAAATCGCCTACGGTGACTTTGTGGGCGGGCGTCTCGCTGATTTCATCGTCGTGGGTGGTGCCGTTGGGGTCGCCCATATCGAAAGTGCTGCCCTTGACCGTCACGAAGACGAGGGGCTGGAGGCTGTCGTTCACCGTGATGGCGGTTTCGCCCGCAGCAGCGGCGAAGGGATCGGAAGAGATGCTGTCGGCAGCGTTGGCATCGCCCTTGCTGGTGCCACCACAAGCGGCAAGCGTCAGTGCGCAAAGAGCAGGAAGGAATAATCTCAGAAGGTTTTTCATAGTGTGTTTGGTTTGAATGTTTGTTGTCAAATTTATTATCAGGAGGATATGTCTTAAAGCCTCATTCGGCGGTCACGGCGGCGATGGCTTCCTCAATGGTGACGAGGCGTTGCTCGCCGCTACGCATATCCTTGAGGGTGATCTTGCCGGCGGCCATCTCAGTCTCGCCGATGAGGGCCACAAAGGGTATGCCCTGGGCATTGGCATAGGACATCTGCTTCTTCATCTTGGCCGCATCGGGATAGACCTCGGTGGCGATACCTGCGCGACGGGCTTGCGCGGCATAGTCAATGGCCTGAGCAGCCTCCATCGTGCCAAAATTGATGAACAGCAGGCGCGTGCCACTCACCGCCTTGGCAGGATAGAGATCAAGTTGGTTCAGCACGTCGTAGATACGGTCTGCCCCGAAACTGATGCCCACACCGCTGAGTCCCGGCAGCCCGAAGATGCCCGTCAGGTTGTCGTAGCGTCCGCCGCCGGTGATGCTGCCTATCTCCACATCAAGGGCCTTCACTTCAAAGATGCAGCCGGTGTAGTAGTTCAGACCGCGCGCCAGGGTGAGGTCCAGTTCGAGCCGTGCGCGCGTGCCACCAGCGCGTGCCACCATGGAGAGCACGGTACGCACTTCGTCAATGCCTTTCAGTCCTACCTCGCTCTGTGCAAGCACGCCGGTCAGAGTATTGAGTTTCTCCTCGTTGCTGCCATCCATAGCGAGGATAGGTTGCAATTTGTCCACCGCCTCGGGACTGAGGCCTGCAGCAAGAAGTTCGGCATTCACGTTGTCAAGGCCTATCTTGTCGAGTTTGTCGATGGCCACGGTGATGGCGGTGATGCTATCGGGTGCGCCGATGGCCTCTGCGATACCGGCGAGGATTTTGCGGTTGTTGATTTTGATGCATACGCGGATGCCGAGACGGCAGAACACCTCGTCAATGATTTGCACCAGTTCCGTCTCGCAGAGCAAAGAGTCGCTACCTACCACGTCGGCGTCGCACTGATAAAACTCGCGGTAGCGCCCCTTCTGCGGGCGGTCGGCGCGCCACACGGGTTGTATCTGATAGCGCTTGAAGGGCATCTGCAGTTCCTCGCGGTGCTGCACCACATAGCGCGCAAAAGGCACGGTGAGGTCATAACGCAGGCCTTTTTCACAAATACAGGCCGCCAGTTTCGCGCTGTTGCTCCCAGGTTGGAGCAGGTCGGACGGCACTTTACTGAAACAGTCGCCGGAGTTGAGGATCTTGAAGAGCAGTTTGTCGCCCTCCTCACCATATTTGCCCATCAGCGTGGAGAGGTTCTCCATGGCGGGCGTCTCTATCTGGCGGAAGCCATAGAGCGCATAGACCTCGCGGATGGTACGAAAGATATAGTTGCGACGCGCCATCTCTACGGGGGAGAAGTCGCGCGTGCCCTTGGGAATACTGGGTTTTGCCATAATTAGTTTGCTTCCTTCACTAAATAAATCAGCGTAGGTAGGTGGTCGCTGTATCCGTTGAGCCACACGCCCTGCGCATGGGTACGGAGCGGGCCGCCCTTGAAACGTCCCTCTTGCAGGAATAGGTAGTCGCGCACGAAGACCTCGTTGCGCCAGAACTTCAGCGTGGTGCGGTCGTCGCCAAGCAGGTTGCCCGTGAAGACGATTTGGTCGAACAGGTTCCACTTGCCGCGATACATCAGCGTGCCTACGCCTTTCTTATAGAGCGTGTCCCACCAGGGATTGAAGAGATCGTCAGGATCGGTGTCCGCTGCTTTGCGCTTGCAGCCGAGGGCCTCGCTCATCGACTTATTCTTGGGGTCGTCATTCATGTCGCCCATAATCACGATTTTGCAGCCAGGGTCTTGGCGTTGCAAGGCCTCCTTCAGGCAGCGCACCTGGTATCCTGCCCGCTCACGAACAGGACTTGCGGCGAAGCGGCTGGGCCAGTGGCACACGATGAAATGGAACTTTTCGCCCGCCAATGTGCCGGAGGCTACAAGGAAACCGCGAGTGATGTGCGTGGTGTCGCCGCGCAGATCGGAATAAGGGATCACGCGATTCTCTTCATCGGTATAAAAGCCTAAATCCACGTCGGGCTGGTCCTCTGAGAGATAATAGTAAGGCACAAGCATGGCGTGCTCCAAATGGAATTGGCGGGGGTTATAAAACATGCCGCATTCCACGCCACGACGGTCGGGACCCTCAAAATGAACAATCTCCCAGCCGCGATCCCTTAGGGCAGGCTCGCGCAGCAGATCCTCAAGCACCGCACGGTTTTCCACCTCAGAAACACCCACCACGGCGGGTCCGCCCGGCAAACGGTCGGAGCAAAGGTCGGCAAGCACCGTGGACATGTTCTTCAACTTGGCGCGATACTTCATTGTGCCCCAGCGATTGGCTCCATCGGGCAGGTACTCAAAGTCATTCTTCCCAGGGGCGTGGATGGTGTCAAATAGGTTCTCAAGGTTGTAAAAGCACACCCCATAGAGGCTGTACCTTTTCTCTGCCGGTGTCTGGGCGAATACTGGGCCGCATAACAGGGCAAGCAGCAGGATGTACAGAAGTTTTTTCATGGCTGGTAGTGATGTGGAATGGTGCGATCCAGCGCGCCAAAGCAAACGAACGCGCTACACCAGCGCAAAATTCCGAAAAAAGATTGGAATGCAGAGACGCGAGAGTGATTTTCTTAACAAATGCTAAAAGTTCGCATTGTTTTACCTACCTTTGTAGCCCAAACAGATGGGAACTATTCGGCACGCTGTCTCAACCCTTATTTATAAATACGGAGAGCACCCTTTCGCGAAGCGCATGAGACACAACTATAGGGAAATCTAATACCAACAAAACATAAGCAAACCTTCTTCTTATGAGCAAAGGAGCAAAACTAATGGCTGCGGCATGTCTGCTCGCGGCAACGGGATGGGCACAAACGCCCCGCGACTCGCTGCTGAACACCGACGACAATGCCGACGTGACCTTCTCGGAATCGCAACTTGGCGATGAAGAGGACGCGGCGCAAACCGCATCCACCATCTCCAACCTGCGCAACGACCCGTTCCTCTCCGAGGTGGGCTATCGCTTCAGCCCGATGCGCTTCCGCATCAGAGCCTACGACAACCAGTACAACCAGTACTACATGAACGGATTGTTGCTCAACGACGTGGAAAGCGGACGATTCAGTTACAGCCTCGTGGGCGGCATGAACGACGCCACCCGCAACCGAGACGGCGTGTCGCCCTACGACTACAACACCTTCGGGCTCACCGACGTGGGCGGAGCGAGCAACACCAACACCCGAGCCTCCATGTTCGTGCCAGGACACAAATTGACGCTCAGCGGCACAAACCGCAACTACGTGTTGCGCGGCATGTACACCTTCGCCACAGGCATGTCGCCCAGTGGTTGGGCCTTCGCCGGAAGCGTGGGATACCGATGGGCGAAAGAGGGCGTCATAGAAGGCACCTTCTACAACTCGTTCAGTTATTTCCTCTCAGTAGAAAAGCGCTTCAACGACAGCCACAGCCTCTCGCTCGTCACCTTCGGCGCGCCCACAGAACGCGGACAGCAAGGAGCGTCCACAGAAGAGGCCTATTGGCTCGCCAACAGCCACTACTACAACCCTAACTGGGGATACCAGAACGGCAAGAAGCGCAACGCACGCGTGGTGAAGAGTTTTGAACCCACCACCTTGCTCACCTGGGACTGGAATATCGACCATGTGACGAAACTGGTCACCACCTTTGGATTCCGCTACAGCAACTATGGCTCCACCTCCCTCGGATGGAACGGCGATGCCTATGACCCGCGACCGGACTACTACAAAAACCTGCCCAGCAGCGCGTTCAATGTGTATGGCACAGACAACTCGCCCAAATGGCTCGCCGATAATCCCTTCGCGCTCGAACAGTGGCAGAGCCTCTATGACTATTGGACTGCCTCCAAAGCCAACCGACAGATCAACTGGGACCGTTTGTACTACGTGAACCGCCAGGCAGCCGCGCTCGGACAAGAGACGCTCTACTACCAGGAACGTCGCCACAACGACCAACTTGTCTTTGCGCTCAGCCCCACATTCAGCAAAATCCTTGACCCATACAACAAGTTCGCCCTCGGACTGGTGCTCAACCATACCAAAGGAATGCACTACAAGACCATGGAAGACTTGCTCGGCGGCCAAGTATTCACCGACGTGGACAAATTCGCGGCAAACGACTACGGCCTCAACAGCCAAGAAGCCCAAAACGACCTCAACCGCCCCAACCGTCAGATACGCGAGGGCGACGTATTCGGCTACGACTACAACATCTATGTGAACCACGCCAAACTGTGGGGAATCTTTGAAAACAACTCCTTCCGCAATCTCCACATCGTGGCGGGCGCACATATCGATGGTACCACCATTGAGCGCGAAGGCCTGATGCGCAACGGACGCGCCGCCGAAAACTCCTACGGCAAGAGCGGCGCAGCCAAATTCCTTGGCGGCGGCGGCAAACTGCTACTGGCCTACCGCATCACCTCTAACCACATCTTCACCCTCGGTGGCAGTTACTCAGCCCGCGCACCGCTGGCACGCAACGCCTTCGTGGCCCCGCGCATACAAAACAACTTTGTGGACCACCTCACCACGGAGAACATCTTCAGCGGCGAAGCGGCCTACCAGTTCAACTTCGGCCATGTCTCCGGTAAACTCACCGGCTACTACACCCGCATGACGAATATGGTGGAGCAGACGGCCTTCTATAACGACCAGGAAGCCCGCTTCACCTACCTCACGATGAACGGCATCGACAAGGAGTACTACGGCTTTGAGGGCGCCTTGAAATGGGAGGTGAACAGCCACCTCTCATTCACTGCGCTGGCCAGCATCGGCGAGGCAAAATACATAAACAACCCCCGCGCACAAGTGGACTACGAAGGCATGAACGCCGTGACCATTGCCAAACTCAACACATGGACCAATCCCGTGACGGGCGAGAACATGCAACTGCGCGTCTTCGCCAAAGACATGCACGTGAGCAGCACCCCGCTCACCGCCCTCAGCCTCGGAGTGAACTATAACGTGAAGGGGTGGTTCCTCGGCGCCAATCTAAACTACTACAACCGCGTCTATGTAGGCTTCTCGCAATACCGCCGCCTGAGCAACGTGCTGCAAGCAGAGACCATCCAGCGCGATGCTGACGGCAACTACAGCATGGCCATCACTGCTGAAGAACTACAAGACCTCATTGAGCGCGGCGGCCTCTTCTACGACAAAGACGACGGACACGTCGTTGCCAGTTACATCCCCAAACAGGAGAAATTTGACGGCGGCTTCATGCTCGACCTCTCTGTCGGCAAGTACATCCGCCTCAAGCGCGGTCGCTCCATCTCCATCAACCTCTCGCTCAACAACGTGACCAACAATCGCAATCTGCGCACCGGAGGCTACGAGATGAACCGCGACGACTACTACAACAACAGTCAGCACACACAGCGGGCGTATAGTTTCTCGAACAATTCCAAGTACTACTACGCCAACGCCTTCAACGCGTTCCTGAACATCGGCTACCGCTTCTAAAAACACACGAAAGATGAAAAAGTATCTCCTTTCCTTATTTATATATGGTATAGCCGCCATCGGCTTCACGGCCTGCATGGACGACCACGACGAGGTGAACACCTACGACCTCGATGTGTTCAGCACCAATGTGGGCACGGTGAACACCACCATCGCCGACGTGAAAGCCCGCTTCTGCGCCTCCAAAGCCGGAGCCGACTTCACCCGAGGCTCCAGCAACTGGAGTACAAAGGTCACCGAAGACCTTGTCTTCGATGGCATCGTAGTAGCCAACGACGTGAGCGGCAACCTCTACCAGAACGTCATGCTCCGCACCCCGCAGGGCGAAGGCGAAGACCAGTGCATCATCCTCCGCGTCAAGAACACTTGCCTCTATCCCTACTTCCCCCTCGGGCAAAGGGTTCGCGTGAATCTCAAAGACCTCTACGTAGGCGTGTACAGCCTCACGCCCGAAATAGGACAGCCCTACTACAGCAGTTACGGCAACCTCAACCTCGGACCGATGCTCTTCAGCTTGCTGAAGACCAACGTGCAACTTGTGGGCAAGCCCAACGCCAACGCCCCCGAACTGATCGCCAAAGTGCTGGACGACGCGTGGCTCAAGGCTTCTGGCAACCGCACCTACAAGAACTCCCCGCTGCTCGCCTCCGTAACTGGTACTATTGATGAGATGAGCGAAGCCAATCGCGGCACGGCCCTTCAGAACCTTGAAGTGGATAAGGAGGACGACGTGTACGGCAAGTACGAGCCGCTGGTAAACGTCGGCGGACGCTTCTTCAAGTACTTCGCTCCCGACGTGCTTCACGACGACGGATTCGGCGTGGATCGCACCATCGTCACGAACGGCGGACAGAAAGTGACGCTGCGCACCAGCGTGGAGAACGAGATCGCCTACCAACTCCTGCCCGACGACAGCCGCACCTATACCGGCATGCTTACTTACTACGGCAATGACTGGCAGGTACAACTGCGCGACCTCAACGATATCTACCCCAAACTCAACAACTAACCTTTACAACAATAAAAACACCCAAGATATGAAAAAGTATCTTTCCCTGTTGGCGACAGCCCTGCTCACCCTCGGCTTCGCAGCGTGCAGCGACGTACCCGCACCGTACAGCATCTTCGATGGCGAAGAAGAAGGCGGCGAAGGAGGAACCACCGACGTCGTGATTACCGAACTCCCCTATGCAGAGCCCTTCACCTCCACGCTCGGTAAATTCGTAAGCATCAACACCGACGGTAGCGGCAACTGGATCATCGACTTCAGCACTGCCAAGGCTGCCGGCTACGACAACAGTACTAAAACCACCACACCCGGTACCTACTACCTCGTAAGTCCCGAAATCCAACTACCCGACGTGCCCTGTCACATCATGTTTGAATACATCCTACGCTACGTGGCCTCCAACGACGACCAGCAACTGCTCATCTCAGACAGTTGGGACAAGGAGAACCCCACCGAGGGCTGGACGCTCGTCAATAACGTCTTTACCGAAGGCAAAGACTGGAATACCTTCGCGCAAGCCGACATCAACGTCCCCGAACAGTTCCAGGGCAAGACCGTGCGCATCGCCCTGCGCTACAACTGCGGCAATTCCGGTTCCACCTGGGAGGTCAAGAACTTCGTCATCGACCGTGGCACAGGCCAGGATGGTAAGATCGATGGGCAAGGTGGCACAGAGCCACAGCCTACTGGGGACTACATCCTGCACGCTCCGTTCACCAGCGCGCTGACCAGCAACCTCGGCGACATGATTGCCTGGGACGAGAACGGCGGTGGCTACAACTGGACGTACAACAGCACCTACAAGTGTGCTTACATGACCTCCTACGAAAGCTCCAGCAAGACCAATCACCCCGCTGACGCCTGGCTCATCTCGCCCGCCTTTGACCTCACGGGCGTAGAAGAGGCTTATGTCACATTTGATTACAAACTGGCCTACGCTTCCACCAACAACGATGACTATCGCGTGCTTATAGGCAGAGGCTTCGGCGGCGAGGGCTATTCGCCCGGACGCATCACGTGGACACAACTCCCTGTGACGTGGACCACACTTTCCTCCTTCAGCGGCGCAGCGTGGAGCAACACGGGTAAACTCGCCATCCCCGCCGAGTATCTCGGACAGAGCGACATACGCGTGGCCATCCAGTACATCAGCACCGAGAAGGCCGCCACCTGGGAAATCCAGAACCTCATCGTGGCCAAAGGTGCTGCCGATGAGCCCGGCACAGACCCTGGCACCGATCCTGGCACCACCCCCGGAACCGATCCTGGCGACCTGACGGGCAGCAGCGTGACGGTTGTCGCTAAAGATATGAACCTTGCGAATGCCGCCGAAATGGTTTCCTACAGTTTCAGTGAAGGCATTATGTGGAACTGCGCGAAGAATGAAGGCACGAATCCTCCCAAGTATTATGATGTGGACAAGAGCCTACGCCTCTACTCCAAGAATTCCATCACCGTCACCGCCGCTGACGGCCGCAACATCAAGGCCATCGTCATCAACTGCGCTCCCACCTATAACGGCACGAACTATCGCGGCAATGCGCAGATGACCGCCAGCAGCGGCACGATCTACAAAGACGCCACTGCCGAAACGGTCACCATCAATGGCATCAACGCCCCCGAGGTAAACATCGTCAACGACTTCACGCAGAACAGTGCCGGCACGCAACTGCGCATCGTCTCCATGCAGGTGATCTTCAACGACGGCAGTTCCACCAGGGCTTTCTTCCGCCGCCGTTAAGTAGAAACTTTTAGCATCATTCCTGCACGCAAAGGCGCGAAGGACGCGAAGAGTAAGGCTTCTGAAAGACACTTCTTGCGGACTTTGCGCCTTTGTGTGCCAACAGCCACGGCTGGTAAAAATGTTTTCGAAACCGTGAAAGACCTTTTCCGATTATTCCTCTTGGCCGTAGCCGCCTTGACGCTCAACATCTCATGCGGCGGCGACGATGACGACGACAGCCCGCAGATCGTCATCGTTGACGGGGGCGAAACGTCATCCGACTACCCCAAGCGCCTTGAAGTGCCCAAACTGGCTGAGAGTGACGGCATCTTCATCGCCCACGACGCGGACTATGGCAGCCGCAAGGTGATGAACTATTGCTTGGAGTTCGCTCCGTCTGCCATGCATAGCCGCTGGGTGGCATTCCGTTTCGACGGCGTGACGCGGCAGGTCAGCACTGGGCGCTCTGATGAGCCATTCACCGACGACCCCTTGCTTTCCACACAATATTGGGTGGGTAGCAGGTCCTTCAATGGCTACGACCGTGGCCACCTCTGCGCGTCTGCCGACCGCTATTGGAGTATCGAAGCCAACCAGCAGACTTTCTACATGACAAACATCAGCCCCCAACTGAACGCTTTCAACACGGGCATTTGGGCTGACTACGAAAATCGCTTTCGCGCCAAAGGTCGCGACGCCACCTTCGCCGATACGCTCTATGTAGTCAAAGGCGGCACTGTGGCCAATGGTCAGACGATGGGCAATGTCGTGAGGGATAACGGGCGTGTGGTGCGTGTGCCGAAGTACTACTTCATGGCTTTCTTGCGCTACCGCTTAGGGAATTACGATGCTGTGGGCTTGTGGTTAGAACATCGGGCATATTCCTCTGCCGAGCGCAATGACCTGGGCGCCTATCTTGTCAGCATTGATCGCCTGGAGGAACTCACGGGCATAGACTTCTTTCACAACTTGCCTGATGCCGTGGAGGAACGCACGGAAGCCACCTTCCTCAAATCGATTTGGGGTTTCAACTGACACGCTACCGAAGCAATCCCTCAGCCCACTGCGTCTGACACTCTCCTGCCCATTGTACAGACTTGCAGAACTGGCAGCACTCTCCACACAATCAAAACGGCCTATGCTCGCTTGAACATAGGCCGTTTTTGGCTGTTTGGGAGTTTGTCGGCTCTCGATGTCGGACTATCGTCCTGTGCCTGCGGTGCCGCTCTGTCGCTGACCGTTGCGTCCCGGGCTGGAAATGACTTCCACCTCCACGCCGGTCACTCCGGCTGCTACCATACCGATTTGGCGTGCTGCGCCGAGCGAGAGGTCCACGATGCGACCGGCTGCAAAGGGTCCGCGGTCGGTGACACGCACCACCACCTCGCGTCCGTTCGACGTGTTGCGCACGCGAAGCATGGTGCCAAACGGCAGGGTGCGGTGCGCACAGGTGAGGCTGTCTTTGTGGAAGATTTCGCCGCTGCTGGTGCGGCGGCCATGGAACTTGCCAGCGTAGTAGGATGCCTTGCCGCGCATCGTCTGCGCGTCGGCCTGGCTGGTTCCGAGGAATGCGAATGCACACAGGATAAGTCCGAAAAAGATTTTTCTACCTGTCATAATGTTGTTTTTCTCACAGCGGCAGGGAAACGTACGCGTTGTTGATTTAAATAATGCCGTTTCGACCCTTGGCTCCCGCTCCTTGTTCCTTAACAAGGTATTTCCGGAAGGAAATCTGTCACGGCGGGGCGCCTCTGTGACGTTTGACGGTGCAAAAGTAGGGCGCTCAGTCGGTGCGACCAAGCCCTTCCAAATTGTGTTTCAGCCTTTTAACTTTTCGAAAACGGCAATTTTTGTTATCTCCGCCTTACTTTTCCACCCGAAATCAATCTTTGTCTAAACAAAAAGAAAAAAAGGAATAACTTGCTGATTTTCATAACAGACGATTGCGTTCACAGACTCTTTTTCCACTATCTTATCCACAAGCGCCTGCCGCTTTCTCCGCACGAAAGTCGTTAAAGACTTTTTAACACACCTGCCGCGCCCGTTTGCCAGCCATGTGTGACAAACGGGCGCGAAGTGAGGAGTTTTCGTTGCGAATTTCGTGCTATGCGGCTACTCAGATGCTACCGAAATACTTGGCAAAGAGCCTTGCGGCAGTGCTCACCGGTTGTCCTTGTGGCTTCACGGGCAAGGCAAGCGTGTTGTCCTCGGCCCATGCTGCCTCCATGGTGTACCACGCCTTGTCGTCGGGCGTGGGGGTGTTGGCGGCGAGCGCATCGAAATAGCGTTTCCAGCGTGGCAGGTAGTAGGTTTGCAACATGCCGCCCCATTCGCGGTTTGAATAGTCGCGCAGCCGCCCTACGTTGGCCGCATGCTCGTGTCCCCAGGTGGAGATGAGCAGACGGGCATTGTGGTCAAAGAGCCGCAGCCACTGCCCTTGTTCCTCTTGTGAGCCGCCGCCGTCCATGTCGAATGCTGCCTGACGTGCCGCTGCCGTCCATGTGCCGGCCATAAACGCAGTGTGCGTGGAGAGCAGGCGATCGAGGTCGGAGATTATTTCAAGATAGGCTTTCATGGCTGTGCGTAGTGGCTCACCGCCCGCCTCGCGCGCCTCCGCCACTTGTTTGAGCCTCACCTGCGCCTCGTCGGTGAGGCACTGCCTGACGAGGTCCACCACGTCGTAGCGGTATCCGGGGCTTGCTCCTAGCGTCTTGCGCGCAGCGAGCAGGCTGGCTGCCGCACGCCGCACGTCGCCAGGGTTCCAGTATAGGTCACTCCGGCTCCATGATGAGACGCGCGACACGTTGAGTGCGGGACGTGCGCACACCACTGGCTCGCTGGTGCCTTGGCGATTGTCTGGGCAGTCATAGACAGAGCGCGCGAGCAGCCGCCATGCACTGTCAGCCAGGGCCGTGTGCTCCCCGTAGCGCGCGGTGGCGTAGTCCGAGAGCCAGGCATCGAGATCGGTGATGCTGTCCCAGGCGCTGTGGTAGAGCAGTTCGTAGCACACGGGGTTTGTCTCAATGCCCTCCGGCGCTGTGCCGATACCCACGCATCCTGGTGTGGCGGCGGCTTCGTAATAGTCCGTCAGTGTGCGCTGCAACCTGCCGTGTAGCCCAATACGCCCGCCGAAGTTGTGAAGCATGCAGAAGATGAAGTCGTGCCCGAGGAAGCCTTTGCGGAAGCGTGGCTCGCCGTCGGCAAAGAGGTCGAGGACCACAAGTCCGCCATGTGGCACTGCTTCAAGGCATTCGCGGCGCGGGTTTTCACCCCAGGCCTGTATCACCCAGCGACTATCGGGTGCGGCACGGCGCATGGCTTCGTAGGTGCCTTGGAATGCGCCACGGAGGTCCACGCCTTGGGTATTGCCGCCCTCGTGGAAGAGATCCATGCTATAAAACTGCGAGCGCCCCATCACCTTTTCGAGTTCTTCATAATAGGTCTGCGCCACGGCGGGAAACAGGCTGTCGGTGGGCAGCAGGAAACCAGGGCGGGGAAAGCCACACCACGTTCCCGGGTCGCGATCGCGCCCGTTGCGGCGGCAGAAGTCGGACGGCACCATGCCGGCATAGCCTGGCAGCACAGGCTGCATGCCTAACTCGCACTCGCGTTGCAGTATCTGCTGGGCCACGCGTTCGCGCTCGGCATACCAAGGTTCGGGATTGGGCCCGCCCCATCCCTCAAGGTTGCCCATCAGGAACCAGGCCTGGAAAGCCGGTCCGGCGATGAAACGCGCGGTCTCCTCTGCCGTATAGCCCAGGCGCGGCAGCACGCGACGCCACACGGTTTCGGTGCCCACGAGTTGCAAGGGCATGTTCACGCCATGCAAGGCCATCCAGTCGATCTCCTTTTCCCATCGCTCCCAGGTCCAGAAAGCCATGGTGTAGGAGAAGGTGCAATAATTGAGATAGTAACGCAGCGGTGCCGAGGTTGTACACACCTCGTCGCAGCACGGCAGCGGGAGTTCAGCTTGTGCGAGCGGCTCGGTGAGCCTGTCCCAGGCTATCATCACATGGGCATGGCGACTGAGGTACTTGCCGATGCCCGTCGTCACGGCGCTGAGGGTAGATCCACCGATGTAGGGCTTGCCCTCGCGCTGGCCGATGACGAAAGTCTCCTGTCCGTTCTCCGCCAGTTCTGAAGCCACCTCGGTGATGAAACGTTGCGACGTGCCCGGACCACCCACGCGGTCGAGCAGGGCTGATACGGGGGCGGGGTTGCGCTCGGCGCTGAGCGTAAGCGATACAGCAGTTGCCATAAATGCGAGTATGAGGTTTTTCATGAGAAAAAAGTTTGTATAGAATTCAATGTTTTTGGCAGGATTTTGAGCGACGAAAGAAAACCCTTCGGAGACGCATTTTCGGGAAGGCGATGGCGCCGCTTAAAATCAGCATTTTGCAGAAGACAAAACTAGGTCCGTGTGACTTTAAAGTCACTCCGTGTGACTTTAAAGTCACACGGACCTAGTTTAAACTACAACGGACTTTGTTTAAACTGCAACGCAGTTTCTTTTAAGTAACGGAGATGTTGTTTTGGACAATTTAGCGAACGGAAATCCAAGAGGCGTATCGGTCTGTCGCCGTGCCGTTCAACTACGGCTCACCTGGAAGCCCGTGGCGCTTACCGCCATCTCCACGAAGCGCGCATTGGCCGCCGTGGGTTCTTCGGTGAGCCTGCGACGAATGAGTTTTGCCGCATCGGGGTCCTTGGCCACCATATAGAGGTATCCGCCGCCGCCCGCGCCGGGGAGTTTGTAGCCGAGGCAGAGGTCGTCCACCTTCTCGCAGATACGAGCCACCGGCGGCGGGTTGGTGCCTGCGTCAAGGGCTTGGTTCTGCTCCCAAGTGCGGCGCAACAGCCTGCCGTACTCCTCGAAATCGAGCCGCTGCAAGGCGTCGTACATGCGCAGCGCGTGCTCCTTCATCTCCGAGAGCAGGCGCAGGTGCTCGGTATTGTTGAGGAACATACCCCTCACGATTTCGGCGAGGATGTGCTTGGCAGTACGCGTCAGGCCGGTGTAATAGAGCAAGTGGCAGGCGGCCGTGTCGGGGTTGGTGAATAGGGTTTCTGGCAGCCAGCGTGTCAGGGGCACCTGGCTGAAGCCCGCCTCCGTCTGCAAGAGTTTGAGGCCTGGCAGATAGCCGCCATATTGGTCTTGCCACCCGCCACCGGTGGTGAGCATCTGTTCGAGTGTCAGCACACGACGACACACCTCGGTGGCGTCCCATCCGAGGGCGCAAAAATCGCTGAGCGCACCCAGCACAGTGGCGGCCAGTATGCTGCTGGTGCCTAAACCGCTGCCCGCCGGTATGGCTGAGAGCAGGGTGATTTCGATGCCGGCGCCAAAGGCCCGCAGTTGTTCCTCGAGCGTGGGGAACGTCTCCGTGCCGAAGCCTGGTAGGAAGCCACAGAGCGCCAGTGCGGCCTTGGGAATGGAGAAGGGCGAGCCGACGCGCCGGAAGTCGGCCAGTTCGTCGTAGGTACTACTGCGCTCCGAGGCGCCGAGGTCGATGCTGCGACACACCACTACGGGGTCCTTGCAGGGTTTCACGTACACCTGCAAGGGGGGCTGGCCGTTGAGTTCTATGGCCAGATTGATGACGTTGCCGCCACGGGTGAGGGAATAGGGTGGCGTGTCGGTCCATCCACCGGCCAGGTCGATGCGCACGGGACTTCTGCCCCAAACGATCTGATCGTCAAACACGCTGAGGCGCGGTGTGGCCGGGGTGCGTCTCACCTCAGCGGTAAGCCCCTCGGCCAGCAAAGCGAAAGCCCGCCGCTCGTCCTCGCTCCCGTCAGCACCCGTCTGGCGACGCGTCTCGGCGCGAAACATCGCGTCGTGAATCCTTGTCATCAGAGGGGCATCGGCAGGCAAGGGAGCAGGCAGGGGTATCTGCGCTTCGGCAAACTTATTGGCCATGTCGGCCAGGTTGGTCTGATAGAACACGCTCTTCGCCCAGTTCTCGGCCAGCGTGGGCAGGTTATGCCTCATGTAGTCTCGGCGTTGGGCAAAGAGACGGGGCAGGTTAGCCTCCGCACTGAGACGTTCTGCACTGAAGCGCGGCAGGGCGAGATAGGCCTCGCGCTGCGACGGATCGCCCTCGCCCGTCAAGTATTCAAACCAGCGCGGCAGGGCGTCAAGGTCGGGAAGCACGGGGAAAAGTGCTGCACCCTGCAGGTCCTCGCTGCCCGCGATGTCGGCGGCAGTAAGGCCGCGGGCGGCGAGCCACTCGCCGAAGGGCGTGCCGAGGAAAGAGGCTTCTGTGCTGCCACGGAACTTGTCGTAGTAGCCGTAGGGACGCAGAACATAGGACGCCTCTCCCACCGGCACCACGTCAAGGCACACCTCTGGTTCGAGATGCAGCGCCCAGTCGTTCTTCGGCACGCCCGTGATGACGTTATGGTGGGTATAGGTCCAGCGCGGGCCTACGCAGGCGTTCTCCACCCACACATAGCGGTTATCGGGTCCGGCATGGCGTCCTATCAGCGCGTTCTGCGTGAAGAGCGAGGGGTGGCGCTTCACGTTCTGCTGGATAATGAGCCGCTGGTCGCGCACCAGGTTTTGGATTTCCATTGCCGAGGCAAGGAGTTCGGGCACGGTGCCGAAATGATAGAACTCGCCCCCAGGGAGCGGCAGCACCACGGTCTTGAGGTCAGAGAGGTCGGCATCGGGCTTTACGGGGTTGTCGCCAAGCGCACCGCCAAAGTCACTGTAAAAGTCGTAGGCGAGCATATCGTCGGCCACGGTGGCAGAGCCCCCTGTCTTGACGCTCTTCGTCATCAGGCGTTCCACGGCACGGTCGGACAGCAACCACAGCCCCACGTCCATCATCAGATAGTGGGTGGAGACATATCGCCGCTGCTCCTCGGTGGAGGGTTTCTGAAGCATAAAGTCGAGCCCGCCGTCGCCGCCCCGACGCAGCAGGAACACGCCGTGTCCGGCAGCGGTCTGCGGATCTGCCCAGAGGCCGTAGCACACCACGTCGGCATCGGCTGGAATGGGCTGCAACGTGCCGGTGGCGCGGAGGAATACGTCGCCGCTGACCACCAGGGTGTTCAGCCCACGCGGTGCCTTGGTCAGAATGCGGCGATAGAGCGGCATCTGCGTGTCGAGCAACGTCTGGTCGATGCGCTGCCCGCTCTCCCAACGAAACACGGGTATCGGGGTGAGAGCCTTGCCCGACGGGGCGTAGCACGGCAAGCGACGGCTCTGCCCGCCGGCATGGATCAGCACGCGCTGCTCCGTCGCCAACCACTTGTCAAACGGCTCGCCGGTGGCTGCGGAGGCATGGGCAGCAGCAAGCAACCAGGCTGTGCCGCCGCCAGAACCGAGTTTGTGGCCCACGGGGTCGTTGGCACAGAACCACTCCTCGGGCGCGAGGCCCGTGAGCGCATGAAAATGGGGGACACCGTTGGGGGGGAGGGAGAGTAGATTCATAAGCAGGAAGATGGGTGAGCGGCCAGGAACCATTCGCGCGGTCGGGAAGGGTTTATTGGTCTTCGTTTTCCACAAACCCGCGATGCCTCTCGGGCAAGGCGGCCATAATCGTTTCGTAAGCGCTGTCGGTGCAAGTCTTGATATCGTCGGACGGCACGGGCGGATGGATGACCAGGCGCAACGTATGATGCTTGACGAGGGAAACGCCCCGCATACGCGGCAGCACATCAAAACTGCCGTCGATGGTCATGGGCACCACCTGCAGGCCGATGTCGTGAGCCAACGAGAAAGCGCCGCGGCGGAACACGCCCATGTGTCCAGTGAACGTGCGAGCACCCTCAGGGAACACGCAGAGCGACATGCCGTCGCGCAGTGTGGCGCGTGCCGACTCTATGGTGCGTTCCACGGCTTTCGCCCCACGTTTGTCCACGAAGATATGCCCCGCCTTCTCGCAAGCATAGCCCACCAACGGGATGGTGCGAAGCCCGCGCTTCATCATCCACTTGAAGTTGCGGCCCAGATAGCCGTAGATAAGGAAAATGTCGAACGCACCTTGGTGGTTGGCCACAAAGACATAACTGCGGCCTTTCTCCAAGTGCTCGCGGCCTTCAACCTTGACGGGGAGTAGCAACACGGTAATGATGACGCGGCTCCAAAGTCGCCCGGGCCAATAGCCCCAAAAGTGCGCGTCGCCGAGCAGACAACCTACCGACGTGCACAGGGCGGCCAAGACGGTGGCCAGAAGGATGATGGGGACTGCGATGCAGACCTGGTAAATAGCGTAAAGGATTTTCATAAGAACGTCCGCCCGATGCGGCAACAGCAAAAATACAAAAGCCGCCGTATTGCCGAAAACAATCGCCCCAAAAAGCGGC
This sequence comes from Bacteroidaceae bacterium, assembly GCA_017444485.1. GTDB lineage: Bacteria > Bacteroidota > Bacteroidia > Bacteroidales > Bacteroidaceae > Alloprevotella. Next base: position 12,657 of record JAFSWM010000066.1, on the reverse strand, counting down.
ACAAACAAACTCCAAATCCAAAAAAAATTGGGAAAAGCGACAAAAAAGGCCCGCAAGAGGCCAAACTATCAAAAAATTGTTAAATTTGCTGCGCTTAAATGTGTGGTGCACGAGCAAGCCACGTTCGAAAGAACGGGGACGAGCGCAGTGCTTCCTGCTATGAACCTGTAGAAACCAACAGTCATGCCCTCCACAAACCTTGTTTACTTCAACGGACGCGACGAACTGCTTCGCGTGGACTTGGCAAAGGTAGTGTACATAGAGGCCGCCGCCAACTTCACCGAAGTGGTCACCGTGAACAAACTCAAAGCCACCGTCTCGATGAACCTCGCCGCCATGGAGCAGTTCCTGGCCAAGCAAACCGGCGAGATGGCCCAGCGCTTTGTGCGCATCGGCAAGCGCTACATCGTGAACTTGGAATACATCTACCGCATCAACCTGCGCAACCAGAGCCTGCTGCTGAGCGACAACGACCACTTCGTGTTCCAACTTTCCATCAGCAAGGAAGCACTCAAACGGCTCCGCGAACTGATGCTGCAAGTGAAGAGATAAGCACTCCCCGACCAACATACCCTTAACGTTTATAGTATAAAGATGAAGATAGTAATAGGCCGCGACCCAGCCAGCGGATGTCTGAAAGCCAGCGTGGACGGCGGCAGGCTGCAAGTGGTGAAAGGCACACAGGGCCTCTCGCCGATGGTGAGCAAGGACCACCTCTCGTTAGAAAGTGAGGACGGCACGCATTTTATCCTCACTAACCTCAACGCGTCGAACGTCACCTATGTGAGGGACGTGCCCGTGGTGCGCTACCATGTGCTCTTCGGCGACAACATCTATATGGGCACCGACCGCCAACAACTGGACTGGGGAGCCATCAAAAAGGCTGGCCTCATCCCCCAATACGTAGACATCAGACCGCTAAAGTACGTCTGGGAAGAGTATCAGAACCGTCAGCGCGAGATCAACATAGAACGAAACAAGGCGCAGCAAAAAGCCCGATTGCTTCCCGCGTTCACCATGACCGGCGGTGTACTGGGAGCCGTGCTCCCGCTTGTAATACCCGGCCTGCCCGACACTACAAAAGGAATTATCGTTGCTGTGTTCATGCTCCTGGGCATCATCGCCACCATCTACTTCTTCATCACCGGCAACAAAGACGCGGAGAAATACCCCATCATGCTGGATCAACTCAAGAGGGAGTTTATGGCGCGCTATGTCTGTCCCAATCCCGACTGTCGCACACCTTTCGGCAACATAGACTATGCCATGCTTGCAGCTCGCCACAATTGCCAGAACTGTAAATCGCGCTTCATCACCTAAAAACAAGCCAATTCCCGCCCGCACCATAGTCTGCATAAGTATTTCATACCGAAACCCCGCCATTTCGTACCGAAAGCGACAAAACATTTGGAAACGCCAGGCGGCGCGGCATACTTTTGCAGTGTCAAACAGAAATTCTAACCCAACCAAAAAAACTTGTAAAACCATGGAGACTTACAACGACAGCACCATGTATGCTCAGCCCGAGCAGCCCACGTTTGAAGCAACTGCCGAAAACAATGCAGCACAAGACAACGTGAAGAACAGCGAAAAGAATAGCAACGTCGGCTATGTGGCCGGAGGCGCAGGAGCCGGACTTGCCGTTGGCGCAATCGCAGCCTGGATTCTCAGTTCGGGAGAAGGTGAAGCACAACCCGTAGTGGAAGCCACCGACACGCAAGCAGAACCCGCACAGCCCGTGCATGTGGTACGCCATACGCAAGAGGTACACCACGATGCAAAGCCCGCCAATGACAACGATTACGTCAACCAGGACGAAGGACGCTTCGTGCGCCTGCCTAACGGCGACGTGGTTTATCGTCACGACTATCTGGCCGACGACGGACAGATGCACGTGCAACTCGACGTGAACCTCGACGGACAATACGACGTGGAATACCTCCGCGATCATCCCGAAGAAGGTCTAACCTATCTCTCTGGAGCCGAGCACGTGGAATGGAACGAAGAGACCGGCCACTTCGTACAAGTACACGACGTGCCTGAAAACGCTGACATCGCGCCGCTCACAGCTCTCAACACCGACGTTCCCGATGCCAGCAACGAAGGCACAATTCTAGCCGCACAAGAGGTTACCGGAGAAGTTACCGATACCGACGGCATCATGGTGGCTCACGACGAACTGCCCCAAGGCAACGAGAACGATACCCTCGTGGCAGAGAACGTGAGCATGGAAGGTAATGACGAACTTGTTATCGGAGGCGACAACGACGTGGTGGTTGCCGAAAACACAGGCACAGACACGCCCCAGTACGACGAAGTACTCCCCGAATACGACCCCGCCAACGACGTGGTGGACAACGGCGGCTCCGATCCCGAACCCTACGTGGCCGACGTTCCCTCCGACGACGGGATGAACGACTTCGTGAACGACGCCAACGTGGACATGCTCGCCTAAAACAAAGACGGCACACTCCATATTATATATAATAGGACGCAGATCACAGACAACGGGCAAAGTTCCCACCCATTGACAGCCAAGACACGCAAAAAGTGGAATAACCGCCGCCCCGCGAACATTTCATACCGAAAACCCCGCATTTCATACCGAAACCAGAAAAACATTTGGAAACGGGCGGTAGCCCTCACTACTTTTGCAGTGTCAAACAACAAATCTAACTCCTAAACACATCACAACTATGAAACCTTACAACGACGACAGCACCGTTTTCACCAACATGAACCAGAACAACGGTTATATGGGCCAGCAGCCCCAGTATGATCCAACGGAACCCTATCAGGAGCCCGGCTACGAGCAGCCCATTCCCGAAGAGGCCAAGAAAGGCAAAGGCAACCTGGCCGCCAAGGTTGGAGCAGGCGTTGTGGGTGGCGGCGCACTCGGCGCAGGCATGATGTTCGCAGGCGAAGCCATCGCCGGCAGCGAAGAAAGCCTCGGCGACCACATACAGGACGCCACCGCCGAACAAGGCGACAGCATGCAGATGGCCTCCGTGAACGACAACATGTCCTTTGCCGACGCCTTCGAGGCAGCACGCAATCAAGTAGGCCCTGGTGGCGTATTCGTATGGCGCGGTGGTGTCTATGGCACCTACACGCAGGACGAATGGGCAGCGATGAGTCCGGAAGACCGCGCAGCCTTCACCGACGAGGCCATGAGTCAATATGGCGGCGGTGCAAGCCAATCCGCTCAGCCCGCTTCCACCACCGTACATGAAGTACACGAGGTGCATCACTATCATCACGACCATCACCACCCCCACGGCCCCGCACCCGAACACGCACCCGCAGCGCAAGGCGCTCAAGGTGGACATGCCGCAGCAGCAGGTGGGCACACCACCGGCGAAGTAGATCCCAACGAGAACGTGGCAAACTATGAAACTGTGCAGAGTGAAGGGACTGACGGAGACGATGGTGTACGCATCATCGGCAGCCGCACCGTGGAGATGGAAGGCGAGATGGTGGACGTGGTAGACGCCGAGGTGGACGGACACTATGGGATGTTCGTTGATACCGACCACGATGGCGAAGTGGACATGTACGGCATTGACTACAACGACAACGGACAGTTCGACGACGACGAAATCGTGATTGTAAGTCGCGACGGCGGATACGTTGAAGATGGCAATGGCGAAAGCGACGACATGTTTGTAGACATCGAAGAGCCCGGCGCCGAGAACGTACAAGTGGTAGAGACCGACCCCGTCACCTTTGACGATCCTGAAGTAAGCGGCGAATATGAAAACGACGGCCTCTACACCGCTGAGAACACCGACGACATGCCGGCTGACGACCCCGTCTCCTTCGACGACCCCGAAGTCTATGTGGCCGACAACGCCTCCTCCGACGGCATGGACGACTTCATCAACGACGCCAACGTTGATATGATGGCCTGAACATCTCCCGAACCGGATCATCCCCGTGCCGCCAAAATAGGCTTGAAAGACTGCGGCACAAAACAATCAAGCAAGTATGAAGAAAACCATTTCCCTCATGTTGCTCTGCGTCCTGACCTGCGCGCTTACCGCACAGGCCGGGACGCGCCTGCTTCCTACGCAGGCCAGCGGCGGCCACATTTACATCGTGGCCGTAGGTGTGGCCGACTATCCCGGCACTATCAACGACCTCAACTTCTGCGACGCCGACGCACGCAGCATCGCGCAGGTCTATGCCAATAGCGCACACGCCACAGCTCGACTGGTGTTGAACCAACGCGCCACGATAAACAACATCCTGGCCAACATCAGCGACCTTTTCAGCAAGGCCACCGAGCGCGATGTCATCATCCTCTTCTTCAGCGGACACGGACAGAAAGGGGCTTTCTGCGCCTACGACGGGAATCTCAAATACGAGCGCATCTACGCAATAATGAAAAGGAGCAAAGCCAAAACGAAGTGTATCTTCGCTGACGCCTGCTACGCTGGCAAAGCGCGTACCAACACCGCCCAACGTCAGCAGTCGGCAAAGAACATCATGCTCTTCCTCTCCTCTCGCACCAACGAGACCTCGCTTGAAACCCCGGGACTCAAGCACGGCCTGTTCGCCTACTTCTTGGAAAAAGCCATGCGTGGCGCAGCGGACATCAACCACGACCGTGCCATCAGTGCTGTGGAACTATTCAACTACGTCAGCAAGAATGTGGCTGACTACGCCCGCGACCGTGCCGGCGGACATCAGCAGCATCCCGTGATGTGGGGCAACTTCCCCAAGAACATGGTGGTGCTCCGCTACTGACACACCCACCAAGTCCGAACACCACACCCGGCACGCCCCATTGAAGGACGGCCGGGCGCAAAGGTGTCAGATAAAAAAACGCTTTTCATACATTTGTTAAACCACAAAAACCATCTATAACCACATGGAGACAAAAAGAGTGGCCTGCCCCAAGTGCAACACGGTGCTTGAAGTGGCAAACAACAAGAACGAACCCGTCAAGCGCTTTGCCTGCCCCAAATGCAGCACGCGCCTCATGGTAAAATTCAATCCCCCTCTCCTCGACAAAGTTCGCGTACAGTGCCCTGGCTGCGGCAGTGTGTTGCGGGTGCACAATCGTGCCGACAAGCCCTATCGGCAGTTTGAGTGTCCCGCCTGCCAAAAGCCCCTGCGCGTCAGTTTCATCGTTCCCGCCAAAGGCTGAAACCCTGGGCGGGGAAGCCACACCCCCTTTCCTAAATTCCAAAACGTAGCCCCTTATGCCTAATAGTCCGGAAATCATCTACCAGGACAAGAAAAACGTGCGCTGCCCGAGTTGCGACACGCGGCTGACGGTGAGCAACAGCAAGAATCTCCCGCAGATACTCATCGAATGCCCCAAGTGTCACCAGCGTCTCTCCGTGAAATTCCACGAAGCAGTGGAGGCCAAAACAGAAATGGTCGCTAAGCCCAAGTCCACCGCCACCGTCCTGCCCCCCACCACCCGCTGGCCGCTCACACCTGGCACACTCTTCTGCAACGGCATGGCCAGCCTGCTCCACGAGGGGAAGAACTCCTGCGGAAGGCTCTCGCCGGCATCCAACGCTCAGCACCAATTCCCCGCTGACAAAGGGGTGTCGAAAGAGCATTTTGACATCAATGTCCGCAAGCGCACCGACGAGTCGTTCCTCGTCACCTTAACCCTGCACAAGCAAGGAGTCAGTCCCACATTCGTGGACAACCTGCCCGTGATGTACGGGGACGAGATCGTGCTACGCGACAACAGTTCCATTGTGGCACACAACACACGTTTTACCTATTCGTCAAAACAACAATAAGTTCCTTCTAAGATATGAAAATCCAACTTCACGAACCTCACTTCATTCATCACATAGGGCAAAGGGACAACCAGGAAGACAGTCTCCTGCCGGCAGACAACATGGCAACAGCCGAGACACGCCTGTTCCTCGTCTGCGATGGCATGGGCGGCCATTCCGGCGGCGAAGTGGCCAGCGGCACCGTGTGCCGCGCCTTCGATGAGTATTTCTCGGCCAAGGCTGTCTATACTGACATCGTGGACGACAGCGTGCTCACAGGAGCACTGGCCTATGCCTACACCAAACTTGATGCTGCCGACGATGGCGCGTTCAAGAAGATGGGCACCACCCTCACCCTGGTGTGCTTCCATAAAGGAGGTGTCACGATGGCACACGCCGGCGACAGTCGCATCTACCACATACGCCCAGGGCAAACCATGCCGCTTTATAAGTCGCGCGACCACTCGTTGGTGTACGACATGTACCAGGCCGGCGAGATCACCTACGAGGAGATGAAGACCGACCGCCGGAAGAACATCATCACACGCGCACTGATGCCCGGGGAAGAAAACCGTGTGGAACTATCCATCGCTCACACCACCGACGTGATGCCAGGAGACTATTTCTACCTCTGCTCAGACGGCATGCTCGAAGTGATGGAAGACGACGAACTGGTACAGATCGTTTCAGCCGATATGCCCGACGCGGACAAGATACAAATACTGCTCGACAGGACTATTGAGAACAAAGACAACCACACGGCCTACCTGCTGAAAGTAGCCTCCGTGGCTGCCGAAGAGGGCGACAAGGCACTGCTTCACGACGAAGACACCAGCCGTTGCAACGCCATAAACATCGTGCCGCGCAACTACGATGACATCTCCCTCGTCAGCGGTCCTGCACCCGAACAAGCCCAAGCAGTCGCACCGCCGCCAACACCTGCTCCGGAGCATAAGCCAGAGCCCACTCCGGCTCCCGCTGCCTCCATTTCTCCTCGGCCAGGCGGCAGGCGCGTGCAAAACTATGTGGAGGCTATGCCTTCGCAAACGCTCGCGGTGAATCACAGCAAGCACGAGGCAGCACCCAAAACTGCATCGTCAAACAAAAGCAGCGCGCTACTCGGTGTGGCACTCGGCATCATGTTTATGGTGGCCATAGGGTGCATTGCATACTACTTCCTCAGTGATAAAGGCTCCAGCACCTCTTCTGCCGAGGAAACCCCCACCGTGGAACCAGTAAGAAGCACCCATTCGTCAGGTGGCACAGGTGTGGAAACACCCCTCAACAGGCCAACTCCCAGCATACCGAACGAAGTGGAAAATGCCATTTCCCGTCCGAATGCGCAAGGCAATGCCACCCGCAGTTCAAGTTCAAGTTCCACATCGTCCTCCACACCATCTAAGCCGACACAAAATTCTACGACCACACAACCACAGCAAGAGCAGAATCAAAGAACCCCTACGCCATCAGGGCGGTCCTCATCAGGATCTAACGCTTCAAATGGCAATGGAGGAGATAAGCCCACTTTAGAATCTGGTAAACCTACAGGAACAAGCACAACTCCGCCACAAACACAGCAACAGCAGCAAACTTCCGCCCCCAGCACTCCTACGTCAACCACATCGTCCTCGGGAAGACAAACGCCTCCGACCGCACCCAGTAGGCAATAAGAGACTACTCAGAACTAACCCAACAAACCATACTTCCACGAATGAAACGTTTCTTGTTTGCACTCTTAGCAATCGGCTTTGCGATGGGCTTCCCGCGGGTGTGGGCGCAAGCCCCCAATGACGGCGAGGCCTGCTTCCAGATGGCAGACAGCCTTGAAAAAGCAGACGGCTGCAGGGATTCTATTGAGCATTATTGGCGGTTGGCCAAAGAAGCCGGCCATGCCGATGCGCACAAGCGACTGTCGGCGTTCTACCTCAAGATGTCAGAAGAACTCCGAGAGACAGATAGAGACGCGGCAAGAAGGTACAAGATGAAATGGGCTGACGAGGAAGCCACCCCGATGGCATACCGCAAAGCCGCCTTCTTCCTGCGCAACAAGAGCATTCCCGAATCAAAGGACTCCGTCGCCCACCAGTATTTCTACAAAGCAGCCACAGCCGAGCCTAAGGACGTCTTCGGTGAGGCCTGGTGCTACGAGTTCGGATACGGCGGCTTCGTGCGCGACGTGGAAAAAGCCAAGGGGCTCTATAGCAAACTGTTCGACAGCATCCCCTATCTTGACGACCCTGAACTGTTTGTAGAGTCCCGCTACCGCTATGCCCTGTGCATAGAACTGAAGACTCCTGCAGAGAAGAAGGATACCGCAGCCATGCGCTTCTATTACGAGCAGGCCGCCTGGCAAAAACATCCTGGCGCCAACCTGGCCTTGGGCATTTACTACTATAACAGTAAGTATGCAAACACGCACGCCCGTGTCAAGCAGTACTTGGGAACCGCTTTGGAAGGTATCGCCACCGACTCGCTGTCAGCGGGCTACGCGGCCTGGTACATCGGCGTGTGTTACGCCAACGCGTATTGCGGCTATGAGAAGAACACGAAAAAAGCCCGTGAGCACCTCCTCATTGCAGAAGCCTGCCACATTCCTGAGGCAAAGGCGGAACTGCAAAAGATAGACGCGGCAGAACAAGGGAATACGCTCAACAACATTAGTCAGTCTTATTCTGATAGCACACCTGCAAACAGCAATATATCCGAAGAAAACATCCGCAACCTAATAAATAAGAAGGACAAGAATTTATAGACCAACGTCAAGACCCTATATGACAGATTCAAAGATATTGATGAAGTCGATGCTTCAGGTAGGTACGCTCCTGCACGGGGGCAAGTACCGCATAGAGAAGTATCTCTCCAGCGGCGGCTTCGGCAACACCTACATCGCCACCGACACCACATTCGACAACGAAATCGTTGTGGTCAAGGAGTTCTTTATCCGTGGCATCAACGAACGCGACAGCAACAGCCTCTCCATATCCGTCAGCAACGAGACGAACAAGAACCAATTTGAGGAACAAAAGGAGAAGTTTTGGCGCGAGGCTAAACGCCTGCGCTTGCTCAAGCACCCCAACATAGTGGGCGTGCACGACCGCTTCGAAGAGAACGGCACAGCATACTATGTGATGGATTTCATTGATGGCAAGAGCCTCAGCGAAATCCTCAAGAAAGAGCAGTGCGCCTACACGGAGGAGCAGGCGCTGAGTATCATTGAGAAAGTGGTGGATGCCCTCGGCGTGGTGCACGCGCAGCAGATGTACCACATGGACATCAAGCCCGGTAACATCATGCTCGACAAGGACGGCAACGCCAAACTCATCGACTTTGGCGCCAGCAAGCAAGTGGTGGCCGGTAAGAACTCCGCCATCAGCGTCTCCACGAGCGGCTTCTGCTACACCCCTGGCTACGCACCGAGTGAGCAGGTGAACCAGTTGGGCAAGAACATCGGCCCCTGGACCGACTTCTATGCCGTGGGCGGCACGCTCTATAACCTGCTCACCCTGCAGTCCCCGCCGAGCATGTCGGACATTCTTGAGGACGAAGAGGACGCCTTCGACTTCCCCGATGAGATCTCGGAGCATACGCGCAAACTCGTTGTATGGATGATGCGCCCCCAGCGTGCCATGCGTCCGCAGAGCGCCCCCGAACTGCTCGCCGTGATACGCGGCGCAGAGGTGCCCAGCAAAAAGAAGAAAATCGCTGAGCCTGTCACCGCCGAGACAAAGATTGTCCTGTCGCCCAAGGCCACCAGCGCCGCCGACACCACCGAGACGAGCAAGGACTCTGGCAAGAAGCCCGTTGTAGTCAAACCAGCCGAAGGCAAAGGCGGCAAGGGCAAGAACCAGCCCAACAAAGTAGCCGTGAAAGGAAAGGATGGCGACGCTGCGAAAGGCAAAGCCCCCGCTCAGTCCAAGCAAGAGACCGCGGAAGAAGAAACAGGCAAGAAACGCATCGGTGTGTTCGTTGCAGCCGCTGTGGTGGCCCTGCTTCTCGTTTTTGGCGGATTCAAGTTCTTCGGTGGGGACGACAATGAGACACCCGCCGAGCAGCCAACGACTGCCCTGGCCGACAGTCTGCGTGCCGACAGCATCGCCAAGGCCGACAGTGCCGAGCACCAGGCCGAGGCCGACGCTGCCGCAGCCCTGGCCGCACGTCAAGATTCCATCCAGAAAGCAGAGCAACTGGCCGAACAACAGCGCATTCAGGCCGAACAAGAACGGCTGCGACAACAACAAGCAGCCCAGCGGGCTGCTGCACAACAACAGACAGCCACGCGATATACCACACCCCGCAACACCCGAGGCAGCAGCACCAGAAATTCTGGAAGAAGCGGGGGCAGCACATCATCAACACCTTCTAAGCCTACGACACCAAGTAAACGTGCGGCCGTTATTGACTAACCCTCATTATTCTTTCTCTATAACTCTATGAAGACTTTCCTCTCGCCCATCATGCCTCTCCTTTTGGGTAGCGTTTTGGCCTTCTCCGCCCTCTCCTTCCACCACGGCGACAGCGCTCCCGTCAGCCACTTCAATGACGGCACCATTCTTATCGCCGCCAGTAAGGATGTTCCCCTTATTTACCTCAAGAAGGTGGAAGCCGGCTCGTTCAATATGGGTGCGGCAGAAAACACTCCCGATGCTTACGGAAACGAGTTTCCCGTGCACCGAGTCACGCTCAAGAAATACGCCATAGCAAAGACAGAAGTGACACAAGAACTTTGGGAAGCCGTCATGGGCAACAATCCCTCGTTCATCAAGGGCGAGCAGTATCCTGTCACGAATGTGAGTTGGAACGACTGCCAGGAATTTCTGCGTCGCTACAACGCCCTCCCTACCACCCGCGAACAAGGTCTCACCTTCCGCCTCCCCACCGAAGCCGAATGGGAATATGCTGCACGCGGCGGTTCAAGTTGGAACAACTTTATCTACGCTGGCAGCAACGATGCAGCTGCAGTAGCCTGGTATGGTGCAAACAGCACGGGCAGCGTCCATGAAGTGGGCAAGAAAGCGTATATCAGTGAGCCGTTCGACGTTTACGACATGTCGGGCAATGTCTCTGAATGGGTACAAGACAAAAACACTGAGTACCTGTCCCTACCTCAAGAAAACCCCTGTATGACCGAGGGCAATGCCGTGTACGTGCATCGTGGTGGAAACTACCGCAGCGCGCTGCGCGACATCCGCATCACCGCCCGCCGCGCCGACACCGCCACCTACCGTGCCAGCGACCTGGGCTTCCGCCTGGCAGTAGATTTGTAACTGGCCCTTGACTACATACCGCGTCCCAAATCCTAAACCTCAAAACCTTTACTCACCGATGAAAAACGCGCTTACCCTGCTTGCCGCACTGTGGCTGACGTGCTTGTCGGCTACCCTGGCAGAAAATCCGCCCGCTTCGTCAGCAATCACTGCTGACGCCGAGGGCAACATTACCGTCGCTCTCGCCGGCCTGCCCAAGATATCGATGAAAAAGGTGGAGGGCGGCACCTTCGTGATGGGTGCGGCGCAAGAACAAGACGGTGTGGCCGACGACGATGAACTTCCCCCGCACAACGTCAGGCTCTCCTCTTTTGCCATCGGGCGCTACGAGGTCACCCAGGAACTTTGGGTTGCCGTTATGGGCAGCAATCCTGCCGACCCAGGTGAAGACCCGCAGACACCCGTCTACAACGTGTCATGGAAAGACGCGCATACGTTCATCCAAAAACTCAACCAGCACCCCGCTATCCGCCAAAACGGGCACGTGTTCCGTCTGCCTACGGAGGCCGAATGGGAATATGCTGCACGCGGTGGGCAGCAATCCAAGCGCTACCGCTATGCGGGCAGCAACAACATCAACGAAGTGGCCTGGTACGACAAGAACAGCGGGAACGACGTGCATCCTGTAGGCAAGAAGCAGCCCAACGAACTCGGCCTCTTCGACATGACCGGCAACGTCTTTGAGTGGTGTTCCGACTGGTATGCGTCAGACTACTATTCCACTTCTTCCGCCGCCAACCCTTCTTCCGCCGCCGTCTTCAACCCGCTCGGCCCGCAGTCTGGCTCGTCGCGCATCGTGCGTGGTGGCTGCTGGGCATTCCCGCCCGAAAAGTGTCGCACCACCTATCGCGCCACCTCCGACCCTGCAGCCGACGGTCTGAACATCCTCGGCCTGCGCCTCGCCATGGACCTTGACGAATAAGCGCCGATAGCATAGGCTACTCTGCACGTTTCGTACAGCAAGGGGCACAAAGGCATTGCACAAACGTAAGCCTTTGCGCCCCTTTCTCGCACCATGCAGTAACAAACGGCTTTTGCCAAATCTGCTTTCCGAAAATGCAGCGCAGCGACGAAAAAACCGTTAAGCGAGAAACTATTTTACGAAAACCTTTCCCGTACATTCGTTTTTCGTATTTTTGCCACGCTTTACGGCGAGAGGCCGGCAAAGCGCACCACAAGGAGAACACAAACACTAAATAACCCAAAATCCAAACGCATGGCAAACATCGATTTGACCAAGTATGGCATCGCCGGCGCAACGGTGATTGCCCACAACCCCAGTTACGAACAACTCTTCGAGATGGAGACCAAGCCCGGCCTCGAAGGCTTTGACAAGGGCCAGGTTACAGAACTCGGCGCGGTGAACGTGATGACTGGTATCTACACCGGACGCTCCCCCAAGGACAAGTACATCGTGATGGACGAGAACTCCAAGAACAACGTGTGGTGGACCACCGACGAGTACAAGAACGACAACCACCCCATGAGCGAAGAGGTATGGGCCACCGTGAAAGACATTGCCAAGAAGGAACTCTCCGGCAAGGAACTCATCGTGGTGGATGCCTTCTGCGGCGCCAACAAAGACACCCGTCTGGCCGTGCGCTTCATCGTGGAGGTGGCTTGGCAGGCACACTTCGTGACCAACATGT
>JAFSWM010000065.1 GCA_017444485.1 Bacteroidaceae bacterium | reverse complement strand
CTTCCCTGGGAGCGCGGGCGTCACGCCCGCGCTCCCCGGAGGGAGGTTATTCAATGTGGAAACGATGGATTTCCTGCCCGCGTGAGCCGACAACAAGGGTGTTGCCAACGGGTACGGGGGTGCTTTCGAAGTTGTTACCGAGCACTTCTTTATAGATGATTTCTCCCGTTTTGGCGCGGATCAGATATAGTCTGCCCGCGCTGTCGGCAGTGACGATATAGAGTGTGCCGTGTTCGTTATAGAACGGCACGGGGCTGCTCCATGCGAAAAAGTCGAGCGGTGTGCGGTAGATGATTTCGCCCGTGGCCCTATTGATTGCCATAAAGACGGCATGTTTGCTGTCGCCTGGCTGGCAGATGCTGGCAAAGAGCATTTCCTCGCAGTCGCCGTGTCCGAGTAGGGGTGTGCCATACAGTCCGCCGTCGAAGTGTTTGTCCCCCGTTTTGAGTTGGTTGCACGGTATTTGCGCTTCCCATATTTGTTCGCCGTTCATCCCGTTGAGTTTCACGATGTGGCAGTTGCCATGGCTCCCTTGTCGGTCCACTTCGCAGCCCGCGTAGATGTAGGGAACGCTCGTTGCCGTGTCTATTTCGCAGACGATTGTGGCGTCGATGTCGTCGTGGTTGTCGTATCTCCATACGGGCCTCATGTTGTTGAGGTTGATGCAGACGATATTTCCGTGGTTATCTCCGAAGTATCCGTAGTTTCTGCACACGGCCATGCTGCTCTCCACGCCTGCCGCTCCCATTCCGCGCACGTGGTAGCGCAGTTTGGTGTGAATGCGTGGCGGTCCGTCGGGTGTGCGGATGTATTTATAAATGGTGCCGTTTTCTCCGGGCCAAAACAGAAATTGTCCGGCGGCAATGGGCGATGAGTCGAAGGCACCCCACCCGCGTTGTGCCTTGGGGTCAGGGCCGTAGAAGAATGTGCGCTCTGCTTTGTCGATGTCGAAGGCCTGGTGTCCGATGGGTGGGTGAGCCGGAATGCCCTGTCCCACATAGAGCGCGCCGCTGAGCGAGGGGTCGAGGCTGACGCTCCCTTTCACGGGGTTTCCCGCGTTGAGCGGCGGGCGCGAGGCCTGCCCGGTGGTGTAGTCGATGAAATACACTTGTCCACAGAGCGAGCCCACGATGATTTCTTGCCCGCCGCGAGGCGTTTGCTCGCTTTGCGTGTTTGCTTCCGCCCAGTTCACGTAGACGGGTTGTCCAGTCCATCCGCTCCCTCCACCCCACGTGCCAGTAGCGGTGTGCGTGTTGTCGGCAGCGGTGTGGAACGTCCAGTCGCGCACGATGCGCGTAGGCTCGCCACGGACGCTCCCTGGCATCGGCTCGTCGCGTTGCTGTCCGCCCCTGAAGGTGAAGTGTCCGGGCTTGTCGGCGTAGGGGTCGGAGAGGTCTGCGAGCGTGCCGTCGGTGGCGGTATCGAGGATTTCCACCTCGTATTGCAGGCTCTCAGCCGAGGGATACGCCGTGTCGGGGAAGGGCTGCAGCATCGCGTTGGTCTCCGCATCCTGGCCATCGCTTCCTGCCTGTGGCTGTGCCGAACGCTCACCGCCGCAGCCGAGCAGGACGAGTCCCAGCAGGGCGGCGGCGGTGAGAGAGAGGTATGTGCGTGTCATTGTGTCGTCAGTATTCGTATTCCTCCACCACGCGAGTGCGCCGTTCGGCCCCTGCTGCGCGTGCCGCACCCTGGAAGATTTCGTCTTTGCGGTCGATGGTGAATTTGCGGAACTTCTTTCCGGCGAGCCTTGTCAGTTTCCCTTTCTTATTGAGCGCTTCCTCGTCGGTGATCCACTCCTCTGCGGGGAAGTCCTGTACGCGCTGTCCGGCGTTTGCTGCTTCTTCGTAGAGATAGTGTAGTCGGCGCATCTCGATGTCGAAGCCCCCGTCCTGCGGTGTGCAGACCAGTTGGTAGTAGAAGCGTGTGCTGTGTGTGACGAGTGCTGCGCGTCGGAAGTATAGCGTCTCCTCCACGCTTGCCGCTATGTATCCTGTGGAGTCGCCGAGGTCGGTAAAGCGAGCCTGTGGCAGGGCGTTGGGGCCTTTCACCACGTTCTGCTTGAGGTACTCCACGAGTGCGAGACGTATCTCCTCCTGCGTCTTCCCCGGGCAGTTGAAGTGCTGTCGGAACACCACGTATCCGTTCTCCACCGGCACGGCGCCGCGCAGGTATCGGCTCTCGTCTTGCGCTGTGGCGAGTATGGGCAGTGCCAGCAGCAGTAGTGCGACGATTCTCTTTTTCATAGTCATGTTGTTAGCGTTGTTTTCGGTTTGTATTGCGGGGCGTTCTATAAATTAGGCAGTCACATATTCTTTGTGATTAGGATTCGGCTTGATGCTTTTTTGCGCTTGTTGTTATCTTTTGCTTTTCGTTCTTGCACCATAGCTCGCTATGCTGCTGCGAACTTAAAACAAAATCTAAGCAACAATCGCTAAAAAATCATTCAACCCTAATTTATAGAACACCCCTTGCCTTATTCGGTTGTCATCTTGTAGAACGAGCGGTACACGAAGTAGAGCGCTGCGACGACGAATGCCGCGCCGATGTAGGGTGCTACTGCCTGGAACTTCTCGCTGATGGCTATTTCCATGGCGAGCACGCCGAAGAGCGTGGTGAACTTGATGATGGGGTTCAGTGCCACGCTGCTGGTGTCCTTGTAGGGATCTCCCACGGTGTCGCCCACCACGCTGGCGTCGTGCAGTGGCGTGCCCTTTGCTTGCAGGTCCACCTCCACCACCTTCTTGGCGTTGTCCCATGCGCCGCCGGCGTCGGCCATGAATACGGCCTGGAAGAGTCCGAATACGGCGATGCTGATGAGGTAACTCACAAAGAGGCACACCGCGTCCGTGCCGCCGATGCTCTGCGGCGAGGAGAGGCAGGCGAAGCCCAGTGCGAAGCAGAAGATGGCGATGAAGATGTTGATCATGCCGCGCTGCGCGTATTCCGTGCAGATACGCACCACTTCGCGGCTCTTCGCGGCATCGGCCTTTTTGGGTGCCGCGGTGTCGAGTTTGATGTTGTCCTTGATGAAGGCCACGGCCCTGTTCGCCCCAGTGGTGACGGCCTGCATGGAGGCTCCGGTGAACCAGAAGATGACGCAGCCGCCCAGGATGAAGCCCAGGATGCTGTAGGGGTTGAGCAGGTTGAGCACGCTGGCGGGGTCTATGCCCAGCGTCTCCTTGATGAGCAGGATGAGGGAGAAGATCATGGTGGTGCTTCCCGCCACTGCCGTGCCGATCAGCACGGGTTTGGCCGTGGCTTTGAAGGTGTTCCCCGCGCCGTCGTTGGCTTCGAGGTAGTATTTTGCCTTCTCCCAGTCGGGCTTGAAGCCAAACTCCTCCTGTATCTCTTTCTCGGCCTTTTCCTTGTCGTCCTCGATGAGCGAGAGTTCATACACCGACTGCGCGTTGTCCGTCACCGGTCCGTAACTGTCCACGGCGATGGTCACCGGCCCCATGCCCAGCATACCGAAGGCCACGAGGCCGAAGGCGAAGATGCTGTAGTAGTTGCCGAAGATGTCGGCCATGCCGAATTGTCCGGCAGCCACGTAGGCCAGTAGCATGAGGAAGAAGAAGACGAAGCCCGTCCAGAAACTGCCGAAGTTTCCGCTCACCAGTCCGCTGAGGATGTTGAGCGATGCGCCGCCTTGCTCCGACGTCTTCACCACTTCACGTACGTGTTTGCTGGTGGGCGAGGTATAGAGTTTGGTGAACTCCGGAATGAGCGCCGCGCCCAGCGTGCCACAACTGATGATGGCCGCCAGCCCCAGCCAGTAGTTCCCGCCGAGGTCGGCGAGCAACACGTAACTGGCTGCAAAGGTGGCGATGATGGAGAGGATGGACGTGATCCATACCAGGCTGGTCAGTGGTTTCTCAAAGTCCAGATCGTCAGCGTTGGCATAGCGCGCGTGCGAGAGCGCGTTGTTGATATAGTAAGCCACCACGCTTGCCACCACGCCGAGTATGCGCATCACAAAGATCCACACCAGCAGTTGCACCTGGTACTGCTGCGGTACGGCGAGCAGGATGAACGACACGAGCGCCACGCCCGTCACGCCGTATGTCTCAAACCCGTCGGCAGTGGGGCCAATGCTGTCGCCGGCGTTGTCGCCCGTGCAGTCGGCTATCACACCCGGGTTGCGCGGGTCGTCCTCGCCGATTTTGAACACCACCTTCATCAGGTCGCTGCCTATGTCGGCGATTTTTGTGAAGATGCCTCCCGCTATGCGTAGCGCGCTGGCTCCGAGGCTCTCGCCGATGGCAAAGCCTATGAAACGACTGCCCGCCAGTTCGCCCGGCATAAACAGCAAGATGGTGAGCATCAGCACCAGTTCCACGCAGATGAGCAATATGCCGATGCTCATCCCCGCCGTGAGGGGTATGCCGAGCAGTTGCAGGGGTTGGCGTTTCAGTGCGGCGAAGGCCATGCGCGAGTTGGCGTAGGTGTTCATCCTCACGCCATACCACGCCACGGCGTACGAGCCGAGCACGCCCACCACTGTCCATCCCAGTATCAGCGCCACCGATGTCCAGGGCATGCCTTCGAGCAGCCCGAAGTAGAGCACCACGGCCACGCCGATGAAGGCGAAGAGCACACCGAGGAACTTACCTTGCGCCTTGAGGTAGGTGGAGCAGGTCTTGAAGATCACATCGCCAATTTCAAGCATGGAGCGGTGCGCTTTGAGCGCACGCACTTTGCGAAATTGGAAATAGCCAAAGAGCATTCCGAGCACCACCACGAGGAAGCCCCAGTAGAGGATTTGCGTGGCCTCGTTGGATGCAAAGCCCTCGGGCATTTTCAGGTTTGCTTCGCTGGCCAGCAGCGGTGCGGGCATCATTGCCGGCATAAAGGTGAGGAGGATGTTTCGTAAACGCATTTTGCAGTTATTCTTTTGTTATTCTTCGTTCGCGGTCGGTAATAAAAAGCAAAGGTATACACATCTCTCCGATTTTCCTAATTATTTCGCGGAAAAGATGTGGTGTGCGTTTTGGCAATGGGGCATATTCGCGTTTGATTATTGGGCGATGGGGGCAGGTTGGGGGAGTGGTGAATGGCATAGGTCGGCGCACACATGCCACAGTCCGAGCCTCGTCGCGGGCGAGACGCCCGCGCTCCCAGGGCTGTGCGGACGTAGAGAAGGGGCGGCAGATGAAACAGGTATTTCACCACAAGGGTTGTTGGAACTGCCGTCTGCCGCCCCGTTGGGACAAGAAAGCGGGCGACAGTGTTTGCTGCCGCCCGAGGTTTGATCACATGCGTATCTCGAGTTCGTCGAAGAGGTAGTTGCTCTTGGCGAGATACTCAATGCACCAAAGCACGTACCTGATGTCCACGGTGATGCAGCGCTGCAATGCTCCGTTGTACTCCAGGTCGCTGCTCAGGCTCTCAATGTTGCCATCGAAGGCCAGGCCGATGAGTTCGCCGCGTGCGTTCATCACGGGCGATCCGCTGTTGCCACCGGTGATGTCGTTGTTGGTGATGAAGCATGCGGGTAGTTTCCCGTCGGGCCGCGCATAGCGTCCATAGTCGCCGGCGAGGTAGAGTTTGCGCACGTCCTCGTTGATGACGTAGTCGGGGTCGGCAGGGTTCTCTTTCTCAAACATGCCGTCAATGACGGTCTGGTAGTCATAGGTCACGCCGTCGCGCGGTCTGAGGTCGCACACGTGGCCATAGGTCATGCGCAAGGTCATGTTGGCATCGGGTGCTGTGGTCCAGCCGTTGCGTTCCAACTGTGCGCCCACGTATTTCTTGTCAAGTTCCACCAGCGCAGAGTAGTACTCCTCCATGTTTCCGGCCAGCGACATCATGTATTCCTGCATGCTTTTCCTGAACTGGAACCACGGGTCAGCCTCGAGTGCCTTCTGTGTGGGTTTGTTGAGGAAGGTCGTCAGTCGCAGGCTGTCGGTGAGTACGCTCTCGCCATAGAGCCTCTCCACGTAGGCGTCCACCTCGGCGGGTTGGCTGATGGGCAAGAAGTTGGCCGTGAGGCGCTTGTGCTTCAGATAGGTGCGCAACACTTTTTTCATTAGGTCCTTGTCGCGTTGCAGTTCTGCTGGGCTGAGGAATACGGCATCGCCGAGGATTTCCGTCCTTGCGGAGTCGAGACCACCGTTCTTCTTCAGTTCTTTGTACTGCTCCACGAAGTTTTCTACTTCATCGGTCGGCGTGTTCATGTCTATCTGTCGCATGCCGAAGGAGGTGAGGTAGAGGTCGTGAAGTGTGTCGCTGTAGGCCTTGGTGAGCCGGTCGATCTCGCCAATCACGCGTACCATGTCTGGCTGCCCGTTCTGCACGGCCCACGTGAGGAAGTCTTTCTCCTTCTCGCGTGTGCGTTCCACCAATCTGAGTTTGCGCACGGCTTCGATTTCACCGCCGAAGTTTTTCACCGTGTTGCCAATCATGAAGTAGTCGCTGGCCATGGAGAGGTTGAGTTCGGGATCGTTGTCCATGAGTTCTTTCATGTGCGCCAGCACCACCTCGCCCATCGTATTGATGGGTCGGTCCAGGCTGTTCACATGGCTCTCAATCTCGCTTGCGGTGAGGTAGCGTTCGGTGCTTCCAGGGAAGCCCATCACCATGGTGAAGTCGCCCTCGCTAATTCCTTTGAGCGAGATAGGCAGGTACTTGTCGCAGTGCAGGGGCACGTTGCTTTCGTCGTATTCTGCGGGGTTGCCGTCCTTGTCAGCGTAGATGCGGAACACGGAGAAGTCGGGGTTGTGGCGGGGCCACATCCAGTTGTCTTGGTTCTCGCCAAACTGTGCGAAGTTTTGGGGAATGTTCACCACGAGTCGCACGTCGCTGTACACCTGTTCGTAGAAGGCGTAGAACTGGTTGCCGCCGAAGTAGGGCAGCACGCGGCAGCGCATCCCGGGTACGTCTTTCCACTTGCTCTGCTCGAGGATGGTGCCACCAAACATGCCGAGAATCATCTCGTTTTGCCTGACGAACTCGTTGTATTCGGCGGTGAGCAACATGATCTTGTCGGTCACGTCCTCAATGGCTCTGACGAATACAAATTCCAGCCCGGGCGTGTGTAGTTCTTCGGCCTTGCTCTTGGCGTAGAAGCCTTCTTGCAGGTAGTTGTGCTCCATGGTGCTCATGGAGTGTACAAAGTCAAACCCGCAGTGGTTGTTGGTGAATATCAGTCCGTCGGGGCTCACCACTTCCCCTGTGCATCCGCCTCCAAAGAGGCCCACCACGTCTTTGAGCGACGGCCCGGTCTCGCTGTAGAGTTCCGAGGGATCGATTTCCAGGCCTGCTGCCTTGAGCGAGTCGGCCAGGTGTTGCTGCTCCATCAGTTTTAGGAGCCACATTCCGCCGTCGGCTCGTGCGGTGAGACCGCCAGTGCAAACCAGCACAGCCATTAGCAGAGCGCGAAGCGGAGAGAGGATTTTTGAAGTCATAGGATTTATTGTAATTGTGTTTTGTTTGATGCTCTTCTCCAACGAAGACGCAAGGCGGTGCGGGGTGCTTTCCTGATTGTTGAGGCACTTCGCGCCGCGTTGCGTCTTGGGTGGGTTGGGTGTCCGTGTCGGACAGTTGGTTACAGCACCACTGCTGTGCCACTGCAGGTTACCATGAGCATAGATCCGTTTTGGCCCACGGTTTCATAGTCCAAGTCCACGCCGAGGATGCCGTTGCAGCCCATTTCGTTGGCGCGCTGCATCATTTCGTTCATCGCGGTTTCCTTGGCCTGGCGCAGCGATTTCTCGTAGGCGCTGCTACGTCCGCCGAAGATGTCGGTGAGGCTGGCCTTGAGGTCTTTGAAGAAGTTGGCGCCGATGATGGTCTCGCCGGTGACGATGCCGCGGTATTCGCGCACGGGGTGGCCTTCGATGAAGGGGGTGGTGGTAACGATCATAGTGTAAAGTGTTTAAGTTATGGGTTGTAAGTGTTTTTCTTATTCCGCTGCAAATATACGCAACATCCCCGATTTTCACTCCTCTGTGCGCAGATTATTGCAGCAGAAGGCTTTCGCAGCGTCTTGTCCGTGCACTTTGAGCGCACATTCGCCCGTCATGCCCCAAAAAAGGGGCTGAAATGTTGGCTATGTCCGCCGCGGTACCTATTTTTGCGCTAACAAAAGGCTGCAGAGGTTCGATTGGGATTCTCATCAATAGTACTGAATATCCGAGAATGCTTGCCCTGCTCAATGGCGTGCCGGTACGTGCCGCAAGGCATGGGGCCGGATTACAAAGACTTGGCGGCGCTCAAATCCTATTTGTTCCCGGAGTTTCATCACATCACCGAAGCAGCCTCTCTTATGTGTTGGAATCAGGATTCCTCTGCCCCGAGCCCCGCTGCTTCCGCCTGACGCCCATTCGTCAGTACCCTATCCGGAACGCACGCCGACAAGCCGGCAACCTTATTGGCAGGAGTCCTGATTCCATACTTTATGAACTTTTCCACCCTTGACGCTATGAAACCGCTTGCAGAACGTATGCGCCCCACCACGCTCGACGGCTACATCGGGCAGGAGCACCTCGTGGGCCCCGGCTCGGTGATTCGCAGCATGGTTGAGTCGGGCCGCTTGACGAGTTTTATCCTCTGGGGCCCGCCAGGGGTGGGCAAGACCACCCTGGCACGCATCGTGGCCGCCACGCTGCAGGTGCCCTTCTTCACCCTCAGCGCCGTCACCAGCGGTGTGAAGGAGGTGCGCGAGGTCATCGAACGCGCCCGCAACGGGCGTTTCTTCAACTCCGCCAGCCCCGTGCTGTTCATCGACGAGATACACCGCTTCTCCAAGTCGCAGCAAGACTCGCTCCTCGGCGCGGTGGAGAACGGCACCGTGACACTCATCGGCGCCACGACCGAGAACCCGTCGTTCGAGGTGATACGCCCGTTGCTCTCACGGTGCCAGGTGTATGTGCTCAAGCCCCTCGGCGCCGACGACCTACTGGGGCTGATGCGGCGTGCCATAGAGACCGATGAAGTGCTCTCGCAGCGGCAAATTGAGGTGGCGCAGACCGGTGCCCTGTTGCGCTATAGCGGTGGCGACGCCCGCAAACTTCTCGGCATCCTCGAACTCATCGAGTCGGCACAGCCCGAGGGTAAAATCGTTATCGACGATGCCGCCGTTACCGAGCGCCTACAGCAGAACCCCGTGGCCTACGACAAAGACGGCGAGCAGCACTACGACATCATCTCGGCCTTTATCAAGAGCATCCGAGGTAGTGACCCCGATGCGGCGGTGTACTACCTGGCGCGTATGATAGCGGGCGGCGAAGATCCCAAATTCATCGCACGCCGTCTGGTCATCAGCGCCGCCGAGGACATCGGGCTGGCCAATCCCAACGCCCTGCTCCTGGCCAATGCCGCCTTTGATGCCGTGGCGTAGATAGGGTGGCCCGAGGGACGCATACCCCTTGCCGAGGCCACCGTCTATCTCGCCGCGTCGCCCAAGAGCAACACGGCCTATCTCGCCGTCGACGACGCCCTCTCCGAGGTGCGGCAGAGCGGCGACCTGCCCGTACCCCTGCATCTGCGCAACGCGCCCACCAAACTGATGAAGGAATTGGGCTATCACGACGGCTATAAGTATCCGCACGACTTCCCCGGCCACTACACGCCGCAGCAATATCTGCCCGATGCGCTCACGGGCCGCGCCTTCTGGCAGCCCGCCGACAGCCCGCAGGAGCGCAAGTTGAGCGACTACATCGCACGCTGCCGCGCCGCCGGGGAACAATGACCGCGCCCGCGCCGCAGACGTGCGCTGCGGCAGGGACAAAATGCTGACTTTCTGCGCTGCAAAACGCCCCGTAGCGCCCTCCGTTTCCCCTTTTCCCCACCTCCGCTGCGCGCCGGGGCACTTCCGAATCCCCATCTGCGACCTGCGCAAAACTATCTCGGACCTTGTTTAAACGGCAAAGCCAATCGTTTAAACAAGGTCCGAGATAGTTTTGCGCCTCATGGCGGCCCTATGCGGCGTATGCGTCTGCCTTCCTGCCCGCTCCTTGAAGCGAAGGTAGCGCACGCTCAGCGCTGGAGCAAGGACAAAATGCGCCGGAGCCGGTACGATCATCGTGCCGGCTCCGGAGCGTTTGGTGATTAGTGCTGTGCGTCAGCCCATAATCCATGTGACCATATAGAGCACCAGGGGGATGGTGACGAGGGCTATGCCCACCAGGTCGATGATGGCGCCGCTCTTGATCATCTTGGTGATGGGTATGTATCCGCTGGCATAGACGATGGCGTTGGGCGGCGTGCTGACAGGCATCATGAAGCCCAGGCTTGAGGAGAGGGCTATGCCCACCGCCACGGGGATGGGGCTGAAACCGGCGCTCAGCGCGGCTCCCACGGCCAGCGGGCCTATCATGCCCACGGCGGCGGTGTGCGACGTCAGTTCCGACATCAACAGGGCAGCCACGCAGAACACGGCCACAAATACCGCCTCGTGCGGCTCGCCGCCCATCATGGCCACTATCTGGTCGCCAATCCAGGCCGACAGGCCCGTGCTGTACATCATGCCGCCCATGGCCAGGCCACCGCCGAAGAGCAGCAACGTGCCCCACTCAATGCCCTTCACCGCGTCTTTCCAGCGCAGCGTCATACGCGTGAAGTGCTTGTCAGTGGGCAGGAAGAACAGCAGCAAGCCGCCTATCATGGCCACCACTGCCTCGGGGAACACCTTGTCATAGGATTTCAGGATTTCGCTGTCGTTGCCGAAGACCACGCTCAGCACACCAGGCGTCACCCACAGCACCACAGCCACCATGAAGGCCAGCAACGTGTTGCGCTGCGCGGTGGTCCACTTGCCCAGTTCGTTCACCTTGCGGCGGATGAAGTCCTGTGCGCCGTCGATATGCTCCACGTCGGCGGGGAACATCTTCCACAACACGATGTAGGCGATCAGGAAGTAGATCACCATGGCCACGAAGCCCCACGTCATCCACTGGAAGAAGGAGATGTGGAAGTCGGCGCTCTTCTCCCCGAGGAAGCCAATCATCATGATGTTGGGCGGGGTGCCGATGGGTGTCAGCACGCCTCCGATGGAGCAGGAGTAGGCCGTCATGAGCATCAGGCCGGTGGCGTATTTGTACGAGTGGAGGTTGATCTCCCTGCCGTTGGCCGCCATCATCTCACGTATGGCCTCGAGCAGGCCGAGGGCGATGGGGAACATCATGGCTGCCGTGGCGGTGTTGCTGATCCAGCCCGAGCACACCATGCAGGCCAATCCGATGGCCAGGAAGATGCGGCGCGGGCTGTCGCCCACCCATTTCATCGAGATGATGCCGTAGGCGATGCGTTTGTCCAGGCCGTTCACCATCATGGCTTTGGCGATGATAAAACCGCCCATGAAGAGGAAAATCATCTGGTTGCCAAAGGCGGCGAAGGCCTCCTTCATGCTCACCACGCCAAACACCACGCAGAGCGTGGGGCCTATGAGCGACGTGACGGGGATGGGCACCGGTTCGGTGATCCACCACAGGGCCACCAACGTCATGATGGCCAGCAGCGTGTGGGCGTTGTTCTCCAAGCCGGGGATGTCGATGTACCACACCAGCAGCGCGCACAACGGCGCGCACACGGCACCAATCAGGCGGCGCCAGCGGTCAAAGGAGTTGTCGCCCGTCAGTTCGTCTTCACTGACCTCGGGGGCATGTTTGATCTCGTCCATAGTCAATAGGGTTTGCGTTTTTCGCCTACAAAAATAACGTTTTTTTTTAGTCGCCGTGCGCAATGTGTCAAATAATGATTATATTTGCTCGCAGAAAGTTCCACATTGATAAACCGATTTGCTATGTTCACTCCCCTCATCATCACCAAGAACGCCATCATCGTTCTTGCCGTCATCGTGGTGTTGCTCGCTGCGCTCTATTTCTTCAAGCATCGTGGGCACAGCAACCTGGCCGGCGACCGCGCCCGCCTCGCCGCCGTGCTCACCGAGGTGTTCACCGAGGTGCAAAAGCCCGTCATCTCCCACAACCGCCTCATCAAGGAGATGAAGGCGCGGCTGCATGTGGGCGAAAAGATGGCGCATGTGCTCGTGGGCAAGGCGCGCGCCATGGGGCTTGTGAAGACCGACGGGCATACCGTCAAGCCCGGGCCCGAGTTGGGGCTCTGAGCCGTTGCCCGCGAGATACGTTCTCACATGATGCGCCGCCGCGTCGTTTCCGACGTGGCGGCGTATTATATCTTGGGGTGAGCAACCGGCAAGTGTGCTGTAGGGAGGATGTTAGCGCCCGCTGCGTGCTATCAGGCCGCGTAGTTTCTCGATGAAGGCGGTGTCGGCACGCAGTGTGTCGAGGGTGAGGTGCAGGCGGTACGACCAGTTGTGGCGCGGGTTGGCGGGGTCGTTGATTTGCTCGGTGGCGGGGTCGGCGGCACGCAGCGTGTCGCTCACGGCGAGCCAGTCCTGCAGCGCTTGTAGGCAGAGCATCGACGGAGCGTCGAGGTGCTGCGTGGTGACGGCCTCGCAGGTGGCGGCGTCGATGTCGGCGGGTGCCGCGCCCTCGCGGTGCAGCACGTCGTGCCAATAGGCCTGCGTCTGCTCCGCGTCTTCGCGCCACCACAGGCGCAGCGGCGACATGTCGTGCGTGCCGGTGGCGCAGACGCTGAGGTAGGGATAGTCTGCCGGATTGCCGAAGCGTGTCCACGGGGCCTTCGGCATGCGTTGTATCTCGAGCGTGAGGATGTGTAGCCCCGCCAGCACGCCTGGCACACAGACCGGCACGAATCCCAGGTCCTCGGCGCAGGGCAGCAGCAGGTCGTCGGGCGCCTCGAGGGCCATGGGGTCGCCCGTCATGGCGGGCAGTTTCTGAAGCGCACCGGCGGCCCAGAAGTCGTTGTGGCGGTGGTAGAAGAATTCCTCGTGCAGGCGGTCGAAGGCGTGGCGCTCCTGTTCGGGCAGTTCCTTGTAGCGTGCCGTGTCTTGTCCCATGATGCGCGGGTGGAAGCGGTCGGGCTGCTCGGCGTCGCGGATGAAGAGCACCTCCTCGCACAGCGTGCAGAGTGCCTCGCGCTGTCGCTCGTCGCGTGTGCGCCACCAGATGCGTCCCTGGTTGGCGCATTCCTCTTTGAGCCGCAGCCGCCCCTGGTGCTCTTGCAGGAAGGTGCCGATCTCCTCGTCGGAGAGGTGCTGGCGCGCGGTGTCGTAGGAGCAGGTGGCTTGGCAGAGCGTGTCGGCGTCGGTCAGCAGTCCGGCGGCGCGTATTTCGTCGCGCGAGTAGGGCAGGGCGGGGCGGAAGCGTCCCATGACGCCGTAGCGTTGCTCGGCGGGTATTTCCCAGATGCGGAAGAAGCCCAGCACGTGGTCCAGGCGGTAGGCGTCGAAGTAGCGCGCCATGTGGCTGAAGCGTGCACGCCACCAGTCGTAGCCGTCGCGTGCCATCTCCTCCCAGTTGTAGGTGGGGAAGCCCCAGTTCTGGCCATGGCGCGAGAAGAAGTCGGGCGGCGCACCGGCACATCCCTCGAAGTGGAACAGCCGGCCCTCGGCCCAGGCTCCCACGCCGCAGGGCGACACGCCGATGGGGATGTCGCCCTTGAGCACCACGCCGAGCCTGCGGGCACATTGGTGCACACGCGTCATCTGGCGGTGGAGCAGGTATTGCACATAGACGTAGTAGCCCGCGCCGTGGCGTGCTGCGGCATCGGTTTCGAGCAGACGGGCCACGCGCTCTGCGTCGTACTCCGCCAGTTCGCCCCAGCGCTTGAAGTCGCACGTGCCGTGCAGGTCGCGCAGGTAGGAGAACACGGCGTAGGGGCGTATCCACCGCTTGTTGGCAGCGACGAAGGCGCGGCAATCGTCGCAGCGCAGGGTGTCGGCGCCATAGGCTTCGTAGAGGTCGCGCATGAAGGCGGTCTTGGCCTTATACACCGCGCCGTAGTCGAGCGTCGGCTTCTCCAACGCCGCGAACTCCGCCTGGCGCTCCGTCGTCCAGAGCGGGCTGCCCTGCCATTCGCGCAGGTCGAGGTAGAGGGGGTGCAGGGCGAAGACGCGTACCGCGCTGTAGGGGTAGGAGTCGGTCCACGTGCCGGTAGTGGTGGTGTCGTTGATGGGAAGTATCTGCACGGCGCGCATGCCGCACTGCGCCGCCCATTCCACAAACGAATAGAGGTCGCCGAAGTCGCCAATGCCCTGGCTGCCGCTGCTGCGGAGCGAGAACACCGGCACCACCGCGCCGGCGCCGCGCCATCGTGGCAGACGGAGGCGAGCGTGGGTGTCGGTGTGCAGATAGCGTGCGCCGTCGATGTAGGGCGCGTCGGCCATCACGCGGTCGTCGCCTGCCTCCCACAGCGCCTCGCCGCCGCCCTGTGGCAGCAGCACGTACTTGAAGCGCGCGCCGGTCTCGAAGGCGTCGATGCCTACGGCGGCCTCCCAGCAATAGATGGCGGTGCACACCAGGGGCACGGCGCGCCGCTCGTCCCAGCGCCCCAGGCTCTCCGCGCTGCCGCACACCGCCCAGCGATACCCCTCGGGCGGCTCGGGGGCGAGCAGGCGAAACACGAAGCGCTCCGTCGGCGCCTCGTGGCGCACAGCGCGGAAGGCAGCGGCGGCGAATGCCCCGCGCAGCAGGGCCGGCTCGGGCGTGTCCTCGCCCCAGTGATCGCAGCACACCAGGGCCTCGCCGTCCTCTCGGGCTTCTATGCGCCTCGGGGCGGTGGGCTCGCGCCGCAGCGTGGTGCCGTCGGGGCCGACCACTTCGTAGCGGTAGCGCACCCGTGTGGCTGCCGCGTCGTGGAAGGTGGCGGTGTGGTTCACGCCGTCGGAAGCGCTGAGCGGCAGCGTCAAAGTTTCGCCGGCGGGCAACGTGTGGAGGGCCACGCGCAGCGTCTCGCCGGTGGCGCAGGTATAGGGCAGGTGGAAATGCAGTGTCATGGGGGGAGTGGGGATTCGGTGGGGTAGGGTGGGCGGCGGGGTGCTATTGTTTCAAGAAGCCGTATAGATAGACCTTCGGCTCGATGTGCGCCGCGAGTTCCTTCTGAGCCTCGCGCAGCAGGCCGATGAGGCGGGTGTATTCCGCATCGGCGCTGTCGGGGTTCATCTGCACCTTACCGCTCTTGGTGGTCTTGGTGCCCTGGAAGTGCAGGCGGATGTCGTAGAATGAAGCGTCGGGGGCGGCACCTCGTTGCTCGTGATAGTATCGCCACAGCGCGCAGCCCGCCTGCATTACGGCCTGTGCCTCGCGGCTCATGGCTTGGAGCGGCGTGGGCGGCGCGGCGGATTGGTGCATGCGCTCGGCGCTTGCCGTGTGGCTGTCGAAGAGTGAGGGTGCGCCGTCAGTGCCGCTGCGCGGTATGTTGAGCGGTTGGCGCAGCAGGTCGCTCATGAAGTGGCTGGCAAACCGTTCCTGTGCCCCCACCTCCTCCTCGGTGAAAGGTATCCAGTGGTTCACGGCCAGCGCCTCACGCTTCGTCAAAGTAGGAAGTGCACCTTCCTCGGTGAGGAAGTGGG
>JAFSWM010000064.1 GCA_017444485.1 Bacteroidaceae bacterium | reverse complement strand
CGTTGGTTACCTTCACGTTGAGTTCCAAGCGCCGCTCCTCGCTCTTGTATTTCACGGCGTTGTCGAGCAGGTTGAACACCACGTTGGTGAGGTGGATCTCGTCGCCATAGACCTTGCTCTTCGGGGCATTGACTTGACAAACGATGGTGCCGCCGGCGCTCTCCACCTTGAGGCGGAAGGTGCCCACCACGTCCTCCACCACGTGGGCCATGTCGAACTCCTTGTTCTTGTACGCCCCGCCGCGGCGGTTGAACATGCTGATCTGCAAGATCTTCTCCACCTGGAAGCGCAGGCGCTTCGTCTCGTCATTGATGATGCCGCTGAGGTGGCTGAGCATGGCGGGCGACTTCGTCACGCCGGGGTCGGAGAGCATCTGCGAGGCCAGTGAGATGGTGGAGATGGGCGTCTTGAACTCGTGCGTCATGTTGTTGATGAAGTCGTTGCGTATTTCCGTCATGCGCTTCTGGCGGAAGATGGCATAGACGGTGAAGCAGAAGATGACCAGGAGGATGAAGGTGAAGATGATGGCCGGTATGATGAAGCGCACACTGGCGAAGATGTACTGCTGCATGTCGGGGAAATGCACGATGACGTTGCCGGTGAGCGTCTGCTTGTCGTTGGGGAAGAGGGTGGCGGTGTAGGAGTTGGCCGCGCCGCGCTCGTCGTAGTCCTGGCAGCGGTAGAGTTCCTCGCCGTCGCTGGTCTCCACGCGGATGTGGTACTTGAGGTTCAGGCCCTCGTTCTTGAGCGCGTTCTTGACGTAGAGGTCGAGTTTGTTGAAGTCAAGACGCTGTTTCAGAGGCAGTTCGCTGGCTTTGTAGAGGATGTCGAACACCACTTCGTCGAGCATGTCGCGGCGGTATTCGTCCTTATAGGCACGGCTGAGGCGCCGCCGCATACCACGAACGCCCTGTGGCGACTCGGTGGTCTCCATCTCGCCCTCTTTGAACGAGCCGCTGCGTCGCTGGGTGCCCCAGGCGTCGGGCAGTTTCTGCAGGCTGTCGGCCAATGCCCCGCGTCGGAGTTCCAAGGTATCGCCAGGAGCCGCCGCCAATCCGAGTTCGAGACCACGCTGTGTCTCGTCGAGTTCCACGTTGCGCACCGCCACATAGAGCGCACGCCCTACCGACGTGTCGAACTGGCGGCGGCGCATCTTCACATTGTCGTCGATGTAGCCGGCCTCCAACAGGATCAGGGCAAGAAAGCAGATGCCCATCACCACGGCGATGATCCAAATGGTACTCTTCTTCATAAGATTGGCTGCAGTGCGTTTTGCAGCGACAAAGGTAAGAACGTTTTGCACCGCAATGGTTTAAATATTCGCAAAAACGGGGTGCATAAATGTTATTTAACATTTCCACATCCATCCCCTCCGCCGCGCTCCCCTGCCCTGCCGCGATAGTTGCACCTGGCATAGCAAACAGCAAAAAGAAGCGGATAACGTGAAATTTTTAAAGCAAAGAAGTAGGATCAAGAGCCGTCAGAGGCGCAATAATCGTGCAAAATGTGCGAAGAAATAGGCCGTTTCGTGCCAAAAAGGTACTTTTGTGGCGAAAGACCCGCCTGCGGGTTGAAACATAAAGCCATAGCCATGAGAATCTGTATGTTGCAGGCCGACCTGGCCTGGCACGATGCGGCAGCAAACAGCCAGACGTTTGCACGAATGATAGCCCAAAAGGAAGCCGACTTGTTTGTGCTGCCCGAGATGTGGCCCACAGGGTTCGCCACCGAGCCCACCGGTGTGGCCGAGCCCGCCGACGACAGCCCCTCGCTGCGATGGATGATCAGCACGGCGCGTGCCTCCAACGCAGCACTGGCCGGCAGCGTAGCCACAGTGGACGACGGGCGCTACTTCAACCGCTTCTACTTCGTGAAGCCCAACGGCAGCGTGACACACTACGACAAGCGCCACCTCTTCGGCTACGGCGGCGAGGGCCGTTGCTACACGGCGGGGCGCCGACGCACCGTAGTGGAATGGCACGGCGTGCGCTTCCTGCTCTGTGTGTGCTACGACCTGCGCTTCCCCGTATGGAGTCGCAACCGAGGGGACTACGACGTGGCGCTCTATGTGGCCAGTTGGCCCAGGCCGCGCCAGGATGCCTGGCGCTGGCTGCTCCGAGCGCGTGCCATCGAGAACCAGTGCTATGTGGTGGGCGTAAACCGCATCGGCAAAGACCCCGCCTGCGACTATTCCGGCATGTCGTGCGCCTTCGACGCCTGGGGACAGACGGTGGCACGATGCGAGCCCAACCAGGAGTGCGCCGCCACCCTCCACCTCGACATGCCCGCTCTCGCCCAGTTCCGCAACGACTTCCCCGTGCTGAAGGATGCCGATGAGTTTTCCCTGTAGTGAGTAAATTTGCTCACTTTGTTTACAGATCTTAATTTATATATGGCAAGAATCTACGACAACATAGAAACCAAATTCACAGAAGGACTACAGGGTATTATTACCAATGTGGGTGTAAAACGTGTGGATTTCTGCGTCGGGTATTTTAATCTGCGGGGGTGGAATCTCGTAGTAGAACAGATAGATACCCTTACGGGCGATTACGTCTATGAAAACAATAAGCGCATCTTTCGCAAATGTAGATTGCTAATCGGTATGCATCGGCCTGCAGAAGAATTAATTAGGCAACTTTATACGGAACAGATCTTACCTGACGCCAATTATGTCAGCCAGTGCAAACTGGAGATTGCCCGCGACTTCAAGCGTCAGCTTCAGTTGGGCCTGCCCACTAAGCAAGACGAGTTCACGCTGCGTCGCCTATCAGCCCAGATGAAAGACGAGAAGGTCTGTGTGAAGCTATATCTACGCGAACCACTTCACGCCAAGTTATACCTTGCCCATCGCCCTGATGACAACTTCAATAAGATTCAGGCCATTATGGGTAGTAGCAATCTTACTTATTCAGGTCTGACTAAACAAGGTGAACTGAATGCCGAGTTTGGCGACAGTGACAGTGCAGAGAAATTATCCCGTTGGTTCGACGATCGTTGGGAAGATAGGTTCTGTCTTGACATCACGAAAGAACTGATAGGGATTATTGACAATAGTTGGGCAGGAGAAAAAGAGATACCACCTTATTACATATATTTGAAGACAGCCTACCATCTGAGTGAGGAAGCCCGTACTGGTATCAAGGAGTTTACCATCCCACCAGAATTTAAGAGCAGCCTTTTCGATTTCCAACAGACGGCAGTCAAGATTGCTGCCCGTCATCTGAACAACGAGAAGCGTGGTGGTGCCATGATTGGCGACGTAGTGGGATTAGGAAAGACTATCACAGCCTGTGCCATTGCCAAGATGTATGAGAACACCTTTGGCAGCAATACACTGATTAT
>JAFSWM010000008.1 GCA_017444485.1 Bacteroidaceae bacterium | reverse complement strand
GGCCACGCGCAGACGGCCCTGGCCGGGTTCCTTGCCGATGAGGATTGTCTTTCCGTTGAGGTTGTTCATGCTTTTATGTCTTGCTTTTGGGTTGTTTGAGTATTGTTGATGGATTGTACGAGCATCTCCTTGAGGGCCTTGAGGGCCTCCTTGGAGATGCTCAGCGGATAGGCAAACACCTCGCCGTCGCTCAGCACGAGGCGCTGGCGCGCCAGGCTGATGTGATAGACGTATGTCAGATTCACGATATGCCGCTTGCCGATACGTGCGAAGGTCTGCGCCGCTTCCTGCAAACATTCGGTGAGCTGCTTTTGCATCTCGCCCAGGTTCATGCACACGGCACCCTTCACCTTGTCGCTCATAACGAAGTTGGTGTAGTTGCCGTCGGCCTCGAAATAGACAATCTTTGCGACATCCATGCGGAACAGCTCGTCGCGGGAATTGAGGTATAGATATTTGCTTGCCATGAATGATACACCTTATTATAATAATGGGCATAACTGCATACATCCAGAGAATGTTAATTTATATCGACCGCGCTTCGCGCGGATTGTTTTCCTTTGCGGCCTTGCCCTGCCCTCCGCTCCTTTTTGCGCCCCTTTTGATTGGGGCGCTTGGAGCGGGGGCGGGCAAGAGCCGAGTGCTTTCTGAGGGTGTGAACTACAGGGCCAGGCGGAAGCCGAGGCTGCCGGAGCGGTTGTCCGGCGCGGAGTTGCCCCGGAACGACACGCGGCAGTACCTGGCGAAGTAGTACCAGCTGCCGCCACGGCTCACGCGGGCAGAGCCCGTAGATGGTCCTGTAGGATTCTTCTGTGAAGAAGAGTCGTATCCTCCAGACCAATCCTGACACCATTCCCAGACATTGCCGCTCATGTCATACAGGCCCAGCTCGTTGGGTGACTTAGTCTTGACGGGGTGTGTCTCGCCACCGCTGTTGTCATCGTACCACGCCACATTGTCGAGGGTATTGCTGCCGCTATACTTGTAGCCTTGGCTTTTCTTCCCGCTACGGGCGGCATACTCCCACTCTGCCTCGGTAGGCAGACGGAAGGTCTTGCCTGTAAGGGTGTTCAGTTTACAGATGAAGGTCTGGCAATCATCCCAACTCACCTCTTCTACAGGGTGCTCACTTCCCTTGAAATACGATGGATTGCTTCCCATGACGGCCTTCCACAAGGCCTGCGTCACCTCCGTCTCACCGATATAATAGCTTGACAGAGTCACTTGATGCGCGGGCTTCTCCCAATCGTATGCATCGTCACCCTGCTCAGGAGTTGCGCCCATGGTGAAGGTGCCGCCCTCCACATGAATCATATTGAAGCTGACGCCATTCACTCTGAACGGCTGAACGCTTTTGGGCTTGCCCGGTGCCAAAGCCTCACTGATAATGGTTACTTCATCATCCGATGGCATTGCACGGCGTGCATCTGTTTGTCCCTCGGCAGCTGGCGCGTCCGTCCGCAGCAATGCCCGCCATGCGGCTATAGAGTGTGGGCGGTCGTTCTTGTTGGGGCGCATGGCTGCGCTTATGGCTCTCCACAGCGCATCGGAGATGCCGGTAGGACGCTGAAGCGGGTCTATTATGAGTTCGGTGGCCTCGGGTGGCCTCTTGCCCGTGACGAGGGCATAGACTGTAGCGCCGAGACTGTAAATGTCTGTCTCGGGCGAGAACGTTTGCACGCCTCCTTCGCGATACTGCTCTATGGGTGCAAAGCCTTTGCTGCGCCCCACGGGCGTAGTGGTGGTGGCGCCGCCCTCGCTGTCATAGTGTTTTGAAATGCCAAAGTCTATGAGAAATACGCTGTTGCCCTTGAGCATGATGTTTGAGGGCTTGATGTCGAGATGCATGATGCGCTGTGAGTGGAGCTGCT
Organism: Bacteroidaceae bacterium; assembly: GCA_017444485.1. GTDB lineage: Bacteria > Bacteroidota > Bacteroidia > Bacteroidales > Bacteroidaceae > Alloprevotella. The sequence continues at coordinate 1,465 of JAFSWM010000008.1, read as the reverse complement.
CCAAGGCATCTGCCACCTGAAGAATGTATGTCATCGCCTCACGCTCGGGCATCGCCCCTTGTGCATTGCCCTTTTCCAGCAGCGAACCGCCGTCGAGGTACTGCATCACGTAGTAGGCGGTGCCGTTCTCCTCGAAGATGTCATAGATGCGCACCACGTGCGCCACGTCGTCCAGCCCGGCTATCATCTGCGCCTCCTTGATGAACTTCTCGCGGAAGCGGGTCACGAGTTGACGGCTCTTCTCTGTACCCACTACCGTGACACGTGAGGTGTGAGTGTCGCGCTCGCAGTGCTCACTCATGAAAAATTCCTTGATGGCCACGCGACGGTTAAGTCCCGTCTGCACGCCCTCATACGTGATGCCGAAGCCTCCATGACCGAGCTTGCGCACAATGCGATATTTGCTACCCTGCAGGGTGCTGTTTGGTGTCAATTCGTACATAATTATGCGTTGTCAGACAGCCTGTTTATAGCCACATACGTACAAGCACCTTTTCTATGCTATAGTGGTAGGCCTGCCCCTTGAGCAGCGTGCCGGCTGGCAGTGCGCCTACATAGTTTTCCACTGTCGTTGCGTGTGTGGTTGCCCGGCAAGACACCTGGTGCGGGCAGGGTTAGTGTAAATAATACGTGATGTGCATAGCGCAAAAAAAGGCGCAGGTGTCTGTCTCTTCGTCCATCCTGGGAGCACAGGCCTTCGCATTGCCCAACCTACACAGGACAGACAACGCAGTTAGCCCACGCCAGCACGTATATATTGGCCTACATATAATATATAGGTATATAAACGCACCACGCAGACGTCTCGGTTGTCATCTGTCTGTCGTAGGTTCAGGAAGTTGCGAAGTTCGTGCTCTACAACGACAGACGTTCGAAAACGTCTTTCTTATGTACTAAGACCGCCCGCCGCCCCATCGGGGCTAACAAACGATGGTGCAAAGGTATGCTTTTTTTCGTTGGCGACAATGAGAACGGGGAGTTTTTTTGTGCCGACGCACAAAAAAAGACGGCCTTGGCAGCGAAGTGACTGGGGGGCATGGCATAATGAATGCCGCAGCGAGTATGGGAGCTTGCCGTGGCGAGCTGACATACACGCCGCGGCGCACACTTACCCATGCCGTGGCACGAAGTGTACCGTCCACCGCACTTTCCGCCCATCCCGCCCGTAAATCGACTTTATAAAATTCAGCACTTATTGCAAATACTTCCATTTTTCTTTGTCGGTTCGGAGATTAATGCCTATCTTTGCCGTCGCAACCCGAAAACACCACGCATGCATGGACGGTAGCAGATACATCAACCCATACACCGACTACGGCTTCAAGTACTTCTTCGGCACAGAGCCAAACAAGGACCTGACGCTACACCTGGTGAACGCACTCCTGCAGGGGCGCGAGGTCATCAGCAGCCTCACGCTGTTGCCCAACGAGCAGTTGGGGGACACCGAGGACGACCGCCGCTCGGT
>JAFSWM010000063.1 GCA_017444485.1 Bacteroidaceae bacterium | reverse complement strand
GTGTGACTTTAAAGTCGCACCGAGTGACTTTAAAGTCACACGGACCTAGTTTAAACGAGAACGGAACATTGCATCGGAATGCGCCCTATTTGGTCTTTCTTGGCCAACAATTTAGAGAATAATTACATTTCGTATTACTTTTGCGCTCGCTCGGATAAAAACAACACTTATTATGGCTCTCCACACATTCCTGACAAAAATTTCACGCCTGCCCCGTAAGAACTGCAATGGCACGGGCGTGACGGACTGGCTCACCTTCTTCGCCCCGCGCTACATCGCACTGGCTATAATCACAGGCTTCGTGCTACGCCTCGTGTTGCTCTGTTCGCCCCAAACATCGGCGCAGTTCAGCATGGCGCAGTGGGCTGCGGTGTTCGGGTTGGGGCTACTGAACGACCTCGCTTTCGCCTGCTGTGTACTTGTATTGGCACTACCCGTGTATGCCTTCGTCACAGAGAAGAAGTACGAACGCCCGTGGAAGTACATCATTAATGCCCTCATGGTTGCCTTTGCAGCCTACGTATTCCTCACGCAATCCGTATTCCACGAATACGGCTCTGCTGTACCGACCATAGCGCAGTGTTTCATTGCCTGGAAACTCGTCAGTTATAACCTGCGGCTCTTCGTGCCCCGTCTGCGGAGGCCGTGGAGGAACACTGTGTTGCACCTCACGGCGCTGACCTACGTGTTCTGCACGCTGCTCAACGCTGTCTGCGAATACTTCTTTTGGGACGAATTCGGCGTGCGCTACAACTTCATCGCCGTGGACTACCTCATCTATACCAACGAAGTCATCGGCAACATCTTTGAGTCCTATCCCGTCATCCCGCTCTTCATGGTGCTACTCGTAGTGGCTGTACTCATCTCGTGGCTATTGCTACGCCTCGTTCTGCGAAAGGACGTTGGCATCGCCAGCAGTGCTCGATGGTGTAGTGGACTCGTGTTCACCATCGCCCTCGGCGTAGCCGGATGGGCTCTGCTCGGATACGGCTACCGCAATTGGCAGACCGACAACAACTATGCTACGGGGCTCTCGCAGAACGGCGGCTACGACTTCATTGAGGCATTCAGGAACAGCACACTCGACTACGCTCAATTCTACTCCCTGCTGCCCGACCATGAGGTGCGCGAAGGGCTACGTAGGCTCCACCTCCCGGGGCCCAGCAGTAGGATTCACATGGCTGGAAATAGCGACGAGCAGCGGGCGGAAAAGAACATCGTGCTCATCACCATTGAAAGCCTCAGTGCAAACTTTCTTGCCGCATACGGCAATGAAGACGGCATCACGCCTAACCTTGACAGCCTCATCAGCAAGAGCCTGGTCTTTGACAATCTCTTCGCTACGGGCAATAGAACGGTGCGGGGGTTGGAGGCTGTGACGCTCTGTGTGCCTCCCAGCGCGGGGGAGAGCGTCGTGAAGCGCCCGGACTGCGACAGCCTCTTCTCTACCGGTGCGTTGCTCGCTCGGATGGGCTACAGCGTGAAATACATCTATGGCGGGTATAGTTACTTTGACAACATGGGTGCTTTCTTCGGTGGCAATGGCTACGAGGTGATCGACCGCGATACGCTCGCTCCCGAACAAATTACTTTTGAGAACATTTGGGGCGTATGCGATGAGGACTCCTACTACCTCGCCCTGCGCATGTGCGACGCCGATGCGGCCAACGGCAAGCCCTTCTTCACACACATCATGACCGTGAGTAACCATCGCCCCTACACCTTCCCCGAGGGACGCATACAGATAGAAGGCAATCCCAAGACACGCTCTGGCGCTGTGAAATACACAGACTACGCCCTGGGCCGTTTCCTCCGCGAGGCGAGCCGCAAGCCCTGGTTCCAGAACACCGTCTTCGTCATCCTGGCCGACCATTGTGCATCAAGTGCTGGAAGAACGAGCCTCCCCATCGAGAAGTACCACATTCCGGCCCTCATCTATTCACCCGGATTTATCAACCCGCAAAGAGTCCCCACGCTCTGCTCGCAGATAGACCTCATGCCTACCCTCTTTGCCCTGCTCGGATTCTCCTACGACAGCCATTTCTACGGGAAAGACATCCTCGCCGCCGACTTCACCCCGCGCGCCTTCATGGCCACCTACCAGGACCTCGGATACTACAAAGACGGGCTGCTCACCGTGCTCTCCCCCGTGAGGCAAATCAAGCAGTACGAATGCACTCCGGGCGACGACGGCAAGTACACACAGACCCCGCTCAAACAACTGAACCAGCAGCACGCACGCGAAGCACAGATATACTATCAGAGCGTGAACCAGTACGAGCCCTACCGACCGAAGCCCCTTTCGCGCTGACAGGCTCTCGGTGCGTCGCTGCGCCATCATTCCATATATTATATATAAGAGAGAGGGTGCGCCATTATCGGTGCACCCTCTCTTTGAGCGTATAAGCGGTGGGGGCTTTATTTGCAGAGCAGTTTGAAGGCGGCTGCGGGTTTGCCATCGCGCTGTACGCGTACCACGTAAACGCCGGTCTGTGGCAGGGCGATGCGCATGCGGTCGCGAGCGGTCACTGCGGCGGCCTTGGAGCATACCAACTGGCCGGCCACGTTGTAGACGCTAACCTCGTAGTTGCCGGCCCTGGCGAAGTCTACATAGACCACGTCGCCCGACACGATGGCACGGAGGTTGTCGTCGCTGACCTGTGCTATACCTGTGGCGTCGCCGACACGGATGGAGGTATAGGTGCGGCTGTCGCTGCCGTGTGCGTTGGTGAGCGTCACGGTGACGTTGTAAATGCCGTCGCCAGCGTAGTTGACGGTGGCAGCACCGCTCTCGCTGTTACCACTGGCGCCGCTGAGGGTGGCCTTTGGAGCATCCCACTGTGCGGAGGTGAGGATGGGGAAGCCGGTGTCGCCAGTCTGCGGGCAGCCGGCTGTCATCACGGGCTCAACGAAATGGGGCTGTGCGCGCCCTTCGCCCTCGAGTTTGGCGAGGGCGTAACTGCCGCACTTCAGGCCTGCACTGGTGCCGAGTGCACTGAAGGAGTAGTCGCTGCCGGCGTCGGCCTCCATGTTCCAGAAGGCTGCGAGGCCGCTGGGCAGGGAGGTGGCAACGATGGGCTCCATGGAGCGCTGCACCTCGGTGGCGCTGAGGGCCTTCTTGTAGAGTTGGAAGTTGTCAATCACGCCGTCGATACCTGCACGTCCGCTGGCGGGGCCGCCGATGGACATATAGGGATTGTCGCCCACGGTGCCGTTCATATCGAGCACGCTGTGGTAGGTGTCGGAGGCGCTGCTGCCGTCTACGGATACGCTGGGGGTGACGAAATTGCCGTTGATGTAGAGTTGGTGGCGGGCGGTGCCGTCGGTCTTACGGTCGAAGACGATGGCTACGTGTGTCCATACGCCGATGGGCATTGTTCCGGAAGGATATTCGTACTTCGATGCGGGTGGATTCTCGGCGCGGTTGGAGTTGCGGTAGGTGAAGGTGAGTGCTCCGGAGGTGGAGAGTGTGGTCCAGTTGTAGCCCCAGTCGGTGAGCGGCCAGTTACCGGCCTTGTCGGCGATGGAGAAGAACTGCGTGCCGCCTTCTACCTTGTTTATCTTGAGCCAGAAGGCCAGTGTGAAGGAGGCTTTGCCGGTGAGTCCGGCGTCGAGGATGCTGAAGCCGAAGTTCTTTTCTGCCAGGCTGACGCCCCTTGAGGTGCCGCCGTCGGCAAAGCGTCCGGTGTAGGCCATCTGCACGTCGTTGCCTTTCTCTACGGTGATGCCGGCCTCTTCGCCATTGGCGGTGAGGCTTTGGATTTCGGGCAGTCGTCCGAACTTGGCGTCGTTGACGGTGATATAGGCGGGAATGGTGCGCACGGTGGAGGAGGTGGTGCCGCCGCTGTGCTCTACGCCGGTGAGTTCGAGGGTGTAGTTGCCGAGTTTGGTCAGGCCGGGCACGCTGACGGTGTGTCCCTCGCCGGTGAAGGCCTCGGTACCGTCCTCGTGGGTGAGTTTCCAGGTGCCGGACTCGTGGTTGGGGTCGGTATAGCCCATGGTGAAGACTTCTTCCTGGGTGATGACGGCCTTGCTAGTCTCGATGTCGTCGCTATACTCGTATGAAGCGCTGACGTCCATGTAGTCGCTCCATGCGATGTCGGACTGTGAGCGATGGTCGAGCGATACGGCTGCTACGCCGAAGCGTATGTTGCGCGATGCCTCGGCTGCATAGTCCATCGGTGCGCAGAACATGAGGCCGGCCCAACTGGTGGTGAGTCCCATCAGCACGGGCTCTTTGCCTTCTTGCTGGGCGTACATCTTGAAGAATGCGGTCTGCACGTCGGTGTTGTAGCAGGGCTGTCCGGCAGGCTTGGTGTTGGGCATGTTCCAGATGAGTTTGGCATCGGCACCTTTGCCGTGTGAGTTGAGCAATTCGGCTTTCGAGAGTACGGGTGTGGCGGGTGTGGGGCTGGTGCCGCGCACGATGGAGAACTCGCCGAAGTAGAGGTCGAGGTTCTGTGCCTGTGTGAAGTGGAGTGCTACGAGTGCTATGGTCTGTCCGGCGAGGCTGCCTGTGACGGTGAACTGCTTGGTGACCCATGCGGTGTTGTCGGCCTGCTGGCTGGTGGTCAGCACGGCGTAGTCGCTCTCGTTGATGGGGTTGTTCTCGTCGCCTTCGGCGGTGAATACGAGGTTGGCATTTGCGGTGCCTTCTACCAACTTGTAGCGGAAGGTGATGACGTCGCCTTCTTGCAGGGCGAACTTGGTCTTGAAGAGGTGCAGGTATTCGCCAGCAGTGGTGCCGTAGACGTGCATGGTGCTGCCGCCCACATAGGCGTCGCTCCAGTTGAATTGTGCGTCGAGGCCGCTTGTGGGCACGTCGGTGGCCTGGTGGGCGAGGAGTTTGTTGGCGAACCAGTAGCGCCAGGTGGGTAGATAGTCTTGCACGCCGATGTTGTACCACTGGCTGTTGTGCTGACGCTCTCCTTGCCAGTTAAAGTACTGTCCGTTGCCGAGGTTGAAGTAGGTGATGAAGGGCTCTTCGCTGAGGTCCCAGTTCAATGCGCTGCGTGCGGACATCATCTTGGCCATGCCGTGGAAGGAGTAGTTGTCGGCGTTGTAGTTGCACGAGGCGACGTATGCGGGGCAATTGAGCGGGTTGCGCGTGCCGCCGGTGAACCATCGCTCGGTGCGCATCAGGTAGGTGGCTTGCTTGACGGCGGGCTCGGAGCCTTTCTCGTGGCGGCTCTCGAAGAACATGTTGGCGCTGTGTGCTCCCCAGAGTCCGATGCTGTAGCGGCTCCTGCTCAACAGTTGCCAGGCTGTGGGGTTGGCTCCCTGCATGTTGAAGCCGGCATAGAGGTCGAGCGGGTCGCGGCCAAGGTTCTTGGCAATCGACTGCGAGGTGTTGATACGGGAGGTGATGTTCCAGTTGTAGTTGAGGAAGAGCGATGTGCGGATGTTGTTGGCGTCGCCGAAGGTGTTCTGGTTCCACGAGCCCAGTTGTCCGGCGAAGTTGATGGTGCCGTAGTCGTTGGTGCCGGTGTACCAGAAGTTTTCAAAGAGGGGGTTGGTCTCGCGCATCTTCTTGACGAGTGCGGCGTGATAGGGCATCAGATTGGCCGAGGCGGCATAGCTGCCCTCCGACCATTCGGAGTTGTAGCCCAGGCCGTCGATGCCGTAGTAGGACATGAACTGTGCCGTCTTGTCAGCACCGGCGGCAATCATGTTTTTGAAGCAGTTGGCCCAGCTGTCGCTCAGCGAGGCGTTGGGCACGGAGGCCACGCCGCTCACGCCCACGCCGTTCTTGTGTGCCACGTCGAGCAACGCGGCGGGGATGCGTCCGAGGGGAGCGGTCCAGTTGCCCCAGTGGGTGACGTAGCTCCACATGGAGAACACCTCCGAGTCGAACAGGCCGTCGGGCAGGGCGTTGCGGTTCCAGCCCGTCTCGTTCAGGCTGTTGAAGGGTATCCAGCAGATGAGTTTCTTGTCGTTGATCGTCTGCAGGGTGTCCATCACCTGCGTGGCAGCGTTGGTGAATCGAGCCTTGGGGCGCACACGCGAGATGAAGAAGTTGTCGTCCTCGCTCACCTGGGAGCCGGGCGTCCAGTCTTGCAGCACGCTGCCAAACTCTTGGCTTCCGCCGCCCCACGAGATGTAGTGCTCGCGAAGATACTGAGCCTGCATGGTCAGTGCGAGAACGCCTACAAGAGTTAGAAGTAGTCTCTTTTTCATAAATTCTGTTGGTTTGGGGGTTGATTATAAAAAGTTTTTCACGCGGCAAAATTAATAAAAACTACGAACTACTACCAGCCTTTGCTAAACATTGCCGAACGCGATCCTGCAAGAGAGCGGCGGTTCCACCTAGTGACACTCGCTGTTCCACCTAGTGACACACGCTGTTTCACCTAGTGACACTCGCTGTTCCACCTAATGGAACTGGCGGCTCTCATAGGCCGCCCCTGGCCTAAAACCGCAAACGCACGGCCTTTTCAATGGTCATTCCGAGGGCAAAGATTATCTTTGCACCGCAAAAGCGACACTCCTTTCCCCCCGACACCTCGGACTATCTGCACAACACCGATGAACGACTTCGTACACCTACACGTACACACCCAATACTCCATCCTCGACGGCCAGGCGGCCATCGACAAACTTGTGGCCAAAGCCGTCAGAGACGGTATGCGCGGCATGGCCGTGACCGACCATGGCAACATGATGGGCATCAAGGAATTCTTCGACGTGGCCACAAAGACACGTGCCAAGGGGAAGGACCTGCTGGAGAAAACACGTGCCAGGCTTGAAGCACTCAACACCGAAGGCGGCGCGGCAGCAAGCACCGACGAGGCAGCCGACTTGCAGCGACAAATGAAACAGGCACGCCTGCAAGCCGAGTTCATGCCCATCTTCGGCTGCGAGATGTATGTGGCACGCAGGACCTACAGCGACAAGACCGACAAGGCCGACATGAGCGGCAACCACCTCGTGGTGCTGGCCAAAAACGCACAGGGCTACCACAACCTCATCAAACTCGTGAGCAAGGCCTGGACCGACGGCTTCTACATGAAGCCCCGCACCGACCATGCCGAACTGGAGAAACACGCCGAGGGGCTCATCGTATGCTCCGCATGCCTGGCAGGAGAAGTGCCCCGCAAGATTGCCGCCGGCGACATCGCCGGAGCAGAGGAGAGCATCCTGTGGTTCAAACGAGTATTCGCCGACGACTACTACCTCGAACTGCAACGCCACCGCGTCAGCGACCCCGCCGTACACGCCAACCGCGAGTGCTACGAAATACAGCAACGCATCAACCCCGTGCTGATCGAGTTGGCACACAAGCACGGCGTAGGGCTCGTATGCACCAACGACGTGCACTTTGTAGACGAAGAGAACGCCGAGGCACACGACCGCCTCATCTGCCTCTCCACCGGCAAAGACCTCGACGACCCTGCCCGCATGGTCTATACCAAACAAGAATGGTTCAAGAGCCAAGCAGAGATGAACGCCCTCTTCGCCGACGTGCCAGAAGCACTCGACGGCACAATGGAAGTGCTCAGCAAGGTGGAGTACTACAACATCAACCACGCACCCATCATGCCCAACTTCCCCATCCCCGAAGACTTCGGCACGGAAGAGGGCTACCGCAAGCAGTTCAGCGAAGAGGAACTCTACGACGAATTCACCCGCGACGAACACGGCAACACAGTGATGAGCCCCGAAGAAGGCCAAAAGAAAATCGCACAACTGGGCGGCTACGACAAGCTCTATCGCATCAAGCTCGAAGCCGACTACCTCGGCCAGTTGGCATATGCCGGAGCAGCACGCAGATACGGCACGCCAATACCCCAAAGCGTGAAAGAGCAAGTGAACTTCGAACTGCACACGATGAAGACAATGGGCTTCCCAGGCTATTTCCTCATCGTGCAAGACTATATCGCCGCAGCCCGCGAACAACTCGACGTGAGCGTAGGACCCGGACGAGGCAGCGCAGCAGGAAGCGTAGTAGCCTATTGCCTGGGCATCACACAGATCGACCCCATCAAGTACGACCTCCTCTTCGAACGATTCCTCAACCCCGACCGCATCTCGCTGCCCGATATCGACGTAGACTTCGACGACGACGGGCGCGACCGCGTGCTGAAGTGGGTCACCGACAAATACGGCGAAGAAAACGTGGCACACATCATCACCTACGGCACGATGGCCACCAAACTAGCACTCAGAGACGTGGCACGCGTAGAGAAACTGCCCCTGCCACAGAGCAACGCACTCTGCAAACTCATACCCGACCGACTGCCCGAAGGACCCGACGGCAAGACACCCAAACTGAACCTCACCAACGCCATAGCCGCCATACCCGAACTGCGCCAAGCCGAAACATCGCCCGACGAGAAACTACGCCACACCATACACTATGCCCGAATGCTTGAAGGCAACGTGCGCAACACCGGAGTACACGCCTGCGGATTCATCATCTGCCGCGACCCCATCAGCGACTGGGTGCCCGTCTCCGTAGCCGAAGACAAAGCCAGCGGGAAGAAGCTCCACTGCACACAATACGAAGGCAAAGTCATCGAAGACACCGGCCTCATCAAAATGGACTTCCTCGGACTCAAGACACTCTCCATACTCCGCGAAACAGTGGCCAACGTTCGAGAAAGTTGTGGCGTAGAAATAGACGTGGACAACATCGACATCAACGACGCAGCAACCTACGACCTCTACTGCCAAGGCAACACCATCGGCACCTTCCAGTTCGAAAGCCCCGGCATGCAGAAATACCTGCGCGAACTCAAACCCAGCACCTTCGAGGACCTCATCGCCATGAACGCCCTCTACCGACCAGGGCCCATGCAGTACATCCCACAGTTCATCGCCCGAAAACACGGACGAGAACCCATCACCTACGACCTACCCTGCATGGAGGAATACCTCAAAGACACCTACGGCATCACCGTCTATCAAGAGCAAGTGATGCTCCTCTCGCGCAAGATAGCCAACTTCACACGCGGCGAGAGCGACACCCTACGCAAAGCCATGGGCAAGAAACTCATCGACAAGCTGAACCACATGTACCCCAAGTTCCTTGCCGGTGGGAAAGCCAACGGGCACGACGAGAAGAAACTGGAAAAGATATGGGATGACTGGCGAGCCTTTGCCTCCTACGCCTTCAACAAGAGCCACGCCACCTGCTACTCCTGGGTAGCCTTCCAGACAGCCTACCTCAAAGCACACTACCCCTCGCAGTATATGGCTGCCGTGATGAGCCGCAACCTCGACAACATCAGCGAAATCTCAAAACTGATGGACGAGTGCCGCAAGATGGGCATCCACACCCTCAGCCCCGACGTCAACGAGAGCCGACGCAAGTTCAGCGTCAATGCCCACGGCGACATACGCTTCGGACTCGCAGCCATCAAAGGGATGGGCAGCGCAGCCGCCGACTGCCTCATTGCCGAGCGCGACAAGAACGGACCATTCACCTCGCCCTACGACCTCGTGGAACGCGTCAGCCTGCAAGCCCTGAACCGCAAAAGCCTCGAGAGCCTCGTACTCGCAGGAGCCATGGATTGCTTCAAAGAGTTCCGCCGCGAGCAATACTTCATCAAGGAAGGGCAGACCGACTTCCTCGACACCCTCATCCGCTACGGCCAGCGCATACAAGCCGACAAACAGCAAAACACCGTGTCCCTCTTCGGAGGCTCCGACGCAATAGAAGTCACCAAGCCCAAACCCACTGCCGAATACGAACCCTGGAGCGACCTCGAACGCCTCAACCGCGAACGCGAACTCATCGGCATCTACATCTCAGGCCACCCGCTCGATGAATACAAGGTCGTGGTGAAATACGTATGCAACACCCGCCTCGCCCAACTCGACGACAAAGACGCCCTCAAAGGTCGTGAACTCGTCTTCGGCGGGATGGTCACCAACGTGCGCACCGGTTTCTCACGCTCAGGCAACCCCTATGGCATCGTGCGTATGGAAGACTACGACGGAGCAGGCGAGATAGCACTCTTCGGCGACGACTGGGCACGCTGGCAAGGCTATATGCAAGCCGGAAACACCCTACTCATCAACGCACGCACCGAGCCCCGACGCTACAATGCCGAACAATACGACCTGCGCATCGGCAAAATAGAGTTCTTGCCCAACGTGAAGCAAACCGCAGTGAAGTCGCTCACCATCCACACCACCATCGACGCCATGGACACCGCCCTGAGCGACGAACTACTCGCCCTCGTGGAGAGCAACAAGGGCGACGTCACCCTGCTGCTCCACCTCACCGACATCACCGAGCAGGCCGACGTCAGGCTTCGTGCCGCCACTACCGGCATCAACCCCTCCCCCACCCTCATTTCTTGGCTCGAAGACAACCGTGCCCTCACCTTCACCGTAAACGACTGAAAAAGGGCCCACGCTTTTGGCACACTATTTGCCCCATGCTCCTTACTGAAACACCATATTTATTTATAAACCATTAAACCGCGAACACACAAATGATTACCAATCCCACAACCCAAGCCTTCAACGAAGTAGTAAACGGCGCACTCCCCGTAGTGGTAGACTTCAACGCCACCTGGTGCGGCCCCTGCCGAATGATTGCACCCATCATCGAAGAACTCGACAAAGAATACGCCGGACTCGTACAGTTCGTAGCCGTGGACGTAGACGAATGCGAAGAACTGGCCATGCAATACATGATACGCAACATCCCCACCGTGCTCTTCCTTAAAAACGGCGAAGTGCAAGCCAAGCAAGTAGGCGCCGCCCCGAAACCCGCCTTCGTAGAAAAGATTGAGAGCCTGCTCGCTTAACCTCCCGCCACCTATACCATTCCCGATATGAACTTTGAAGACGACATCCTCCAAGACGCCCAAGAAGACGCATTCATCATAAGCCACGTGCAAAGTTCCCTGCCTCCCGAGGTTGCAGAACGCTTCTCCGAAGAAGACCTTTACTATGTCCTTGACGTAGCCGAGGAATACTTCACCGAGAGCGGAGTGCTCGAGGCTGAAGGCGATGAAGAAGGCTTTGTGGAAATAGACCTTGAAGCCGCCGCCAACTTCGTGGCAGCGAAAGCCAAAAAGGAGCGCGGCATAAAGTACGACACCGCCGATCTGGAACTCATCATCGAGGCGCAACTCTCTTATGGAGAGCAAGAATAAGGTTTTGTTCATTGAACATTGAACATTGAACATTGAACATTCGCAAAACCCCTTGCTGCCGGTATCGGTATCGTAATGGTCAATGGTGAACGGTCAATGGTCTATGAACATAACCTCAAAAAACTTTCCCCTGCATATGAACGCAACTCAGAAACTTACCGATGCCATAGTAGCCGGCATCAGAGAGAAGAAAGGTCGCGACATTGTCATTGCTGACCTCTCGGCCATAGAGACCGCGCCGTGCAAAGCCTTTGTGCTATGCACCGGCGGCTCGCCACAACAAGTGGACGCACTGGCCGATGCCATAGAAGAAGCGGCACGCAAACAGGTTGGCGAGAAGCCCGCCGCCATCTGCGGGCGCGATAATGCCGAGTGGGTGGCCCTAGACTACGGCACTGTGATGGTACACATATTCCTGCCCGAACCACGCGAGTACTACGACCTTGAACACCTCTGGGACGACGCCACACTCACCAGTCTCCCCGACGACGAATAGATAGAACAAAGCCGCAACGCAACGCCTCGCCACAACAATGTCAGACAACAAGAATAAAAGGCCGCGCCTCTTTCCTCCCAAGACTTCAGGGGGAAAAACTTCCGGCGCGGACAAGTCCCCCAAAACAGGGTTTAGCCTCTCGTGGGTGTACCTCATTATTATCGGTGCACTTGCCTACATGCTCTACACAGGGCAGGACGCCTCGGGCGGCATCAACAAGGAGGTGAGCCTCACGGAGTTCCAGCGCTATGTGATGAACGGCTACACCAATCGTGTGGTGGCCAACACGAGTGAGAACACCATTTCGCTCATCGTCAAACCCGACAGCATACGTGCCGTCTTCGGCATGGGCACCGACCGCACCGGCAAGGAACCCACCATCACCGCTAACTATGCCAACAGCGAGAGCGTGGAAGCCCTCGTCGCCGCTGCACGTAGCGCCAAGCAGCCCGTCAGCCTGACCTACAAGAAAGGCAACGGCATGCTGTGGAACCTGCTGATGAGCCTGTTGCCCATCGTGGTGCTCGTGGCGCTGTGGATGTTTGTGTTGCGGCGCATGGGCGGCGGTGTTGGCGGTGGCATCATGGGCGTTGGGAAAAGCCGCGCCAAACTCTTTGAGAAAGGCAGCGACAACACCGGCATCACATTCAAAGACGTAGCAGGGCAGGAAGGCGCGAAGCAAGAGGTGAAGGAAATCGTGGACTTCCTCAAAAATCCTCAGAAATACACCGCCCTCGGCGGCAAGATACCCAAGGGTGCGCTGCTCGTGGGCCCGCCCGGAACAGGTAAGACGCTATTGGCCAAGGCAGTGGCAGGCGAAGCCGACGTGCCCTTCTTCTCCCTTGCAGGAAGCGACTTCGTGGAGATGTTTGTCGGCGTGGGGGCCAGCCGTGTACGCGACCTTTTCAAACAGGCCAAAGCCAAAGCCCCCAGCATCATCTTTATTGACGAAATCGATGCCATTGGCCGAGCACGCGGCAGCCGCATTGCCACTGGCGCCAACGACGAGCGCGAGAGCACTCTCAACCAGTTGCTCACCGAGATGGACGGCTTCGACACCAACAGCGGCGTTATCATCATGGCAGCCACCAACCGCGTGGAGGTGCTCGACAAAGCCCTGCTGCGTGCTGGACGCTTCGACCGCCAAATCCACGTGGACCTGCCCGACATGAAGGAGCGGCGCGACATCTTCGGCGTACACCTCAAGCCCATCAAACTCGGCGGCGACATCGACATCGACTTTCTGGCACGCCAAACGCCAGGCTTCAGCGGGGCTGACATTGCCAACGTTTGCAACGAAGCTGCACTCATTGCTGCACGCCACAACCACTCTGCCGTGATTAAACAGGATTTCCTTGATGCCGTGGACCGCATTGTGGGTGGATTGGAAAAGAAGAGCAAGGTGATGACCACCGAAGAGAAACACGCTATTGCCATCCACGAAGCAGGGCACGCCAGCGTGTCGTGGCTCACGCGCTATGGCAATCCGCTCGTCAAAGTCACCATCGTGCCCCGCGGACAAAGTCTCGGCGCAGCATGGTATTTGCCCGAAGAGCGTAGCATCACTCTGCGCGAGCAGATGCTCGACGAACTCTGCTCACTACTCGCCGGACGCGCCGCAGAAGAACTCTTCACCGGCCACATTAGCACCGGTGCCCTGAGCGACATAGAGCGTGCCACGAAACTCGCCTTCAGCATGGTGGCCTACTATGGCATGAGCGACGCACTGCCCAACCTCTGCTACTATACCAATGAGGAGTATGCCTTCAGTAAGCCCTACGGCGACAGCACCGCTGCCAAAATCGACGAAGAGGTGCAGCGAATCATCAGCGAACAATACGAACGCGCCAAGCGCATACTCCTCGACAACAGCAAGGGACACGCTGAACTCGCATCACTGCTTGAAGAGCGTGAAGTGGTATTTACTGAGGACGTGGAACGCATCTTCGGCAAACGCCATCAGGGCATTGAACATTGACCACTCTTTTCATTGACCATTGATGATTGACCATTGAACATTACTAATACCAGGCGCAATGGGTTTTGCGAATGGTCAATGGTCAATGGTCAATGGTCAACGGTCAATGGTCAACGGTCAACGGTCAATTGTCAATAAAACAACCTACCTCTCATCTCACTCATGAAAACCTTCCTGACACGCACCCTTACCGGACTGGTGTTTGTCGCCCTACTTGTAGGCGGCATCATCGGCGGACCACACACGTTCACCCTGCTCTTCGCCGCCGTTACCGCCGCCGCACTCTGGGAGTTCGCCACCAACATCAACACCCACGCCGGAGCACAAGTGAACCGCCTCATCAATACCATGGCTGGCGTGTTCCTCTTTGTTGCCTTCGCTGGATATTGTGCTGACATGGCCCCATCACGAGCCTTCATTCCCTACCTCATCTCCGTCATCTACATCCTGGTAAGCGAACTCTACCTGCGTGCTCCCGACCCGCTCAAGAACTGGGCCTACGCTTTTGCCTCCCAACTCTACATTGCCCTTCCTCTCAGCACACTCTGCGTCCTCGCCTTCAGTTTTGACAGACAGGCCGGACAGACATACTACAACTTCGTCCTTCCGCTGAGCGTCTTTATCTTCCTCTGGTCCAACGACTCGGGAGCGTACCTCTTCGGCAGCATGCTCAGCCGACGCTTTCCCGCCAAACTGTTCCCCCGCATCTCGCCCAAGAAATCATGGGTAGGAAGTATTGGCGGTGGCCTGCTTACACTGGTGGCAGCGGCACTGATGTGGCACTACTTCCCCCTGTCTATGCCCGTGCGCCACAGCGGTCTGCTCGGCGGCCTCGCGCCGGAGGTGCAAACCCTCATCGGGTGGCTCGGCCTGGGGCTCATCGTCAGTATATTCGGCACATGGGGCGACCTGGTGGAAAGCCTCTTCAAGCGCCACCTCGGTATCAAGGACAGTGGCAACCTGCTCCCCGGACACGGCGGTGTGCTCGACCGCTTCGACTCCTCCCTGCTCGCCATCCCCGCCGCCGTACTTTATCTCTATACGCTCAGTCTCTGAGCGCGCCCACGGCAAACCCTATTTCAGACCGTTCAAGCTTAGATTCCAATGTCAAGAAAAACCCAGAAATGAATCGCTTGCGATTCTCCTTTGTCATTCCACTGTGGTTGTTCAGGTTCTTCTTCAGGTCGGTGAATATTCCCTCTATCTTATTGTTAGTCCTGCACCTTCTCGTGCTTGACGAAGGCCACATAAAGCGGCTTCCCACTTTCCTCGTCAAGGGCAAGAAGCACGCCCCAGTTCTTACCCCTGTAGGTCGTGTCCAGGTGGACAAAGCCCGAGCCTGACAACGGTGGTTGTTCCCACTCCTTGGTGACGACGTGAAGCCTACGTTTGATGGTGGAGGGGCTTACACCATAAGCCTCTGCCAGTTCTTGCACAGTCTGCTTCCCGTCTTGATTGCTATTCCACAGCTCTTCCAAAGACTCTTCCCTGCTGTTACGAAATTGATACCTGCATTCCCTACAGATGTATAGCTGAATGCCTTTGCGCTTACCATTTTTCATCGTATGCGATGAGCCGCATATGGGACATTTTACCTTGTACATTTTCTACCTTTTTTAGAGCTTAATCACTCGAAAAGGTAGTGTTTATCGGCTATACGAAAGGATTTATCCTGCAAAATGACCTATAGGCCCAAAACCAGCAGTATCACCGCATGATACTAGCTGTTTCACCTGGTGACACACGCTGTGTCACCCCGTGGAACAAACCAGGGAATGCACCGAGGCTGCTGCCCTGGGAGCGCGGGCGTTTTAGCCCATTCAGGGCTATGCAATCGGTATGTCCTCACAACAGCCCGCCCATTGCAAACGCTGGGAGCGCGGGCGTCCCCGCCCGCAACAATCTCACCCCTTC
>JAFSWM010000062.1 GCA_017444485.1 Bacteroidaceae bacterium | reverse complement strand
GGTTTTGAGGTTATAAGGTTTTGAGGGCGTCGCGCAGCCCCTTATAACCTTATAACCTCATAACCTTATAACCTTTAATAGGTTGCAGTGAAGCATGGATGGTAGAGGTCGTCGTCGCCGGTGGGTGCCGCCGAAGGGTCGAACACGGCCCAGCCCTGGATGGTATAGATGCGGCTCAGGCGGGCGCAGTAGTATTGCAACGCAATGGTCTGTTCGCCTGCATTGCCGGCAATGGTCAGGGGGTAGTAAACCTCGTTCATCGTAGATTTTGGCACTGTCACGGCGCGCACTTCGCCCGCAATGGTGGCGCACATCAGGTCTTGCTCACTCTGAAACTTGGCAAGCGTGTCACCCAGTTGCACTTGGACCGACATCGTGAGTTCATAGGCCGAATAGTCGGGTGCTATCCATGATGTGGGGCGTGCGTCTGTTCCTTGCAGCAGGAAGGAAGGCGTTGCCTCTACATCGCCCTCATCGGAACTGCAAGCACAGAGCGCAAGGGCGATGAGAATGGTCAGAAGATACGTTGGTTTCATAGGATTTGAGGTTATGAGGTTTTAAGGTTATGAGGTTATGAGGTTTTGAGGTTATGAGGTTGTGAGGTTGTGAGGTTATGAGGTTGTGAGGTTGTGAGGTTGTGAGGTTGTGAGGTTATGAGGTTGTGAGGTTGTGAGGTTATGAGGTTATGAGGTTGTGAGGTTATGAGGTTGTGAGGTTATGAGGTTGTGAGGTTATGAGGTTGTGAGGTTATGAGGTTGTGAGGTTATGAGGTTGTGAGGTTATGAGGGCGTCGCGCAGCCCCTTATAACCTTATAACCTTAAAACCTTACAACCTTACTTAATTATCACTTTCTCATTGTTATAAATGTAAACACCAGTTTCGGTGGGGCGTTTGGTGAGCCGTATGCCCCCGACGGTGTACCAGCCCTCGCCATAGACGTCGCGGCTCTCTACGAAGTTGATGGCCGTGGGCAGTTCCGGCGTTCCATGGGCGGCATTGGGTGCGTAGAACATTTGGCGGCCTGCGGCCTGACCAATGATTTCTTCTTCGCGCTCCAGGGTGAAACTGAGTTCATCGCTTGCAGCATCCACATCGCCCACATTGAGGAAGAACAAGCCATCGGCATCGGCTATTGCCACACCACAAACTTCTGCGCCACGATAGGCCGTCAGGATGTCTCCCTCCTCGGTGTCGATACCTTGGGCCGTAGCCACAACGGTCATACTCGTGCCGCTTGTGTTGTGGAATGCCGCTGGAAGCATCGCAGCACTTCCATTATAGCGCGTTTGTCCGTCGTAGAGCGGATAGCGGAAAGTGGCATTGCTGCGAGCATTGCGCTTGAGCATATAGCCCTCGCCAGCCTTCATGTACTGCAAGGTGCCTCGCCACGTTCTGTTGCCAGAGGCATCGACGGTCAGTACGGCAAACTCGGACTGCGACTTGATGATGTCGCCAATAGAAGCATCATCGGTATAGTCGGCCAACGCTGTGCCAATAGGCAGGTTCAGACGCGAGAGATAGCCGATACGGTTCCAGTCGGGCTTCACCGTGATGTGTTCGTAGGCAGTGTAACCCGAAACGTATCCAGTCTTTTGGCTGTGGCTGTAGAAGCGATACATCTGTTGCGGGTCGAGGTTAACCACCGCATCGGCCTCGTCCCAAGCATAGATGGGATTCTTCGGGTCGTCGGGGTTGTAGAACTGCTTGTAGGAAATCTGTGCATAGGTGCCGTTGGGCCTTATGACTTCCAGTCCGTCGCCTACTTCCCACTTCGTAGCACTATTCAGCAACTCGCCCACAGACAGGGACTCTGGATGTACGTTGAAGGAAATCCAGTTCCATCCCTCCTGCAAATGCAGCGTCTGCACCACCGCATTGTTCGTTCCAAAGACATAAGGATCATCGGGCGTACCCACCACGGCACCCGAACGGAAGAAGCCCACTTCATCTGTAGAAAGTAGCACGTGGATAATGCCAGTTGAAGCATCGTAGAACTCGTAGCGCAGCGGTGTAGCAGCCGAGGAACTGTTGTAGATAGTGAGGTAGGCAATGCCATCGCTGGCATTCAGCTTCGCCACGCCCAGCGTGCGATGTCCTTCGCCAAAGACGGCCAGGCGGTCCTCGGGGTCGTTCATCATTCGGCCTTCAATACCCACGCGTGCCATAAGGTTCATCGTGATGTTGGCGCGCAACAGGGCCTGGTCCACACTCCATTCTGGAGCATCGCCACGCACCCTGATGCTGACAGGCAGAGGCTCGTTCATGCCCTCCTCGCCGATCAGATTGAACACCTCATCAAAGTCGCCAATGTTGATGTAGGGAGATATGGTGAAGGTGATAGTCTCCTCGTCCAAAGGCCCTATGCGACCACTCGTTTGCGAAGCCGTTATCCAAATGGGCAGCCCCTCCAAAGCGTATTGGTGCGTCTTGCCACTGAGGTTCTGAATGGTGGCCTCAAAAGTATATTCCTCGCCGTAGTTAGGCGTAAGCGAGACGCGCTTCACATTCCATCGTAGCGGATTGCGATAGACATAGAGTTCCAGCGCAACAGGCGAAGCCATCAGGTTGCCCTGCAGGTCGGCCACATCGCGAACAAGAATGAAGACATTGGTCTTCTCAATGCGCTCGTCGGGCACATCAAGGTTGATGAGCAGGTCCTTACCATCAGCAACGAAACTGTACTTAATGTTTTCGAGCGTCTGCACATCGCGCATCGGAGCATATATGGTGCGATCAGCCAGGCGGTCCACAACGTCTTGGGCCACAATCGTGTCGCGCGCAGCAGTCAGCTGTCCGGTGGCCATGTCTCTGTAGCGTTTCAGACTCACACCAGTGGGCATCAGTCGCTGCAGACCATTCATCTGCAACTCGTTCTGCGAGAAACTCAGATAGGCCATCAAGCCCATTAAATCGCCCGTCGCCGTTGTAGTAGCAAAATTCTTGATGCTATTCTCGGGCAGCGCCATCTCAAACATTGCGATTTCGTCAATACATCCGTGAATAGGCTGGGAAATGCCTGTGCCGTCATAGAGGGCACCCGCTGCTAAGTTGTTGCCATTGATGCCACCCAGCGTGTCCACTGCAAAGGTTTGGCACAGCTGTTTGTCAAGATAGAGACTACCCAAATTCCTTGAGCGGTTCATCGTTAGGGCAATATGGTGCCACTGCCCATCGCCAACATACCTTGTAGTAGGCACCTTCAAACCGCCAAGATGCAGTTCCAGTAATCCATCACGAACACTGAAGCGGAAATGTTCGGAGGCCTCCGCCTCGTCTTCAGCACGGCCATTGGCAAGCAACGTACCCGAGTCATCACTTGTTTGGAACCAGAACATCAAGGTATAATCCTGGTGGTCCCAGCGTTGGAACTTATCGGGCTTGAGACGGAACCCCTCCTGCCCGTCGAGTATCATGCCTATGCCGTCGGGCACCTTCCATGAAATTTCGTATAGAGCGAGGTCGCTCCCTGAAGCCACACGGTTGTAACTATACTCACCACGTCCCTCATTGAGCGGGAAGTTATCGAGCAAGCCCAACTCATAGCCCGTGAGTATCTTCAGGCTGTAATCGCTCATCTCACTGGTGGAGAGCACACGATTCCACAAACGGAATTCAAGCATTTCGCCACTGTAGAAAACGTTCTCTTTGATTATTCCTGCACCCTGACCAAGGTTGATGCTGCCATAACCATTGTAGGCAGCAGGATGAACGAACGAACCGATTTGCTTCGTGCCGTCGTAGAAACGGACCGTAGTGGTTTGATTGACGATGTCATTCTCAAACGTATAGAACACTTGATGTAGGCCATTGAAGGCTACAGGCTCGGTACTGGTGTACACCTTGGTTTGTAGCCCCGTGGTGTCAGATTGCCCAAAGGCAGCCATCAAACGGTGGTCGGCAGTCAGACCAAGTTCTAAGTAACTTCCGTTTTCACCATGCGAGAAGAAGCTCATGCCTTCTTCAATCTTGTCGGGATAAAGCATCACATCCACCGTGAAGGACTTGCCCATCAAGTTACGTGTCGCTTGAGAAGAGGCCAACCCGTAGCCGTTGAAGCGTAGGTCGGTGGAGAGCGTGATGTTGCTCGAATTGGTTTGTCCAAGCACTTGGAAGTTGTTCAGTTCGCGCAAATAGTTGCCGGCGATCGGCTCAGAGAAGCGCAGCATGATGTCTTCGCCGATGTCGAGAATGCCGTCTTCAGGTCTCGGCGTGCCAAAGAGCCCGGGACGACGGGTGTCCTTGATGCCAGTCAGTATGGCAGACGAACGGGTGAGGAAACCACTGCCGTGGCGACAATAGCTCACTGCACGCAGGTTGTACTCCTGTTCAATAGGATCTACTTCACCATAGAAGTTAGCCACGATGCGACCATCGTCCTTGATGAGCTCGCACACACCGCTGGCCTTGGCCATAAGGAGAGGGTCTTTGTAGAACGAGCATACGTTTACCCATTCCTTGTCGCCCTGTGTGGCCAACTTGTATTGTAACTCAATGTGGTCGAAGCCACGATAGTTCACGTCAAAACCGTCAATGACTACAGGCATATAGTATTGTTGCAGACGGTCATCGAACTGCGACTCAGTGTTCACCACCCACTTGTCGCCAGGCAGAGAGATGTTCACCTTTCCTGCCGTGGGCACGAAGTGAGCCGTCAGGTTAACCTTTTGCACACGTGCCTTATCGTTGGGGTCGTAGAGGCTGATACCGATGTTTTCGTAGTCAAACTCTGCCCCAGGATAGATTTCAACTTGTTTCGTCACGACTGTGCCAACAGGAATAACAACTGACGAACCGCTACCCGAGAGGGGTACACCCTCTACCTGCACTTTAGCACCCTTTGCATTGCTGCTGTCATCAATAAAGAAATAGAATACCGGCGTTGCCAGAGCAGGCGCTTCGCTCTCGTTAGCCATATGAATGGTGAAGCGTGCAGGCTCGTCGTAGGGCACGTTGCTTACGGTCTGTTCGTCAGCCCAAATGCGCAGACGGTCTATCTCAATGGTCTTGGCATCGAGCAGCGTACCAGGATTGTAGTATTTGGTGCGGCGCTCGTCTTCGTAAGGAGCACTGGTAGCACCGCCTTGCGTGCGATAGACAAGGCTGCGATACATCTGCGGCGCGGAGGTCATGTAGCTACACATGCCACCCAGATTGCCCGGCACGCCGTTACCGCCTAACCGGATATTCTTGATGAAATCCTCGCTGGCATACATGAAGAGCATTTGGTCAACATCCTCTTCGTCGTGGCCCGCATCAAGCAAGGCGGCGCGACGATCGTCAAGAATTTGCGAATTGGTTTGTGTGCGATACACGCTAACCACCAAGTTTGACTTTGTACTCGGAGCCAGGGTGAAACCTACTTTCTTGACCTCCGTCTCATTCTTTCCATAATTATAATTATAGTCAAGCGAGGCTACTACGCTAAGCTTGATGGCTATCTTGTTGCCAAAAGTTTCGATTTCGATGTGCTGCTCGTTGTCATTGGTTGATTTATTGGAATGACCCACATCGGGACTTCTCACTCCAAATCCTCCAGTGGAGAATCCTCCAGTTCCTTGTATTAACGGGAAGAGGAAGTAGCGACTTTCGCTCTTTGATAGCGTGAAGGCTTCGTTATAGCTGACACTGGCACGGCCATCAACGTCGTAAGTCTTTACGAGATCTGATGCTTCCACTTTCTCTCGCTCGTTCACAGCGAGGAAACCTATCCACGTCAAGATGGTGCGGTTCAGGGCTTGGATGGAGTCGTTTGTTAAACCGCCTTCCGTAGTGGGATTTACTTGGGTGTAATACCCCTCGGAAGCGAAGTTTACATCATCGGCAGGCACTTTGCTAATGAAAGCGGGGAAACCTCGCTGGTTGGCTATGGCTTGTGCTGTTTCTTCACTGGTTCCGGGAGTCAGGAGTAGCGAGTTGCGAATGTTGATGAGTTCGGGGATGAGTTCTTGCTCAATATGAACTTGAGAGTGCACAAACGTGCTGTTGATGTGTGATGATACTTGCAACACTTCATCGCGCACAATCCAAACTTTTTCGCCCTTGCTATTCTGCCCCTGTGCCAATACCTTCATGGTGCCTTGGCGCACATTGTAGTTTACACCATTCATCGTAAACGAACCGCCTTCGTGGTTCTTTATAATTTGGTAGGTCTCGTCCGTAATGGCGCGTACAGCAATAGCATCTTCCACTACCGCATTGCGCGTCATGCCGATAAACACGTCGGCATCGCGTCCTACGGCCAACTGTCCTGTGCCGGTGCTGATGCGCTCGGTGGTTTCGAAGGTGTAGTTGTATTGCCAGTTGTTATAGTAGGTGGCTACGATAGGTAGTGTAGCAAGTTGCGTGCTGCTGACATTGTTGATTTGTCCCACAACACTTCCTCCTCCAACTCCAGAAAATACGCCATTATACCAGCTACTTCCGCCGCCGTTGCTCAGTTCGAGTTTCACACCAGCTTGTGTTGTCACGCTTTGTGTGAACGAGTAGTTCAGCTTTGTTCCGCTTTCGATATAGGCACTTGAATTCACACCAGGTGGGTCGCGTAGGATGTCGATGAGGCAGGTGCCGCCATCGCTCATCACACGCCGTCCTTGAGCCACGGGCTGAGATGCCAGAACATAGCCTCTGAGCAGTTCGCCATCGAGTGGTTTGATGTCGTAGAACGTGCTGTCGTACTCCAAACTAATGGTGAGCGTTTTCAGTGCCATGTCGCCCTCTTCTGTAAAGGTGAGGTTCTGCGGCGTGAAGGAATAGATGGCTTCACCGATGTCGTCCAGTTCTATGACATCATTCTTGTCTGTTCCAATGAGGCCATTCTCTATATAGACTCTTCCACCAGGCAAGTGCACCACATCGGGCACGTATCGCTTGGTGTCGTTGTTCCAATAGTATTGCTCCTCGGCAGCCAGCATGAGAATAACAGGACTGCCTGCCATGAAGACGGGATGCCCGAAACTATAGCCCGTAGTTTCGTTCCAAAGCTCTATAGTATAGTTCTTGCCCGTGTTGTCCATATCGGTATATTTGTTGATACCGAAGTAGGTCTTGCCAGTCATGTTATACTGCCTGACAGCCAACGTGGGCGGTGTGTGATAGATGCGGTTCCACGTGGTGGTATCGTTATTAGCGAACCGAGTGAGGTCGATGGTTTGCCCTACCTCGCCCGACTGGAAGAGTGTGGCATAGCCCTGTGCATAGACCTCTGTCACCTTGTACTTGACGGGAAGCATCGGTACGGCATATTCGCCCGTCTGTGCATCGGGATGAATAACGAGGCGATGACGATAGACATCAATATCGCACGTGTCAATCAAACCAACGGGGAATCTGTGGTGTAGCTCTGTGATGTTGGCATTGAGCTGGTCGCGTATGAGGTAGGAGGCGTTGTCGCCTTCCAGTTGCATAACGATGGTGATAGAGTCGCCAAGATTGTTTCGCGACAGCGACTGGCCTAAGGGCAAATCGCCCTGGTCATCGCCACCCACTACGCGGCCACGGAGTGTAACGCGCGTCTGGTCCCAGAAGATGTAACCAGCCACTTCTTTTTGCCAATTGTGCTTCGTGGGTTCAACATCGTCGGCATCGAGGAAGAAACCGCCGTCAGCAAAGACGTGTCCGTCCTTTACCACCCGAATGGTGTGGGTGCCTTGAGGTACACTAAGGGTGAACTTTCCTTGCGAGTCGGTGATGATAGGTTGGCCAGAACCATTTTTCACGATGGCTCCGTCGCGTTCAAATTGTGCGCCGACGACTGGGACACTTGTGCCTTCGTAGGCCACCTGTCCCGAGAAGCGATAGTAGTTAGACTGCGTGAAGCGCAGGTCTGTGATGAGGTTCTTCGTGTCGTCAAAGGTTGCCGACAACACATCCATAGCCTGCATCTCGCCTGTTGTTTCAACAGAAATCTGGTAGGTGGCCGAACCTTGGTAAATCAGCCCACCAA
Organism: Bacteroidaceae bacterium; assembly: GCA_017444485.1. Lineage (GTDB taxonomy): Bacteria > Bacteroidota > Bacteroidia > Bacteroidales > Bacteroidaceae > Alloprevotella. Next base: position 24,668 of record JAFSWM010000062.1, on the reverse strand, counting down.
TCTCAAAGAAGCCTGCTTCATCGGTCTTGGTGGTTTTCGTTACAGCTCCCACGAAGTTGCCGCTCCTGGGCGTAGCTTTCACGGTGACACCCGCCATAGCGGTGCCGTCGGCCAAGCGCAGATAGCCGCGCACCATGCCCGTTGGCTCACAACCAGCGGTGATATCTATGGAACTCACGTGCGTGCCTTCGCACTGCGTGATGCCCTCAATGGTATAGACGTAGGCGTGTTGTGGTTGCGGGGTGCGGTCCATGTACGTCATTTGGTCGTAAGCGGCCACCAACGTATCGGTCTTATCTGTCATCTTGTCGTAGCGCACAATGCGGTAGTAGTCGCCAAGGCCAGTTGCTTCCCATGTAAGGGTGACAGCTGTTTGCAAGGTGTCGGCTTTAATGGAGGTGAGTTGCACATTGTTGTTGAAGGTATAGACAAAGTTTTTGTCGGCTTCAACTCGTGTGGGCGTCACACTTTCTGAACTGATGGGTGTGAGCTTCGAAGAGCCTTGTTCGGTAGTGAAGCTGAAACGATGGTTCACGCACGAGGTGTTGAGTTGCTGCGTGAAGCGGCCTGCTGCCAATTCCTCTTTTGTCAGTTCGCGCCGTTCGTTGTACAGCACAGTTTCCTTGCTCTCTGGCTGCATGGGCACGACGTTTCCTTCTTCATCAACTTGCCATTGTGTCTTATCTAACTTGACTACCAACTGTTCGGCTGTCATGTCGGCAGGGACTCTATTCACAGAACTCCAATCTTGGGTGTAAGTCCAAGTGTTGGTACCTGCAAACGCTTCGGTGGTGTTCTTGTCTATTTGGTGGATGTTGGCGCCGACATTGTTGAAATTAAGGTATCCTTCACCCCGCTCAAGGTTGTTTTCTTCGGTGAGTTTATAGTATCCGTCCACTGTGATGGCACCGATAAAGGCTCCTGCACAGGCAAAATAGTATGTTAACGGGTAGTGGTTTTTCAGTCCTCCATCAAAAAGACAATTGCGGATGATGTTCGTGGCCGAGTTGCCATGACCGATGAATCCGCCGACGTTTCCACCATTAGAATAGACGTGGGCAGAAACGCGGCAGTTCTCAATGGTGAGTGTTCCGTCGTCGGTTGAATAACCTACAAGCCCTGAGGTATTGTTAAAGCCTGTGATTTCGCCCTTTACGTTCAGTTGTTTGATGTGGGTTGTGTGGGCTACATAGCGGAAGGGGGCTATATAGTCTTCGGTCGCATCGATGTTGAGTGTGAGGGTGTGGCCATAGCCGTCAAAGGTGCCTCGGTAGGGGGCTTCGGCTGTTCCCACCGTTTCGGTGACAGAGATGTCGTCTAATAGGATGGCATTCACATCGCTTTCTCCTTTGGCATTCTCCACCATCTTCGCAAAAGTGTTCCAATCGGCTTGACTCCTGATGGCGAAGACTCCTTCAGGAACGTTGGCCTCGCTGTTGCCAATGAATTTTTCAATGCCCAGCACCACCTTGGCGCGGTCGTCCCACAGGACGGTGGCATAGGTGGGGGAGCTTTGAGTGTATAAATGGGGTGTCAGATTGCCGCTTACGAGATGCCATTGTGAACCCAACGCTGTGAGTAATTCAGTTTTGGATGCATCGGCAAGCATCAACTTATGCATGATGGGCAAAACCTGACCACTGGCTGCAGACCAATTGGTAAAGCCAAGTTTCGCAACGAGTTCGTCGGCCTTTAGTGTATCAACTTTATTGGCTTCGCCCCAATTGGAGTAGGTCCAGCAGTTAGTTCCGCCATATACGTTGCCGCCATTGGCATAGTTCAAACCCGCATGGGCTACACCTTTATAAGAAGAACCCTTCTCAAGGCAGTTGACCACAACATTACTCGTGCCGCTGTTTCCCCATCCAATGAATGCTCCAGCATATTGCCCGCCGCCGAAACCCTCGCTTGACCAAAATTCAAATTGTCCATCAAACAAGCAGTTCTCAATCGTGTTGTTAGAACTTCCGCTGTGACCGATAAAGCCGCCTGCATGTGTACCATCTTTGCACGACACCATTGCACTCACGCGGCAGTTTTGAATTAAGTTGCGTTTACCACTGCTACTCTCGCTATGACCAACCAAGGCTGCAGTATGAATACCACCAAGGGTTTCTCCTGCGACATGAAGATTCTTGATGGTAAAATCTTTTGCGCTGGGAAATAATACTTGACTATTCATATGGAGGGTATGTCCGTTGCCGTCAAAAGTTCCATGGTATTGTGATGATATGCGATCTTGCAAAGCATTAATCCATAAGTCAGTATTCAGCACGGCATTCACTTCTGCTCCACCTGCATTAGACACCTTTTTAACAAAGGTATTCCAATCATCTATATTATTGATTACGAAGCGGCCTTCGCTGTCGGTATTAGAGTTGCTGACGATGATATCAGAACCACTCCCAACCTTATAGGATTTCAGGCTATAACTATGCGAGACATGAGAGACACCGACGTAGGGTGTGCAAATAAAATTATCGCAGTTGTCTTTTAGAGTTAAAAGGTTTGCAGGTGCAAACAAACAATTTGAGATATACACTTGGGATAAGCCATTCCCCACGAAGCCACCATTACTATGACATTCCGCACCCTCAAATGAGCCATCGAACAGGCTATTGCTTATATTGACGTTGGTCGACGATGAACTTTGAGCCACGAAACCGCCATTATGAGCCTCTCCTTTGACACTGCTAATTAGATTGACTGTGGAACGGCAGTTGTCGATTGTGAGTTTGGAGTTAACCTTTGCCACAAATCCTGCAATATACTTCTTGCTGCTACTGATGCTACCTGTGACGTGCAGGTTGCGAATGGTTGCGCTACCTACATATCGGAAAGGTGCAACATACTCTTCCTTAAAAGCCACTGTGTCGGTTTCGGTAGGAGGCACAGGGTTGAATGACAGCACGTGTCCATTGCCATCAAATATTCCCGAATAGGGATTCTCGGTCGTTCCTACCATGGTGAGCGTCTCACCCAAGTTAATGTCTGCTGCCATAATGGCCCCAAGCGTTGTTTGTCCGCTATTTACCTCGGCAGCAAACGTATTCCAATCTTTTGCGGTGCGCAAAACGGCATGGCCTCTTTCATCATAAGCAAGGCCGTCCTCCTTCACGGTCAGCCCAGGAGAGCCCATATTAAAAGTGATGTTAACAGCGTGCTGTTGGTCGTTCCACAAACTGCGTCCCACTGTGGCATTTTGTACGGAGGACAGGGCTGGTATGGATGTCAACTGCGTGATGGCAAAGGTGCCAGGAGCCCAGTCCCATAGTGCAGTGCTGGTACGGCGCACACGATAATAGACGGGGTTACCCTCGAAAGCCGAAATCATATCTTCGTCAACAAACTCGTACTGCTTCGCACCGATGTCGTATGTAAGCTGGCCGATGGTGGACCATTGGCTGTTGAGTGTAGGAACACCGGAGGTGCATCGTTGTATTTCCCAAAAGTCGCTCTCAATAAGGTCGTGCCAATGGCGGTCGGGAACGACCCAACTAAGCCGTACCTTACCATCGCTGCTTAAGCTGGCGCTTAAGGCCGAGGCATTGTGAAGCATCGCGAGGTCGAAGGGTTGCGACTGCGTGGTACGGCTCTTGTTCTCCGAGTCCTTATAGTTGGCCACAATGTAGAAGTTTCTGTAGCAACGATCTACGGGCAGGTAGAGGTTGCCAGAGACGTTAGGGTCGATGTTGACCATACGGTTCAGTTGGTCTGCGCCATTCTCTTCTACGTAGTAGGCCGTCAGCTTGTCGATGGTATTGCAGGGCATGGTGTAAACCAACATCATCGTGCCCGCATGAGCCGCATCATAACCCAACATAGGTGCCTGCGCGCTTGGATAGATGGGAGCAGGCATGGCGGGAATCTGGATGGTTGAAGAGTTAATAACGATGTCCTTCGACGATTCACCTGCAGGGCCAGCAGGACCGTTACCCGTCTTGTGGATGCCCCACGAAATGGTCACCGACTTGCCGCGGTATTTATCGGGGATGCTCCACGTGAGGCGCAAGATGCTGTAGTTCGTACCGCTCACTTTGGGGATAGACCACTTCTCCTTGGTGTTGGTGACGTTGATGGAGGAATAGTTTTGGTCGCGCGAAAGCACCATGTCGCCCTCTACTCCCTTGTTACCACAGACATCGGGAAAGTCATCGTCTTTGTCATCGCTCTCGTAGTAGAAGAGCGTTTCCTTGTTACCCGTGCCATCAATGGTGATGTAAACGTAGCCCTTGTCAATCCACGAGTCATAGCCCGTATCGTCGTAACAAGGCATTTCGAGCTTCAGTTGGTCCACCGCACTGAGCATCACGGTGTAGCGCCAGGCATCTTCTGGCGCATTGGTATCATCGTCGTCAGTCCTCAAAATGTTGGCCGAAAGGCTTCCGAAGCCCATCGTAAACATAATGGCCAGCACCATAAGCCTCTCCACCATTCCGTGCGGCTCAAGATGCATTCCTCGTCTGTGAATCATCGTTGTAATGATTAAGTTTTATTCGTGAAAGTGTATGTATTGCGGCAAATATACGACAAAATACCTGATACAAAGTCGTCCAAGTGCCTATTTCTGCGCTTCTTACAAATAAACGGAGCGTGTATGCCATAAAACATATTAGGTTGTAAGGTTATGAGGTCGTGAGGACGTCAGTCCGCCTATTGCAAACGTTGGGAGCGCGGGCGTCCCCGCCCGCAGGTTTTAACCATTGAACATTGAACATTCGCAAAACCCATTGCAACGGGTATTGCATCCCCGGGAGCGCGGGCGTCTCGCCCGCGGGTTTTGCTTTCAGCGCTTCGGCGGGCGGGGACGCCCGCGTTCCCAACCCTTGCAATAGGCAGGCTGGCGTTTGTAATGGTCAATCGTCAATGGTCAATGATGTTCACGCACCAGCGGACGCACCTCTTCAAGCATAGCGAAGAGTTCAGTGAGTGTTTCCGCACGCAGGATGGCGATGCGGCGCGAGCGAAAGTCGGGTATTCCTTTAAACAATGGCGTGGCAGCGAGATGGCGGCGGATGTGCAGGATGCCGCGCTTCTCGTCAATGCGGCTGACGCTCTCAATGACCTGCTGTTTGAGGATGTCCAACTTGACGTCTGGCGTGAGTTCGTCGGCAAGGCCCACCTCGGCATTCCGTATCTCACGGAATATCCATGGGCGACCGAAGGTGGCACGCCCTATCATCACGGCATCCACCCCGTAGCGCTCAAAGGCCGCTCGGGCACGTTCCGCGGAGTTTATGTCTCCATTGCCGATGATGGGGATGTGCATGCGGGGGTTGGCCTTTACCTGCCCGATGAGCGTCCAGTCGGCTTCACCGGTGTACATCTGCGAGCGGGTGCGTCCGTGTATGGTGAGGGCGCTGATGCCGGTGTCTTGCAGTTGCTCGGCGAGCGTGGAGATGATGAGATGGTTCATATCCCACCCCAGGCGTGTCTTGGCGGTGACGGGTATGGGTACTGCCTGCACCACGGCACGGGCGATGTCAAGCAGCAACGGCACGTTTTGCAAGAGTCCTGCCCCTGCTCCTTTGCCTGCCACACGCTTCACGGGGCAACCGAAGTTGATGTCGATCACGTCGGGGCGAGCCTGTTCGTAAACGATTTGTGCGGCATCGGCCATCGCCACGGGGTCTTTGCCATAGATTTGAATCGCCACGGGGCGTTCCTCATCGCACACCTTGAGTTTGGCGAGCGTGGGCTTGACATAGCGCACCAACGCGTCGGCAGCCACAAACTCGCTATAAACCATCGCAGCCCCCATCCTGCGACAGAGCAGGCGGAACCCGATATCGGTCACATCCTCCATCGGGGCGAGAAGCACGGGGCGCGGCCCGAGATCAATTGTTCCTATCTGCATAAGGCTTCATTCTGAAAACGAGGGCGAAGGCAATTCCTGCCAACAACAACCCGCCCCCGAGGAGTACGGCGGGGTGCTGGCTGACGAGGGTGTCCTCCATGGCGGGATATGCCAGGGAGAGCAACGCCCCCGTATTGTTGGCGATGTGTGCAACTACACAGGGCATGAGGCTACGGGATCGTATATAGACAATGCCGAGGAGCATGCCGCTGATAAAGGCTGGCGGGGCTTGCGTGAGGTTGCCGTGCACGGCGGCGAAGCACAACGCACTGGCGAATACGGCCACCCAGGGTTTTATGCCCCGTGCAAGCAAGCCACCCAGCATGCCGCGTCGGAACACAAACTCCTCGGCCACAGGGCCTGCCACAATGATATTGATGAGACAAAGCGGTGAGGTAGTCATCGCGGCGAAGAGCCGCTCGGTGTCGGAATCGTCAAGGCCCAAGGGGGCAAGAAACATCGTCTCGCCCAGCGCAAGAATCAGGATTGCCAGGGCGGACAAAATTATGTTGCGCCTGTCGAACAAGAAACGGTTCGTTATGGTGTGCGTCCCCACTCGCCGCAGTGGGCGCACGGCGAGTATAGCAACGAGAAAGATGTTACCAAACAGCAATGCGTTGCCTACAGCGATGGCGAAAGCGTCGGTGTCGGCTAAAATCTCCTTGCCACACGCCAGCATATAAGCCGCGGCAGCAAGAGCCGCCAACATCTGAACGGCGAAGAAGAGTGCGAGTGAAAGGATGGCGCGTTTCATGACTCTAAGGTTATGAGGTTTTAAGGTTATGAGGTTTTAAGGTCGTCAGCCCACCTATTGCAAGCGTTGGGAGCGCGGGCGTCCCCGCCCGCATCTATCATTGACCGTTAACCGTTGACCATTGACCATTGCCAATACCGGTTGCAATGGGTTTTGCGAATGTTCAACGGTCAATGGTCAATGTTCAATGGTCAATGGTCAATAGTCAATGGAATAATGGCACAGACAAGCCGCACGGTCGGCTTCTAACTGCGCTTGAAGTGCTGCAAGACTTCCGAAAGTATGCTCAGCGCGGTGGCGATGGTTGATGGAGATAGTGAGTGTGTGGTCGTAGAGGTCACCAGCGTAACCAATAATATGCGCCTCAACGGTGCGCTCGCCGCCTTCGCCCAGCGTGGGACGGGTGCCGATGTTGATAAGCGCGGGACGCGGTTCGGAGAACATCACTCTGCCGAAGTACACACCATCGGCAGGGAGCAGTTTACGGGCAGGAGGGACAACGTTGGCAGTGGGAAAACCCATGGTGCGACCTATCTGCCTACCGTGGTTCACGGTGCCGGTCAGCGTGTAGGGACGCCCCAGCAGAACGGCAGCATCAGCCATCTGTCCGAGGGATACGGTACGGCGGATGCGGGTAGAACTGACGGGGCCATCGGGAAGTGGCACGGCACGTTTTATCTTGACACCCATACCTGCCGCTTGCGCTTGCAAGGCTTCGAAGGTGGTTTCGCGGTCGCTGCCAAAGTGATGGTTAAAACCCATGAGCAACCCGCGCACCCCCATCGGGAGCAGCACCTGCTGCACGAAGTCCACTGCTTTAAGGCTCGCCGTGGCAGACGTGAAACGAAGCACCTCCACACGGGCGATGCCCGCTGCGCGGAGCAACGACAGACGCTCCTCGGTGGTAGTGAGTAAGAGGGGCGCCGCGACGTCGCCATCCTCCAATACCTCACGGGGATGGTTCTCGAAGGTCACTGCCATAGACTGCATCCCCGCAGCAGTGGCCTCTGCCTGCAATTGGTCTAAGAGAAAGCGGTGGCCGCGGTGCACACCATCAAAAAAGCCTATGGTGGCGAAGAAACTCATTTTTAGGTTTTGAGATTATTAGGTTTTGAGGTCGTCAGTCCGCCTATTGAAAACGTTGGGAACGCGGGCGTCCCCGCTCGCATCAGCGCTACCGCGGGCGAGACGCCCGCGCTCCCAGGGGGCTACGCGATGGCCCTACAACTTTATATTAGGTTTTGAGGTTTTGAGGTTATAAGGTTTTGAGGCCCTCATAACCTTATAACCTTACAACCTTATTTTGGGTTTTGAGGTCCTTACAACTTTTCCACGATTTTATATAGTTTATCGCTGGGGCGTACCTTGCACGGTACGGCAACGGCAACGGTCTGCCCCTGACGTCCCACCTCAATGGGGCCGTCGTCACCGTGAATGTCGCCCGCAGTGAAGCGGCATGCACCCGCCGTGGGACCAATGAGCAACAGGGTATCGCCCTGTGTAATCTCTGCGGCTTCAATCTTGAACTCGCCCACAGCGAGTTTAGAAAAGTATTTGACACCCCGCCCCACATACACCTTACGCTCGGTGGCCTGCGAACCATACACCTTGCTCCATTCCCCTAAGCGCTGGCCCAGGTAATAGCCATCCCAAAAGCCACGGTTGAAGACGGTGGTGAGGCGAGTGTCCCATTCCGCCACCTTTGCCGGTGTGAACGTGCCGTCGCACACGGCTTGCACCGCTTCCTTATAGCACGCCGTGACGGTGGCTACGTACTCAGGAGCACGGGCACGCCCTTCTATCTTGAACACCCGCACACCGGCTTTCATCATGCGGTCGATGAAGCCAATGGTCTTGAGGTCCTTGGGACTCATGATGTATTTGTTTTGCACATCAAGTTCGGTGCCCGTCTCAATGTCGCGCACAGTGTAACCCCTTCGGCACACCTGCATGCACTCGCCCCTATTGGCCGAACGCCCCAAGTTATCGAGCGAGAGATAGCACTTCCCGCTCACTGCCATGCAAAGCGCACCGTGGCAAAACATCTCTATGCGCAAAGGGTGGCCCGATGGCCCGCATACACGCTCCGTCTCAATAAAATGGTGAATCGCAGCAACCTGTTCCAAATTGAGTTCGCGTGCCAGCACCACCACGTCGGCATATTGCGCATAAAACCTGAGCGCTTCACAATTGGAGATATTCAGTTGGGTGGAGAGGTGCACCTCCATACCGATGCTGCGGCAGAAGAGCAACACCGCCACGTCGCTCGCTATCACAGCGCTCACACCGGCCTCCTTTGCTGTGCGGCATATTTCCTGCATCTGCGCGATTTCTGCGTCGTAGATAATGGTGTTCACCGTGAGGTACGTCTTCACGCCGTTTTCCTCAGCCTGGCGCACGATCTCTTTAAGATCAGCCAGCGAGAAATGGTTGGCCGAGTGCGCACGCATATTGAGTTGCTCCACACCGAAATACACCGCGTCTGCCCCTGCATGGATGGCGGCAGTAAGCGAGGCAAAAGACCCCACCGGGGCCATAATTTCAAAATCACCAGATTTCATTCTGGCTGCAAAAGTAGTGCAAGGCGAGCGCAGTGTAAAGGAAAAGCCACTGGATTTTCATTTACACTACCGAGCCGCAGCCTACTTTCATTGACTGTTGACCATTGACCATTGACCATTAGCAATCGTCAGCCCGCCTATTGCAAGCATTGGGAGCGCGGGCGTCCCCGCCCGCATCTATCATTGACCATTGATCGTTGACCATTGACCATTACCAATACCAGCAGCACGTGTGTTTTTGCTACGGGTCAATGGTCAACGATCAATGGTCAATGAAAAACGGTCAATGTTCAACGCCTCGCACACAATAAAACCGCCCCGCGCGTGTTTATATATAAGTATGGTACGCCTTGTCTGTAACATCATTCTATTCACTACCCTCGTAGCCTTGGGCTTCTCATGCGCTACATCCGAGAAGTCGGAGCGCAGGGGCGATAGTTATGTCGCCCTGGGAGAGTACGCCGAAGCTGCCAATCACTATAAGCGAGCCTATAACCTCACGCCGAACAAAGACAAGCAGCGCCGCGGCCTGTTGCAATACAAGATGGGCGAGTGCTTCCGTCGCTACGGATACACCGCTCGTGCTCTGGGAGCCTACCGCAGTGCCGAGCGATATGGCTTGACCGACACGCTGACCTTGCTCCGCCAAGGCGATATGTACCGCTATCAAGGAGACTACAAAAATGCGGCACGGGCCTATCAAGAATATCTGAACACCCATCCAGGCGACTCAGCAGCATGGTACGGCATGGCCTCGTGCGAGAGTTCGCCGAGGCTCAAGGCCGAAAGCTCCGTATGGACCGTCAAGCCAGAGGCTCTCTTCAACGGCACACGCGCCGACTACAGCCCCGCACTGCTCCCTGGCGAGGTGCCACATCTCTACTTCAGCACCACACGCCGCCAGGTCACTGGCGACGATCTCAGTGGCATCACTGGCGAGATGGCGGGCGACATATGGTTCTCTAAGCAGGACGAGCACGGCAACTGGATCAGACCTGCCGAAGTGGAGGGCGGGCTGAACACAGAATACGACGAAGGGGCCTGCGCCTTCAGCGCCGACGGACGCACCATGTACCTCACCATCTGCCGCACCGACCCAGAATACCCGCGTATGGCCGAGATATGGACCAGCCAGCGCAGCGACGCTTCGTGGAGCAAGCCGCAACAGCTAAAAATCACAGCCGACACCCTCTCCTCATACGCCCATCCCGCCCCGTCAGCCGACGGGCAGTGGCTCTACTTCGTGAGCGACATGCCTGGCGGGTATGGCGGCTACGACATCTGGCGCACACCGATGAACAGCCACGGTACGGGAGGGGTGGAGAACCTCGGGCCGCAAATCAACACTGCTGGAAACGAGATGTTCCCCACCCTACGCCCCAACGGAGAACTCTACTTCTCCTCCGACGGACGCGAGGGAATGGGAGGGCTCGACCTCTTCTGCGCCGTGGAAGACACCGTGCAGCAGACATGGGCCGTAGAACACCTGCCTGCACCCGTCAACAGCCACGGCGACGATTTCGGTATGACCTTCGACGGGTTGCACAAGAGGGGCTATTTCAGTAGCAACCGCAGCACAGGCGGCAGAGGATGGGACAAGATATACAGTTTCTCCTATCCCGAGGTGCTACACACCGTCAAGGGATGGGTTTACGAACGCGATGGCTACGAACTGCCTGCCGGACAGGTATATATGGTGGGCGACGATGGCACGAACGAGAAGTTCGGAGTCATCAGCGATGGCTCCTTTGAGCGTGAGGTGAAGCCCGGCGTGAACTATGTGTTCCTGGCCGTGTGCGACGAGTACCTCAGCGTGCAGAACGCCCTGCGAGCCGACCACTCCCCCGCCGAGGAGCATCAGTACGTCCTGCAGTTCCCGTTGCCCTCAATGAACATTCCCGTATTGGTGAGGGGTATCTTCTATGAGTTCGGCAAGGCTGACCTCACTCCCGAGAGCACCGAGGCCCTCGACCGCATGGTGCGCACCCTCAACGAGAACCCGCACATCACCATCGAGATGGCTGCCCACACTGACTATGTGAGCAGCGACACCTTCAACCTCGGACTGTCGCAGCGGCGCGCACAAAGCGTAGTGAACTATCTCATTGAGCACGGCATTGACTCTGCACGCCTCGAGGCACACGGATACGGCGAGACGCGTCCCAAGGTGGTCAGCAAGAAAATGACCGAAACCTACACCTTCCTCCACGAGGGCGACACGCTCACCGAGGAGTTCATCCTCTCCCTCGACAGCGCACAACAGGCCATTTGCAACGCACTAAACCGCCGCACCGAGTTCCGTGTGCTCAGCGCCACCTATGGACTGCTCGATGCCCAGGGCAACCTACTGCCCCAACAGGTGCGGCCCACCGCACAGCCACGGCGTGAAGAGGAAGCCACACCACCCGACGACGAGGACGTGTATTTTGAGTTGGAAGAATGAGGCTCTCCATCCTTATCCCCACCCATAACCTCGCACCCGAGGCGTTGATAGAGGCTTTGCGTCACCAGGCAGAAGCCTTGCACATAGACTACGAAATCTTGGTGCTCAACGATGCGAGCGACGATGCGGCAACCCTCACCGCCCTCCAGCGCATGGAGCAAACTGGAGCGTGCCGCGTCATTCAGCAAACCGCGCGGCAAGGCAGAGCACACGCACGCAATATATTATATATGGAGTCGAGCGGCGAACTGCTCCTCTTCATCGACAGCGATGCCCTGGTGTGTAGCGACGACTTCATCGCCCGTCACCTGCAAGACGCCGAAAAAGCGCCTGTGGTTTGTGGCGCACTCACCAACCCCGCACCACCCGCACCACCAGACTGCGAACTGCGCTACAAATACGAAACCGCAGCCGAGAAGAGCGGACATCGTACTGCCGCCTACCGCAACCGCCACCCCTACGACCGCATCGCCACGTTCCAACTGCTGCTGCGCCGCTACGTGATGGAGCGTGCACCTTTTGACGAAAGCATCACGGAATACGGCTACGAAGACGTGCTCTTCGGGTTGCGCTTGGAAGAACTCGGCATCCCCGTCCTTCACACTGACAACGCCCTGCTTCACAGCGGCATCAACCCCAGCATCCACTTCCTCGCCAACACCGAAGCCGCCATGCGTACGCTCCACACTCTGCCCCTGGCCTATAAACAACGTATCGGCCTTTCGCGTTTCGCCATGCGCCTACAAAGTATGCACCTGGCAGCCCCCGTCCGTCTTCTCTTCCGTGCTACTCGTCACCTGATACGCCGCAACCTGCTCAGTCGCCGCCCCTCCCTCACCCTCTTTCAGTTCTACAAACTTGGATTCTATCTTTTGAGGTTATAAGGTTGTAAGGAGCTGCGCGACAACCTCAAGACCTTAGAACCTCAAAACCTCTGAACCTAACACATACCTGCGGGCGGGGACGCCCGCGTTCCCAACGCTTGCAATAGGCGGACTGACGACCTTAAAACCTAATAACCTCATAACCTAGAAATCTACTTTTGCGGTGTGAAAACCTTTTCTGCAATCCTCGCCCTATCCCTGCTCTTCGTTCTGCCGCTTCCCGCACGCGAGAGCGTGCCCACCGTAAACGCGGAGGAGGCTGCCAAGATGGAACGCCTGCAAGTAGCAGGCGAAGACCGCGTGATGCCACTCGGCACACTGGCACGCGACTTCTTGCTGACTATCTACGGAAAAGCCACCTACCGCAACCTCTCTGCCATGCAGGTGCTGGCGGGATGGACACTGCGCCCTGACATCTGGAAAGACCAACCCATGATTCTTGTTAAGGACCGCACGCTTCGCCAGAGGCTGGGCCTTAGCGATGACAAGCACTGCACCTTCGCACAACTCTTCAAACCCGACGGCACCTACCTCGTGGAGCCCCTCACGCACGACACGGTGCCCGAGAAACTACGCAAGGCTGCCGTGGAACTCGACGAGCGTGTGGGGCTGGTCATCATGGCCACCCGCGGAGAACTGGTACGCCCCGCACCCACCGCGGCAAAAGTGAGCGAGGCGCGCATCACGGCAGAACTCCTCTACAACCGCCTGCCCAAGAGCCTACCCCTCTTCATCTGCTGCTTCACCCTCGCCGTACTGATGTTCGCCACGTCGGGCATCAGCCACAAGCGTATTCTGGGCACGCTTTCCGTCAGCACACTGCTTCATTGCGCGCTGTACGTCATCATAGTCTATCACACCGCGCTCTATCTGATGCGGTGGTATGCCGGTGGTCGCATCCCCATGGGTAACGGCCCCGAGACGATGCTCTTCATGGCGCTGTGCCTGCTGTGGATTGCCGCTCTCTCCTCCCGCCGTCAGCCTCTGCTCACCGCTCCCGCGCTGATGGCCGGAGGCTTCGCTCTACTCGTGGCACACCTCAGCGAGGCACACCCCCGCATTGGTGGGCTCATGCCCGTGCTGCAGTCGCCCCTGCTCACCATCCACGTCAGTGTCATCATGACTGCCTATGCCCTACTCGCCATGACCTGCGTGCTCTCCGCACTGTGGCTCATCAACCGCCAGCCCGCCCTCACCACGCTCACACGGCGCCTGATGCTGCCCGCCGTGTTCCTACTCGCTGCCGGTATTTTTCTCGGTGCAGTATGGGCGGCCCTGTCGTGGGGCGCTTATTGGAGTTGGGACCCCAAGGAGGTATGGGCACTCATCACGCTCCTGGTCTATGCCCTGCCCCTGCATGTACGCTCAGTTCCCGCCATGATGAAGCCACGCACATACCATATATATATATTGTGTGCCTTCCTCGCTGTGCTCTTCACCTACTTTGGCGTGAACTACCTACTCGGCGGCATGCATAGCTACGCCTGAACTTTCATTGTACACTTTTTTCATTGAACATTGAACATTGACCGTTAGCAAAACCTCTTGCTTCCGGTATTGCATCCCTGGGAGCGCGGGCGTCGCGCTCGCGGGTTTTGCTTTCAGCGCTTCGGCGGGCGGGGACGCCCGCGCTCCCAACCCTTGCAATAGGCGGGCTGACGTTTGCTCATGTTCAATTTTCAACGGTCAATGGTCAATGAAGAACGGTCAATAGAAAACTTTTTTAGCACAATTGCTTGTATAAACAAAAAACTCGCCCTATTTTTGCACCGCAAAACCCGAAAGGGGAGCAACATTACATCGCGGAGTGGAGCAGTTGGTAGCTCGCCAGGCTCATAACCTGGAGGTCACTGGTTCGAGTCCGGTCTCCGCAACACTCAAACATCAGTACAGGACAACCCCGAGAGGCGGTTGTCCTGCTTCGTTTACGGACGTGGCGAGGCTGAAAAACAGACCGCCCAAACAAAAAACGGCAGAAACGTTTGCACGACGCCCGCGATTATGCTACTTTTGCTGCGCACCAACGGGGAATGGCCTTCCCCACCCTGCTTTTCCGCAATCTAAACAATCTAACCTAATACGCACACTATGCGACTGATCATCCAACCCGACTACGAGCGGCTCTCGCGCTGGGCCGCCGACTATGTGGTGGCACGTATCAACGCCGCCGCTCCCACTGCCGACAAACCCTTCGTGCTGGGCCTGCCCACTGGTAGCAGCCCTATCGGCATGTACAAGGAACTCGTCAAGGCCAACAAGGAAGGGCGCGTCACCTTCAAGCACGTCCTCACATTCAACATGGACGAATACGTAGGGCTGCCCGAGGAGCACCCCGAGAGTTACCACAGTTTCATGAAGACCAACCTCTTCGACCACATCGACTGCCCGAAGGAGAACATCCACATCCTCAACGGCAACGCCCCCGACCTCGAGGCCGAATGCGCCCACTACGAGCAGATGATTGAAGAGGCCGGCGGCATCGACCTCTTCCTCGGCGGCATCGGCCCCGACGGACACATCGCCTTCAACGAGCCCGGCTCATCGCTCACCAGCCGCACGCGCCAGAAGACGCTAACCACCGACACGCGCATCGCCAACAGCCGCTTCTTCGGTGGCGACCCCGCGAGCGTCCCCGCCCACGCCCTCACCGTAGGAGTAGGCACCGTGATGGCAGCCAAAGAGGTGCTCATCCTCTGCAACGGCCACAACAAAGCCCGCGCCCTGCAAGCCGCCGTAGAAGGCCCCGTCACACAGATGTGGACCATCAGCGTCCTGCAGATGCACCAGCATGGCATCATCGTCTGCGACGAAGCCGCCTGCGAAGAACTCCGCCACGGCACCTATAAATACTTCAAGGACATCGAGCGCGAACAACTCTGAGCACACGGCGCAAGCCAACCATAATAAGCCACACTCTAGAAGGAGGGGGAAGCGTTGTTTGTTCGCTTCCCTCTCCTATTTTGCAGACTGGATAATACAAGGAAATGACAGAGATACGAGTCACCCATCTTGCATATGTTCGCGGGGATGATCGCACCACACCACTCCCTATTGCAGAAAACTATGGGGTTTTGGCGCTTTTTCGCGCGTAAAACCTTAATTTTGGCGGCTGAAACGATAATGGGATTTATGAAAAAGACTTTTCTTCTCTCGCTCCTCGTCGCCTATGCCGCCGTGGTGGGGGCGCAGCAACTGCCCCAGCCCAAGCGGGAGTTCCGGGGCGCGTGGATACAATGTGTGAACGGACAGTTCCAAGGCTTGGGCGCTGAGCGCATGCAGGCTGAACTGACGCGCCACCTTGATGCGCTCCGACAGGCAAACTGCAACGTGGTGATCTTCCAGGTGCGCCCCGAGGCCGACGCGCTGTATGCCTCGGCCCTGGAGCCGTGGAGTCGCTTCCTCACCGGACAGCAAGGCACACCGCCCAGCCCCTACTGGGACCCGCTGGCCTGGATGGTGCAGGAGTGCCACCGCCGTGGGATGGAAATCCACGCCTGGATCAATCCCTTCCGCGCCAAGACGAAGGGGACGACGGCACTGGCGGCGTCGCACCCGTACTGGAAGAACAAGGACCGCTTCCTTGCCTATGACGGGCTATTGCTCTTCGACCCCGGACGCCCCGAGAACCGCGAGTACATCGCCCATGTGTGCGGCGACATCGTACGGCGCTACGACGTGGACGGCCTGCACATCGACGACTACTTCTACCCCTACCCCGTCAGCGGCCAGACCTTGGCCGACGATCGCACCTACCAACTCTACGGCCTCAGCACCCAGAGCAAGGCCGACTGGCGCCGGCAGAACGTGAACCAGTTCATCAGCCAACTGCACGACACGCTGCGTGCCGCCAAGCCGTGGGTGAAGTTTGGTGTGTCGCCCTTCGGCATCTATCACAATGCCAAGGCGGGCGACAACATCCCCGGCAGCGCCACGGCTGGGTTGCAGAACTACGATGACCTCTATGCCGATGTGCTCACGTGGGTGAAGCAAGGTTGGGTGGACTATGTGGTGCCGCAACTCTACTGGCAGATCGGCCACCCCACGGCGGACTATAAGGAACTGGTGCAGTGGTGGGCACGCTATTGCAGCGGGCGTCCGCTCATCATCGGACAAGACGTGGAGCGTACCATGCAGTATGCCGACCCGCTGAATCCGCAGGTGAACCAGATGGATGCCAAACTGACGCAGCAACGCCAAACGCTGGGCGTGGACGGCTCATGCCTGTGGTATAGCAAACTCATCGCCGACAACTACAACGACTATGCGCGCCGCCTCGAACTGACCTATCACCGCTACACCGCCCTGCAGCCCGCCATGCCGTGGCTCACCGATGTAGCCCCGGGCAAGGTGCGGCGCATCAAGACCGAGACCATCAAGGACGGCACATTCCTCTACTGGGAAGCCCCTGCCTCCACCTCGTGGCGCGACAAGCCAGCGAAATACGTTGTGTATCGCTTCGCCTCAAAGGGCCGCATGAACCTTGCCGATCCCTCCGCCATTGTCGCTGTCACGAAGTATCCTTTCTGCAAGATAGCCCAGCCTGGCGAGAAAACCCCTGGCTACTACGTCGTCACTGCCCTCAACCGCATACAGAACGAGGGCGAGCCTACAGGGAAGAAGGTAAGGTAGAATAAGGTTATTAGGTTTTAAGGTCTTAAGGTTTTAAGGTTATTAGGTCTTAAGGTTATTAGGTCTTAAGGTTTTAAGGTTATTAGGTTTTAAGGTTATTAGGTTTTAAGGTCTTAAGGTCTTAAGGTCTTAAGGTTTTAAGGTCGTCAGTCCGCCTATTGCAAACGCTGGGAGCGCGGGCGTCCCCGCCCGCAGGTTTTAA
The DNA here is from genome assembly GCA_017444485.1 of Bacteroidaceae bacterium. Classification (GTDB taxonomy): domain Bacteria; phylum Bacteroidota; class Bacteroidia; order Bacteroidales; family Bacteroidaceae; genus Alloprevotella. The sequence goes on along the minus strand of JAFSWM010000062.1, from coordinate 7,338 downwards.
CCATTGAACATTGACCGTTGACCATTGACCGTTGACCATTGACCGTTGACCATTGAACATTGAACATTGACCGTTGACCATTGACCGTTGACCATTGACCGTTGACCATTGAACATTGAACATTGACCGTTGAACATTGAACATTGACCGATGAACATTGAACATTGACCGATGAACATTGACCGATGAACATTGAACATTCTCAAAGCCACACCTTCCGGTATTGGTAATGGTAAATGGTCAATCATCAATGGTCAATGAATATAATTCTATTGCACCCATGAAAATCCTCAAGTTCGGCGGTTCGTCTGTTGGCACGCCCGAGAGTATGGCGCGTGTGAGGCGCATTGTGGAACAGGCTGGCCAGCCTGTCATTGTGGTGGTCAGCGCGCTGAGCGGTGTGACGGACCTGCTGCTTGACACGGCGCATCGTGCAGCCAGCGGCGACCAGTCCTATCGCGAGGCGGTGGCCTCCATCAGACTGCGTCACCTGCAAATGGTACGCGACTGCGTACCTGCCCATCGCCAGGACGCCCTCACCGACAGTTTGGGCAAGTTGCTCGGCGAACTCGAAAGCATCCTGCACGGCATCTTCCTCACCGAGGACCTCACCCAGAAGACCACCGACGCCGTGGCCTCGTATGGCGAGCGGCTCTCATCCGTCCTCGTTGCCGAAGTGCTCTCACAGGCACGCCTCACCGATGCCCGCACACTCATCCGCACCAACCGCCGCGGCGCTGAGACCATCGTGGACTTTGTCGCCACGAACCGGCTGCTGCAACAGGCCTTTGCCACTCCTGCCCCCGTCACGGCGATGGGCGGGTTCATCGCCAGCGATGCTGGAACTGGCGTGACGACAACGCTGGGACGCGGCGGCTCGGACTATACCGCGGCCATCGTCGCTGCCGCACTGAACGCGGAATGCCTGGAGATATGGACCGATGTGGACGGCTTCATGACTGCCGACCCGCGCGTGATCCCCACGGCCTACACCATCCCCGAACTCTCCTACGAAGAAGCCACCGAACTCTGCAACTTCGGCGCGAAGGTTGTCTATCCCCCCACCATCTATCCCGTGCGCGCCAAGGGCATACCTATCTATATAAAGAACACCTTCCGCCCCGACAGCGCGGGTAGCGTGATCCGCAACGATGCCGCCCCTTCAGAGCATCCCGTGCGCGGCATCTCGAGCGTGAATGAAACGAGCATGGTGACCGTCAGCGGTATGGCCATGGTGGGCGTGGTAGGTGTGAACCGCCGCATCTTCGGCAGGATGACGGAGGCAGGAATCAGCGTCTTCATGGTGGCGCAGACCTCGTCCGAGACCAGCACGTCGCTCTGTGTGCGCCCCGAGGACGGACTGCGCGCCTGCCAGGTGCTCAACGAAGAGTTCAGCCGCGAAATCTCGGAGGGCGCCATGAACCCTGCCCTGCTCGCCGAGGGGCTGGCCACCATCGCTGTGGTGGGTAAGCAGATGAAGAATGTGGCGGGCATCACCGGCAAACTCTTCACCACCCTCGGGCGCAACGGCATCAGCGTGGCGGCCTCAGCACAAGGCGCGCTTGAACTGAACATCTCGCTCGTGGTGCGCCGCGAAGTGCTTCGCAAGGCCCTCAGCGTGCTCCACGACAGTTTCTTCCTCAGCCGCCATCAGGACCTCAACGTGTTCCTCTGTGGCACTGGCACGGTGGGCGGTAGCCTGCTCGAACAGATTGAGGCACAGCGCGACAGCCTGCTCAAGGAGCGTGCACTGCGCATCAACGTGGTGGGTATCACGGGCAGCCAACGTGCGGCCTACGACGCCGAAGGCCTAAATCCCGCAACCACAGGGAAACGGCACTACAAAGACCTACTCGCGGCACACCCCGATGCAGGCATCGCGGGCATGATCCGTCAGATCAAGGGGATGAACCTCTACAATAGCGTGTTTGTGGACTGCACCGCCAGCGAGGAAGTGGCAGCGTGCTATCACGACCTGCTTGCGCACAACGTCAGCGTAGTGACGGCCAACAAGGTCGCCGCTTCGTCGGAGTACGCTCTCTATCAGCACCTCAAGCAGACGGCGCGCGACAAAGGCGTGAAGTTCCTCTTTGAGACCAACGTAGGGGCGGGGCTCCCCGTTATCAACACCATCCGCGACCTCACAGGTTCTGGCGACAAAATCCTACGCATTGAAGCGGTGCTGAGCGGCACGCTCAACTTCGTCTTCAACACCATCAGTGCCGATACGCCCCTGAGCCGTGCCGTGAGGCAAGCCAAGGAAGAGGGCTACAGCGAGCCCGACCCGCGCATCGACCTCAGCGGCAAGGACGTGATTCGCAAACTCACCATCCTGGCGCGCGAGAGTGGCTACCGCGTGGAGACCGCCGACATCGCCAGCGAGCCTTTCCTCCCCGCCGCGCTCTTCAGTGCCTCGTCCGAAGACTTTTGGAAAGAACTGCCCGCGCTCGACGCTCAGTTTGAGACTGAACGGCAGCGGCTCGAAGCCGAAGGCAAACACTGGCGCTATGTGGCCACATGGGAAGACGGCAAGGGCTCTGTGGGGCTGAAAGAGATAGCGGCCAACCACCCCTTCTACAACATCGAGGGCTCGAACAACATCATCCTGCTCACCACCAAGCGCTACCGCGAATACCCCATGCTCATCCAGGGCTACGGCGCGGGGGCCGCCGTCACCGCCGCCGGTGTGTTTGCCGACATCATGCGTGTGGCAAACATCTGAACACCCGTCTGGCACCTCATTTCACTGCCAAAAACTTTTACAACGATGAAAAAGTTTTTTGTTTCCCTCCTCCTATTTATCACCTTCATCGCCGCTGATGCACAGCCCCTCCTGGTGGGTTCCTACAACGTGCGCTACCGCAACAACGGCGACGTCACGCGTGGCAACGGCTGGGAGCGTCGCTGCCCTGTGATCTGTGCGCAAATCGGCTTCGTCAGCCCCGACATCTTTGGCACGCAAGAGACGCTCGCCTCACAAGTACGCGACATGCAAGGCACGCTGGCTGGATACGCCCACATCGGCGTGGGACGCGACGACGGCAATGAAGAGGGTGAATACACCGCCATCTGGTACAAGACCGAGCGGCTGCGCCTGACCGACAGCGGCACCTTCTGGCTCAGCGAGACACCCGACCAGCCGAGCAAGGGTTGGGACGCTGCACTGCCACGCATCTGCACCTGGGGTTGCTTCAAAGACAAGCAGACCGGCAAGCGTTTTTATTTCTTCAACCTACACCTGGACCACATCGGCACAGTGGCACGGGCCGAGAGCGCACGCCTCGTGGCACGGCGCATCAGTGAGATTACCAAAGGACGCCCCGCCATCCTCACCGGTGACTTCAACGTGGACCAGCACGACGCCATCTATCGCTACCTCACCGACAGCGCGGCCCTGCGCGACTGCTTCACCTGCGCCCCACTGCGCTTTGCCGAGACCGGCACGTTCAACAGTTTCAAGCCCGACCGTCACACCGACAGCCGCATCGACCACATCTTCGTCACCCCAGGTGTCACCATTCAGGCCTATGGGCTCCACACGGACAGTTACTGGAGCCAAGAAAGCGCACCAGAAGGCCCGTCACAGCCCGCCGCACCCGTGCGCCGCACCCCCTCCGACCACTACCCCATCTTCGCCCGCCTCAGGCTCTGACGCTCTAGCCACCCTCGCTGAACCGTTCTCCCACCCTTTCCCTATGCGCCCGCTTCTCATCAACGACCCGCTCTACGGCTTCACCTCCGTGCCTCGCGGCCTGCTGTGCGACGTCATTGCCCATCCGTGGTTTCAGCGGCTGTCGCGCATCCGGCAACTCGGCATGTCCGCCCTGGTGTACCCGGGAGCGCAACACACCCGTGCCGCACATAGCATCGGGGCGTTCCACCTCATGCAGGAGGCGCTGCGCGGACTGATGGAGCGCGGCGAGTTTCTCTTTGCCTCAGAGGTGGAGGCCGCCGAAGCCGCCATCCTGCTGCACGACATCGGCCACGGGCCTTTCTCGCACGTCCTGGAAAAGACGCTGCTCCACGGCATCTCCCACGAAGACGTCTCCTTGCGCATGATGCAGCGGATGAACCAAGAGATGCACGGCGCACTCACCCTCGCTGTACTGGTGTTCAAGGACGAACACCCCAAACGTTTCCTCCACGAACTCATCAGTTCGCAACTCGACACGGACCGCCTCGACTACCTCAACCGCGACAGTTTCTTCTGCGGTGTGCGCGAGGGGGCAGTGGGTGCGGCACGCCTGCTGGCCATGCTCCGTGTGGCCGACGGACGGCTGGCTGTGGACGCCAAGGGACTCTACACCGTGGAGAACTACCTCACCTCGCGCCGCGTGATGTATTGGCAGGTGTATCTGCACAAGACGGTGGTGAGCGCCGAGGAGGTGCTGCGCCAAGCCCTCCGGCGTGCCAAGTGGCTCACGGCACAAGGGGAACGCCTCTTTGCCTCCCCCGCCCTGGCCTTTTTCTTGGATGGGAGCAAACAGCCCGACCGTCTCAGCGACGATTGGCTAGATGCCTATGCCAACCTCGAGGACAACGACATCCTCTCCGCCCTCAAGGTCTGGACACGCCATGCCGACCGCATCCTCGCCACCCTCTCCAGCATGTTCCTCCAGCGCCACCTCTTCAAGGCCGAGGTGTACGATGGCGGTGTGCCCGAGGGGCGTGTGGCAGTAGCACGCCAGGCTGTCAGCAAGGCGCTCGGTGTGAACATGAAGGAGACCGACTATTTTGTACACACCGTCGCCGTCAGCACATCGCTCTACGACTCCACCGGCGGCGACATCCTCATCCTGCACAAAGACGGCACGATGAGTCCGCTTTCCGAGGTGTCACCCATCGTGCGCGACCAAGGCCCCGGCGGAGAGCGCAAAGAATACCTATTTTATCCCCGTTTTGTGGCTGCAGGCGGCAATCCTTTGTCATAATCCGGCATAAAGTGCGGGAATTTCAACTTTTTACAGGCATTTCTTTGAAAAGAACAGAAGAAATGCCTATTTTTGCGCCGCTTTTAAGAAAGCGTAACAAACCTTTTATTAACACCCAAACCAATCGTATGACCAACCAGTACGAGACCGTTTTCATCCTTACTCCCGTTTTGTCTGACGAGCAGACAAAGGAAACGGTCGAAAAGTTCAAGGGCATCCTCGCCGAGCAAGGCGCAGAGATTGTCAATGAAGAGAATTGGGGTATGAAAAAGCTCGCCTACCCCATCGAGAAGAAGTCAACGGGCGTTTACTTCATGCTGGAGTACACCGCTGAACCCGCTGCAATCGCCAAACTCGAAGTCGCCTACCGCCGTGACGAGCGCGTGATCCGCTTCCTGACCATCAAGCAGGACAAGTTCCACGCCGCCTACGCCGAGAAGCGCCGTAACCTTAAAAAACAAAAGGAGGACTAAGCCATGGCACAATCAGAAATTCGCTACCTCACCCCGCCCACGGTGGACAAGAAACAGAAGAAGTACTGCCGCTTCAAGAAGTACGGCATCAAGTACATCGACTACAAAGATGCTGAGTACCTCAAGCGTTTCCTCAACGAGCAGGGCAAGATCCTTCCCCGCCGCATCACCGGTACCAGCCTGAAGTACCAGCGCCGTCTGGCTCAGGCCGTGAAGCGTGCCCGCCACTTGGCATTGCTGCCCTTCGTGACCGACTTGATGAAATAAGTATAACCCTCAAAGACAAGATTGAAGCCATGCAGATTATCCTGAAAGAAGACATCATCGGTCTGGGTTATAAGAACGATATTGTCAATGTGAAGAACGGCTACGGCCGCAACTACCTCATCCCCCAGGGCAAGGGCATCATCGCCAGCGAAGCCAACCGCAAGGTGCTGGCCGAGAACCTGCGCCAACAGGCCGCCAAACTTGCCAAGATCAAGGAGGCCGCCGAAGCCAAGGCCGCACAGATCGCCGCTGCCGAGGCCATTGTCATCGCCACCAAGGTGAGCGCCACCGGCACCATCTACGGCAGCGTGAACAGCCTGCACATCGCCGAGGCACTCCGTGCCCAGGGCATCGACATCGACCGCAAGATCATCACCGTGCGCGATGTCAAAGAAGTGGGCGACTACGTAGCCAAAGTACACCTGCACCGCGAAGTGGAGGTTGAAGTGCCCTTCAAGGTGATTGCAGAGGGACAGCCCGAAGAGCCCGCAGCCGAAGAAGCCGTAGCACCCGTAGAGGAAGCCGCAGCACCCGAGGTTGAGGAAGCACCCCTGGCCGAGGCCGAAGCTCCTGCTGCAGAAGAGGCTCCCGCCGAGGAGGCTCCTGTTGCCGAAGAGCCCGCCGCCGAAGAGCCCGCAGAGCAAGAAGAGGCCTAAGGGCGAGTTTTATTCATCACAAAGAGAGCGGTTCGCCCAGTGCCAGCCGCTCTCTTTCTCATTCTCACCATTCCACATCCTTCCTGTGCGCTACTTCATCCAGTTCTCCTACGACGGCACCGCCTACCACGGCTGGCAGGTGCAACCGAACGCCGACACCGTGCAGGCACACCTCGACACCGCACTGGGCATGCTGCTCAGACAACCCGTGCGCACCCTTGGCGCAGGACGCACGGACACCGGCGTGCACGCCCGAATGATGGTGGCCCACTTCGACACCGAGACAGAAATCGACGCTGCCGACCTCTGCCGCCGCCTATGCCGTATGCTGCCGCCAGATATCGCCGTGAGCCGCGTAGTGCCGGTCAAGAGCGATGCACACGCCCGCTTCGATGCGCTCAGCCGCACCTATCACTACGACATCTGCCTCGTAAAAAATCCCTTCCGCCGACGCTTCGCCACGCGCATCCACTATACGCTCGACTTCGAGCGTATGAACCAGGCCGCCACCCTGCTGCTCGGCACACACGACTTCAACAGTTTCTGCAAGCGGGGCACCGACACGCACACCACCCTCTGCACCGTCAGCGAGGCGCAGTGGATGCCGTTGGAGGACGGTATGTGGCGCTTTCGTATCACGGCCAACCGCTTCCTTCGAAACATGGTACGCGCCATCGTGGGTACCCTCTTCGACGTGGGCAACGGCAGGCTTACCTTGGACGAATTCAAGGAGACACTCCGCGCCGCCGATCGTTGTGCAGCGGGCGAGAGTGCACCGGCAGAGGGACTCTCCCTGGTGAACATCGAGTATCCGCAGGATATATTTCAATAAAGAAAAGTGGATGAACCCTGGCGGGGTGACAGAGCGCATTCTGAGACGCGATAAACATGGGCAAACGCCACGGATGGTGCCCCTGGGAGCGCGGGCGTCTCGCCCGCGCTCACAGGATGGGCAAACGCAATACACGCTTCATGCTACTCCGGCACTCTCCGTTTAAACAAGGTCCGTGT
>JAFSWM010000061.1 GCA_017444485.1 Bacteroidaceae bacterium | reverse complement strand
GGGGGAGTTATGAAAGGAAGTTATGAGGGGCCGACACTTCATTGCACGGTGTTTTACCCTACGCTGAAAAGTAACGGCCCTTTATAACTACTCTATTAACTTCCTTCTATAACTTCCCAAGAATAACTTCCGAAACTTGAATCAAGTAAAAACGAGTAAGCGATGAAAAAAACATTATTCCTGCTTGCGCTCCTGACCTTAGGCACATCCCTCGCCCAGGCACAGGACACCGACGCCACCAGCCACGACAAGTGGTTCTTCGGCCTCGGCGGTGGACTGCGATGGGGCGGCATGCACTTCTCCGACATTGACGAGGACATGTTCCCCGACGACAAAAACCTGCCCGTCAGTCCCGTCTTCTCCGTCTTCGTGGAGCGCAACTTCGGCAGCAAAGGCAGTTGGGGCGTGCGTCCCGAAATCACCTGGGTGAGGCGCGGCGGCACCATCGGTGGCATCTACAGCGGACTGGAGGACTACGAAGGCATGTACGAATACTATGGCCTCTCCGACGTGCGCTACCGCCTCAAGGCCAACTACATCGACCTGCGCGTACCCGTGTTCTATCAGTTTGGCAACCGCGAGAGCAAGTTCCGGCCCTACGTCTTCGCCGCACCGGTGTTCGGCCTTGTCACCAGCGGCAGCATACGCGCCGAGGACATCTACGAGAACGGATACTACGAAGGCGTGCGTCTTGACGCCACAAAGGCCAACCTGGCGCAGACCTACTTCGGTCTGCAGGCCGGACTGGGCGTGAAGTGGTTCTTCAACGCCGGACGCCACCGCGTCTATCTCGGTGCCGACGTCAGTTACGAGTTCGGCTTGACCGACACCTATGGCTCTGACGAGAAGGACGGCACCGCCATCGTGCGCGACGAGACCTTCTATACGGCCTACGACATCCAGGGCACGCGCAAGTTCCGCGGCCTCGAGGCACGCCTCAGCGTGGGTATCCCCCTAAGCGTGTTCAGCAAGCGCAAGGCCGCCCCGCAACCTGTCTATACCTACGACGTGCCGGCCTACACGCAGCCCGTGTACACCCCGCCCGTGTACACCCCGCCCGTGGTGCAGATGGACGAACAGCCGCAACACATCGAGGTGCCCTGCAACTCCTTTGAGGAGATCAGCGACATGATCGACCGTGGCGAGGACGTGAAGGGCAAGACCTTCTGCGCCGTGGAGGGCATCAACTTCGAGTATGGCAAGAGCAACATCCTGCCCAGCAGTTACACCTATCTCAACCGCCTGGCCGACATCCTGCAGCGAACGGGCATGAAGATCGAGGTGCGCGGCCACACCGACAACCGCGGCAGCGCACGCTTCAACATGAACCTGAGCCGCGCCCGTGCACAGGCCGTGGTGGAATACCTGGCACAGCGTGGCGTGGACCGCGCCAACCTCTCTTATTCCTACTACGGCATGTCGCGCCCGCTCGTGAGCAACGACACCGAGGAGGGACGCGCCATCAACCGCCGCGTGGAGTTCGAAATCCTTAACAAGTGAAAGCGATGAAAAGATATGTTACAGTAGCGCTGCGCCTGCTCCCTGCCATGGCCTTATGCCTCAGCCTCACCGCCTGTCTTGATGACGGCGACGAGACCATCGCTCTGGAGAAGCGCACAAGTCTGCACGGCATCCCCGACGACAGCGAGGCTGGAACCAGCCCGACCATCACCGGTGGCACCACCACCGTCATTCCTAACGTGCAGTACACTGCCGAGGAAGAGGATGGCGACATCATAGTGCGCCTCGATATGACTGGTGTGCGCGACCCCGAGACTCTCGAATGGATGCGTCTCTTCGGCACACGCCAGGCTGGGCAGAATATGTGGCTCGAGGTGGACGGCAAGCCCAAGGGCTTCACCGTATATAACAACGCCGACAACGAGACCGAGGAAAACATCAGCACCGACCTGGTGTTTCTCGTGGACAACTCTGGGTCTATGGACCAGGAAGCCGATGCCGTGGCACGCGACATCGTGAACTGGGCGCAGAAACTCGCTGCAGCACACCTCGATGTGCGTTTTGGCTGCGTGGGATATGATGTATCTGGATATATCAATGGAGGCATTGACCTGACCACCGCCACTGCGCTGGCCGAGTTTTTCAATTATGGCTCGGGCACCACGCGCACCACCCACTTTGCAGGCGAGTATGCATCGGCGCTGAGCACTGCGGCTGGAAACTACCGCAGCACAGGTGGTGAATGCGGTGGTAAGGCTCTGCGTTTTGCCGACGACAATTTCCACTTCCGCACACGTGCCAACCGCGTCTATGTGAACTTCACCGACGAGCCCAACCAGCCGAATGGTATCAGTGCCTACTCCACCGAGTTCTTCCGCGACCAGACCAACTGGCCTTCCACCAAGGGCACGGTGCACACCGTCTTCAGTTCCGACACGACGTGGGTGAGCCGTGAGTCAATGGGCTACAACGAGCGTCCTTGGCGCATCTCGTGGTACACTGGTGGCACGACATTCTTCACCGGCCCGAGTTTCACTGGCGTGGACCTCGAGAGTTTGCCCGTCACTGGCGCAATGCAGAACTCCTACGTCATCCGCTTCACCAACGTGGCCGACCTGATGGACGGACAGCCGCACGAGGTAAAGATTACTATCCTCTCCGAGGACGGCAAGACGCGTGCCGTCAGGACATTCTACATTGTCTTCGGATACCCCGAGGACTATGCCGACGAGTATTAAACGTTCAATGTATGATATAACGGGCGTGCGCGGCCCTGCGACCTCTCAAAGGGCTGCGCGCTCCCATAATCAACCCACGACAATGAAAAACAGACTTATCGGACTGCCCACCCTGCTCGTGACGGCGCTGGTGTGCCTCATGGGGCTGGCCTCCTGCCTCGACGACGGCGAGGAGACGTTCCCGCTCGAGCCCGGCGACGCACTGGCGCTGGCAGAGGGAGAATGGCGCGTCAGCCAGAGCCAACTGCTCGACCCCGTCACGGGGAAGTATGTCTCCGACATGCCCGACGACGACCTGCTCCGCGCTGACGTCAGGATTGAGGGCGAGACGGTCATCATCGACGACGGGTACGACGAGTGGGAGGTGGACTTCAGCACCGACGAAGAGGGTACCTACGTCTATCTTGGCCGTCGTGCCTACCGCCTCATCTCGCTTGGCGAAGGACGCATGGTGCTCGAGGCCGAGCGTACCGTGAACGACGAGGACTACATCCATCGCTACATCATCGACCGCACGGCTTTCTCCGACCGTCCTGAATATGACGACCCCGAGGATGCCGACCGCAACGACGACGAGAGCGCCACCTCCGTGGTATCCTCCACGCAGAGCCGCACCATCATTCGCGGCGGATACACCCTCGTGGTGCCTAAGGGTGCCGTGCCCCGCAACAGCAACGGCGACGAGGGACGCGTGGCATTCAGCATTCAGCGTACCGGCGAGTTGCCCGCCGCACTGTCCTCGGGCTATACCGTTGTGGAAGGCGGTGGCGTGAAGGCAGAGCCCATGGGCTTCACCTTCGCATGCCCGCTCGAATTCAAAGTGCCGCTGCACGGCAACAACGCCAACGACGTTACCCTGCTCCGCTGGGACGAGGCCACGCGCCGCTGGGTGGTGGTGCCCTGGAGCCGCATCAACAGCGATGGCACAGCCTCCGTCAGCGTGCTCGAACTTGGACAGTTCGTACTGGCTAAGAAGTCCGCTGCTACAGGCGGCATACACATCAATAGCCGTTACATACAGTCGGGCTATTACTACTACCTGACGCTCACACCCACTGGCAGCACCAGCGGCGCGGCGCGTAGCATCGCCTTCACCGCCGATGGCAACGACCTCTACATGGCCGGCGTGCCAAAAGGCACCTACAACGCCACAATCACGCGCGAGGCACGCGGCACCACGCAGCAGGCCTCCACAGCCACCGAGACTTACAACGAGGTGATCTCCGTCAATATCACCAACACCCTCACGCCCGGCAGCGGTGGCTACGACACCTATAGTGGATGGACCGAAATCACCCTCAGCGGCTCGGGATGGAACAGCGGACGTCCCGTGGTGTGGGGCGACGAGACTGTGACCTACGGCACCGGTAAGTTCCAGGCCACACTCACCTGGGTGAACGAGAGCGGCAACACCACCGACTACGACCTGCATCTCACCACTCCCAACGGCGAGGTGTATTACAGCAACAAACGCGCCGGTAGTTTCGAACTCGACCGCGACGTGATCAGCGAACTCGGCAATGCCGTGGAGAATATCTACAGCATCAACGACACCTTCACTGCTGGCACCTACAAGGTGCGCGTACACCATTATGGCGGCGCCACGGGTAAGCGCTACAACTGTCGCATACTCGTCAATGGCGTGGTGGTGAAGTCTGTCAATGGCGTGCAAGACAGCGGCTACGCCGACATCTATTCCTTCACTATAGAATAAATACGGAGCGACCTTTGCTCCGGCTATAACCTAACAAAAAACTATCACAATGAAAATCACAAAAACCCTCGCGCTGCTCCTCTGTGGCGCACTCAGCCTGGGCTTCGTGGCCTGTGGCGACGATGACGACGAGCCCGGTGTGTCCGGCACGCCCGAACCCCAAATCCGCACCACCGAAGGCACCGCCGTTCGTATCTATAGCGCACCCTGTGGCATTTGGTTTGACTACGACGACAACGGTCATCTCACTGGCTTCTCCGATGGCGAATTTGATTTTGAAATTCAGGGAAACAAGTTTGTTTGCGTGTCGGAAGATTCCTATTATGAATGGGACCACAAAATCCGTATGGAGTTCTCCCTCAACGGCGATGGGCTTATCTCCTACGCAAAAGGTGAGTTTCTCGATGCTAATGGAGACTTGTACTACAAACAGTCAAGCGTTGTTGAGATCAGTTACAACGGCAAGAAGCAGTGCACAGGTTCCAAACTGTCTGGGACTCTTGAAACGAATGATGAAGAGGACACCGATTATTACAAGTTAGAAGGCACCGAAACATGTAACTATACTTGGCAGAACGATAATATGGTCAAATCCGTAGAGAATGGCAAGTATGACTGGGAGGAGCGCAACTCGCGCGGCCAAGTTACCGACAAAGGTACGCGCAACTACAGATATACTCATGAATTTGAGTATTCCGACACCCGCAATCCCCTCCTGCAAATGCCTTACGCCTTGGCGGAAGTGCTTCCTGTTGATGCCGATCTTGCTTATGAAGCCTTCTCAATGCTTGGACTCTGCGGCGTAGGCCCGGCATATCTACCCTACAAACGTAATTATTATGGTGAGGAATGGGAACAAGGCGAAGAACCCGACACTTCGTCCTGGACAGATAACTACACCTACTCGCTCAACTCCGACGGCACCATTTACAAGGAGAACGGCCAATACTATAGTTACTCCGCGATAGAGCGCGAGCGTATCGCCTCCACGGTGGTACGCGCCGCCAAGAGCCTGCGCGACCAGGCGCGTAGCCACCGCTTTGGCAAGCGCGCCGCACGCCGCTGAACTTGATGCCAGAGCCTGCAGGGAAGCGCGACACTGCTCGCCATTCCCTGCAGGCACGGCCGTCCTCAACAAACCCCAACCACAATGACCGCAAGCATCGTCATCAGCACCTATAACTGGAAGGAAGCACTCGAACTTACCCTGCTCAGCGCCGCCCGCCAGACGGTGCTGCCCAAAGAAGTAATCATCGCCGACGACGGCTCGCGCTCCGACACGCGCGAACTCATTGATCGCATGCGCCCCGCCATGCCCTTCCCGCTTATCCACGTGTGGCAGGAAGACAAAGGATTTCGCAGAGCCTTGGCGATGAATCAAGCCTTTGCTCGCCTGACGGCTGACATCGTCATTAACATCGATGGCGATATTATTATGGAGCGGCATTTCGTGGAAGACCATCTGCGCTACGCCCGCCCCGGATACTACCTGAGCGGCAGCCGCAGCAAACTCACACAGCGCCTGAACGACCGCTTCTTCGCCGCCCGCGACTACAACCTGCACTGGTACTCGCCCGGGCTACGGCGCAGGATGAACGCCCTGCGCCTGCCTTGGCTCACACCGCTGTTCATCGTATTATTGAAAGACTATGACCACGGCAGAGGGTGCAACATGTCGTTCTGGCTCAAAGACCTTCTTGCGGTAAACGGGTACGACGGCGACATGATCGGTTACGGCAACGAGGACACCGACCTCATGGCACGTATCAGTGCAATGGGTGTGAAGAAGCGCTTCGTAAAGTTCTCCTGCATTCAGTATCACATCCACCACAAGGAAGTGCCCAGCAAATCCGACAAGGCATCATGGCGACACAATATAAACTTGCAGGAAAGCAACGAAGCCAACCGTGTCATCCGCGTCAAGAACGGCATAGACCGCTTTCTTGCAGCGGGCGACTGAGCCAGCCCTGCCCACGCTGAACCATTGCTCCTCTGGCTTGCCGCTTCGTCCGCTCGCCCCTTGCAAACGTTGGGAGCGCGGGCGTCCCCGCCCGCATAACGGAAGAACGTCCTTGATGCGTTTGCACAACGAGCGCGCATCCTTGTTGCGGGCGCACCGACCGTTTTGTGACGGTTTGCAGGTGTGGCCGTGCTTTTTTTTGTACTTTCGCGCCGAAACGCTCTGAATATGCACGACGACACATTTGATATCAGGCGCGAGCAGGCGCGTCCGGCACAGACCGACCGTGAGTTTGAGAACGCTCTGCGCCCCCTCTCGTTCGGCGACTTCACCGGCCAGCAGAAGGTGGTGGAGAACCTCCGCGTCTTCGTGGCTGCTGCCAAGATGCGCGGCGAACCGCTCGACCACACCCTGCTCCATGGCCCGCCCGGACTGGGCAAGACCACCCTCTCCAACATCATAGCCAACGAACTTGGCGTGGGCTTCAAACTCACCAGCGGCCCTGTGCTCGACAAGCCTGGCGACCTGGCTGGCTTGCTCACCAGTCTCGAGCCCAACGACGTGCTGTTTATCGACGAGATACACCGCCTGCAGCCCGTCGTGGAGGAATACCTCTACAGCGCTATGGAGGACTATCGCATCGACATCATGATCGACAAGGGTCCTGCTGCGCGAAGCATACAGATAGACCTCAGTCCCTTCACCCTCGTTGGCGCCACCACGCGCAGCGGCTTGCTCACTGCCCCGTTGCGTGCGCGTTTCGGCATCAACATGCACCTGGAGTACTACGACGCCGCCACGCTGGCCACCATCGTGCATCGCTCTGCGCGCATCCTCGGTGTGCCCATCAGTGCCGATGCCGCTTCCGAGATAGCCGGTCGTAGCCGTGGCACACCGCGTATCGCCAATGCCCTGCTGCGCCGTGTGCGTGACTTCGCCCAGGTGAAAGGCACGGGCAACATTGACACCGCCATCGCCCGCCATGCCCTTGAAGCGCTCAATATCGACAAGTTTGGCTTGGACGAGATTGACAACAAAATCCTCTCGGCCATCATCGACAAGTTCAACGGCGGCCCCGTGGGTATCACCACTATCGCCACCGCTGTGGGCGAGGACAGTGGCACCGTGGAGGAGGTTTATGAACCGTTCCTCATCAAGGAGGGCTTTATACGCCGCACGCCGCGCGGACGCGAAGCCACTGACCTGGCTTACGAACACCTGGGACGCCATCGTCCACAGGGCGCTGGCGTGCAGGGCTCGTTGTTTTGAGTCAGCGAACCATAGAACACACCCTTAACTCTAATTCTACCCCCGCACCATGATTTCCTACAACGCCGAGAACGTCTGTGTCCCGCCCCTGCGCCGCCGCGAGGTGAACAAGTGGATACGCCGCACCGCCGCCACATACGGCATGCGCGTGGGTGACCTGGCCTATGTCTTCGTTGACGACGCGAAAATCCTTGAGACCAACCGCCAGTATCTCGGCCACGACTACTACACCGACGTCATTACCTTTGACTACACCCAGGGCCACCTCATCAGCGGCGACATCTTCATCAGTCTCGATACGGTGCGTTCCAATAGCGAGGAGCAACACACCGCCTATGGCGAGGAACTCCTGCGCGTGATTATTCATGGTGTGTTGCACCTCTGTGGGCTTAAGGACAAGAGCCCCGACGAGCGCGCCGAGATGGAAAACGCTGAAAATCTCGCGCTATCCGCCTTCCTTGGCGACCCCTTCACGAGCCGTCGCCGTGCGTGACCATCCCGCCTGCTTATCCCTCCTGATACGAACCTCCCTGATATGAACAATTCTGATTTTACCTGCCCGCAATGTGGCTCCGCCGCTGCGGAACATGGGCTGAGGCTCCTGCTGCTTGGTAGCGGCGGGCGCGAACACGCACTGGCTTGGAAGATAGCGCAGAGCCCCCTCGTGCAAACCCTCTATATCGCACCGGGCAACCCTGGTACATCGGCTGTGGGTGTCAATGTTGCGCTCTCACCCTCCGACTTCCCCGCTGTGGCCACATTTGTAAAAGAACACAGTGTGGATATGGTGGTTTGCGGCCCTGAGCAACCCCTCGTGGATGGTTTGGCAGACTATCTCGCTGCAGACCCCGACACGGCGGGTGTGGCATTCATCGGACCGAAGAAGGCCGGTGCCGCGCTTGAGGGCAGCAAAGACTTCGCCAAGGCGTTTATGCTTCGCCACTGCATCCCCACTGCCGCCTACCGCACCTTCGACGGTACTATGGCAGCCGAGGCCAAGCAGTACCTGCGCACCCTCACCCCGCCCTTGGTGCTCAAGGCCGATGGCCTCTGCGCCGGCAAGGGCGTGCTGATTCTCCCCACCCATGCCGAGGCCGGGCAGGCGCTCGACGAGATGCTCGGAGGCAAGTTCGGCACAGCCTCTGCCCGCGTGGTGATTGAGGAATACCTGCATGGCATCGAACTCTCGGTCTTTGCACTCGTCGATGGCAATGGCGGATACGTCATTCTGCCTGAAGCCAAGGACTATAAGCGTATTGGCGAGGGCGATACCGGCCCCAACACCGGCGGCATGGGTAGTGTCTCGCCCGTACCTTTCGCCGATGCTGACTTCATGCGCCGCGTGGAGGAAGAGGTGGTCAAGCCCACCGTGCGTGGGCTTGTGGAGGATGGCATCCCCTACAAAGGCTTTGTCTTCTTTGGTCTGATGAACTGCGGCGGCGCACCCAAGGTCATTGAATACAACTGCCGCATGGGCGACCCCGAGACCGAGACCGTGATGTTGCGCCTCAAGAGCGACCTCGTGCCCTTGCTCCAGGCCACCGCCGATGGCACGCTTGCTGGTATGCAGGCCGAGGCAGACCCCCGCGCGGCGGCCTGTGTCATGCTGGTCAGTGGCGGATACCCTGGTAGTTATCCCAAGGGCTTCCCCATCATCGGCACGGCGGAGGCGGAGAGCGTGGTGTTCCATGCTGGCACTGCCGAGAAGGACGGAACCCTCGTCACCGCTGGTGGGCGTGTGTTGGCCGTGAGCAGTTACGGCGCGACACTCAAGGATGCCCTCGCCACGTCTTTCAGTGGCGCCACGCAGATTGATTTCCAAGGCAAGTATTTCCGCCGCGACATCGGAAGCGACGTGCTGTAATCTCCCCTATTTGTACCCTTTGCTGAGAAGTAGCGGCCCCTTATAACTTCCCCCCTGTAACTTCCCTTCATAACTCCCTCTTATAACTCTCTAAACCACGCCCTTGGCCTTTTCCCTGCGATACGCCGTGACCACATCGCCTGCCACGCTGCCTGTAGCGGCTGTGGCAGGTAGCCTGATATGGCTCGGCGGTGGCCTCGGCGAGGGGCTGCGGTGGGGCGCGTGGGCCGTGACGATGCTCACCATGCTCGCGGTGATGGACTGGAACACCCGTGCCACACTCATCCGGCAGCGCACACGCATGGCCAGTGCCACGTTCATCACGTTGCTCACAGCGTTCGCCTTCCTTGAGCCATGGCACACGTCGATGCCCGCCGCCCTGTGCTACGTCCTTTCCCACATCGTGCTTTCCTATTGCTACCAGGACACCAAGTGCCAGGGCAAGGCCTACCACGCCTTTATCCTGCTGGGGGTGGGGTCCCTGTTTTTTCGTCCGTTGCTGCTCCTGTTGCCGTGCTACATCGTCTCGATGGCCGTACAGTTGCGCGCACTGACATGGCGTTCGCTCGCCGCCTCGTTCTTGGGGCTGCTCACCCCTTATTGGCTCGTGGCAGCGTGGTGTGCGCTGCAAGGCGACTGGCACAGCCCGCTCCTGTGGCGCGAGGGCGACATCGCTATCGGCTTTTTCCACTGGAGCGCGCTTGACGGCTCGCGGCAGTTGTCCCTGCTTTTCCTGCTGGCCTACATCGCCATAGCCCTTGCTGACTATGTGCGTACCTACTATCAGGACAAGATTCGCACGCGTATGTTCGTTTATACCATTATGGTACAACTGGCTGGTCTCGGCGTGATGCTCCTCCTGCTGCCGTCCGATTTCGACGCCGTGGCGCGCCTGCTCTGCTGTGCTGCCGCTCCTCTCATCGGCCACCACCTCACACTGGCTCGCGGGCGCTACGTCAATTGGTATTTCTTGGCCACGCTCCTGTTGGTCGTATTTCTTATAGTTTATACGCGGTTGTAGCGCGCCATGTCAGAGTTTGTACAGTTTCTGATTGACATCGGCCTGCCTGGAATGTTTGCAGCGGCCTTTCTGGCTGGCAGCGTGGCTCCCTTCAGTAGCGAAGTGGTGATGGTGGGGCTGGCCGCATTGGGCGTGTCGCCCGCCGAACTGCTGTTGTGGGGCACGCTGGGTAACACCCTCGGCGCGGTGTTCAACTATTGGGTCGGCTCGTTGGGCAAGACGGAATGGATCGTGCGCTACTTGCATGTGAAGCCCGAGAAGTTGGAGCGCGGCATCGCGATGGTCTATGCGCACGGCGCGTGGTGCGGTCTGCTGGCTTTCCTGCCCGTGCTGGGGAGCATGGTGAGCGTATCGCTGGGCTATATGCGCGTGTCGCTGTGGCGCAGCACGTTGGCCTTCCTGGCCGGAAAACTGGTGCGCTACGTTGTGTTGATGGCCTCCTTCGGCTGGATATTCTGAGGCTTATTTGAGGTTTTGAGGTTTTAAGGTCGTCACACAGCCCCTCACCACCTC
>JAFSWM010000060.1 GCA_017444485.1 Bacteroidaceae bacterium | reverse complement strand
GGCTTGATGCTTTTTTGCGCTTGTTGTTATCTTTTGCTTTAAGTTCTTGCACCATAGCTCGCTATGCTGCTGCGAACTTAAAACAAAATCTAAGCAACAATCGCTAAAAAATCATTCAACCCTAATTTATAGAACACCCCTAAACGTGAATGTGGGGTTATAGATTACTCACCACCATTTCGATGTTGCGCCGCGTCTCATCGGTTTTCTGCTCATCGACCTTTGCGGTGACTACGCCGCCGTCCTCGGCCTTGAAGAAGCCGCACAGATATTTATATTCTGAGATGGCCGCGTCGTAAACGCCAGGGGAGTGAGAGGAAAGCAACAGGGCCATCTTCTTCACCTTGGGCGGAGTCATCATGTTGTACACGCGCTGCAGAGGTGCCTGCAATTGGGCGTTGAACGTGAAGTAGTAGATCGGTGTGGCCAGCACCAGCACTTCGGCCTCCTTGATCAGCGGATAGAGTTCCTGCATGTCGTCTTTCTGAATGCAGGTGCCCTCGCCTTTGGTGTGGCAGTATTCGCAGGCCAGGCAGCCGGCGATTTTCTTATGGGCCACATTGACCAGCGTCACGGTATGGCCTGCTGCTTCGGCGGCTTTCTGAAACTCTTCCGCCATCCAGGCGGTGCTACCCTTCGCACGCGGTGAGGACTGAAGGATAAGAATGTTGCTCATCGTTGGTTATTGTGTGAGTGAAAGAGAATGTTGGTCTATTGAAAACTGGCCTTGAAGAACGCCTCAATCTTGTCGTACGGAATGCGATTGTTCTTGTCGTCGTAGAGGTCGGTATGCACGGCGCCAGGAAGGATAAGGATTTCCTTGTTGCCCTCCACGAGGCTCCAGTTTTCGCCAGCAGGCAGTGTGGCAGGCACGGCAGGTTTCTTGCCCGTCATCTTCTCGAAAGCGTACTCGGAGAAGTAGCGACTGTGGGCTTTCTCGCCATGAATGAGCAGGACAGGCGTTGCAATCTCGTGCGCCCAGGCGAGCAGCGGTTGGTTGAGGAACGACTGGCAGCCCACAACGTTCCACCCATCGGTGGAGTTGCCGCTCCGCTCGTGGTAGCCGCGCGGAGTCTTATAGTAGTCGTAGTAGTCTTTCACAAAGAATGGGACGTCCTCTGGCAGCGGGTCGATGACACCACCGGCGCGTTTGTAATTGCCTGCGCGGAAGTCCTCCGTGCGTTGTGCGGCAAGGGCTTTGCGTTTCTCCATGCGCTGCGCGGGAGTGTCCTCACTGGCAAAATAGCCCTCCACGTTCACTTTGCTCATGTCGTACATCGTGGCAGCCACGGTGGCTTTGATGCGAGGGTCGAGGGCGGCGGCGTTGACGGCCATGCCACCGAAGCCGCAGATACCGATGATGCCAATGCGTTCGGCGTCTACATTCTCCTGCACGCTGAGGAAATCAACGGCGGCGAGGAAGTCCTCCGTGTTGATGTCGGGCGAAGCCATACGACGCGGCTCGCCGCCGCTCTCGCCTGTGTAGGAGGGATCGAAGGCGATGGCCACGAAGCCACGCTCAGCCATATGCTGGGCATAGATACCGCTCGACTGCTCCTTCACCGCACCGAAAGGTCCCGACACGGCGATGGCGGGCAGCGGACCAGAGGTATTCTTCGGCGTGTACATGTCTGCGGCAATCTCTATGCCGTAGCGGTTGCGGAACGTGACCTTCTTGTGGTCCACTTTGTCACTCTTAGGGAACGTCTTGTCCCACTCTTGAGTTAATGTCAGAGAGGTGTTCATATCTTTGTCGTTTGATTTATTGTCATTGTTGCAAGCCGAGAGCACCAGCCCCATCAGCAAAGCGAAGAAAAGCGTGCGTGTCATGTCAGCCATAGTTTTCGATGAGATACTTGACAAACTGCGGGTCGCCGAAACTGATGGTGCCCGTGTCGTGGCAGTTGATGGCGGCAATACGTTGCATATCGTCCTCCGTGAGGGCGAAGTCAAAGATATTGAAGTTCTGCACCATACGCTCTTTGTGTGCGCTCTTGGGAATAGCCACGATGCCGCGCTGCGTGAGCCAGCGTAGGCCCACTTGAGCAACGGTTTTGCCATGACGAGCGGCGATGTCGGTGAGCGTGGCATCGGTGAAGAAACCCTCAGCGCCCTGCCCGAGCGGCCCCCAGGCCATCATCTTTGTGCCAAACTCGTCGTGGAGCGGCTCTATGGCCTGTTGCTGAATCAGGGCGTTGCATTGCAACTGATTTACCATGGGTTTCACGTTCACATAGTGGGCGAAATCGAAGAAGCGTCCGGCCTGGAAGTTCGATACACCGATAGCACGAACCTTGCCTTCCTTGTAGGCCTTCTCCATGGCGCGCCAGGTGCCGAACACATCGTTGTAGGCCTGATGGATGAGCAACAGGTCGATGTAGTCGGTCTGCAACTTGCGCAGGCTCTCGTCAATGCTGCGGGCAGCTTTGTCCTCACCGCCATTGCTAATCCACACCTTGGTGACGATAAAAAGGTCCTCGCGTTTCAGACCGCTCTTCTTCCAAGCGCGTCCCACGCCCTCCTCGTTGAAATAGGCCTGTGCCGTGTCGATCAGGCGGTAGCCCACACTCAGCGCGTCGCTCACGCAACGCTCGCACTCTTCGGGGCTCACTTGAAAGACGCCGTAGCCCAGCAACGGCATTTCCACGCCGTTTGAAAGTTTGATGTACTCCATAATTAATTTTGGTCAAATTATCAGTTTCAGCCGCAAAAGTAAGCAGAAACACAAAAATACAAACGCGTATCAACGCAAATGCTTCAACAGCACCCACCGCGATTCCTATCGCCTGCCCCAACGGAGCCATGCCTGAGGCCTTTCGTGCATTTTGGGAAATAACGTAATGATTTGTTGTTGCCCGGCTATGCGGTGTGATACGTGAGACTACGACGGATATAAAGCGCTGATGCATCTTGCGAATGTCTCGGCGGATATTCTTCTCTGAGTTTCAGGAGAGGATTTCTGCTATCTTATGGATGGTTCTTAAAGAAGCCTTCGTAGCACAGGTCCTCGTCCAAGTGTTCCCAATGGATACCGTAGGGCGAGAGCGTATATTGTTCGCGCTCGCTTGGGGTGGCATCGCGCAGGGCGGCATAGTCAGCAAAACGCTCGCAGGCCTGACGACCGTCGGCCGTCTTAACCCAAATCTCTGTAGGCGTGAGCCAAATCTTCTTAATCTCCATCATCGTTCACTTCTGTTTTTTGAAATACTCCTTCCAACGTGCAGCGATAATCTCCTTGTTCTCCTCCACGATAGACTCGGCCAGCTTCAGTTCGGCAGGCTTCAGCCCTCGGTTGTCCATCAGCGTCACTTCTGGCTGCACCTGAAAGCGAGCTTCGGCGCCCCCCTTCATCACATGAACATGAATGGGTTCGTGGTCGTTGGAGTAGAACATAAACCGGAGCCCGAAAAGTGTGAATAGTTGCGGCATAATCGCAATAAGTTTTGTTTCTTCGGTGCAAAGTTACAACTTGTTACAACTTTACCGCGAGATAAAGTGCGATTTCCTCAGATAAAAGTATCCGTTTGTCTCAGTCTATTGAAGAACGACGAGCCGAAAATCGCGATTAAACGGGGGCAATAAGATATCTAATAGCTGTAGCCACGGAAGTCGTTTACACAAATTCAGCGCAAAGCATCACCTATTTCGTCACGGGAACTGTTCTGTTGGAGCATTTATGACCTTATACAAATCCAAGAGCCTTAATTAAAGGAGAGAGATAATTTTCCAAAAGGGCACGAGTGAAGCGCTCGTTAGCAGCAAAACTGAAAGCAGAAACAGTAAAAGACGCGCTTTTGTTCAGAAAAACAAGAAAAATTGCGTCAGATTGTAAAATAACTCGCAAAACCCTTTGCCATATTGTCAGTTGTGGAATACTTTTGCCCTGTCGGAACGCAAAAGAGCGTCAAAACGCGGCCTCCGAGGTCTGTTGGCTTGCGCTTTTCTGCCACATTGTGTAACTTTGCGCACAAAAACGACAACGCTATGTTCAAACACACCCTCACAACCATGCTCTCCGCGCTCTGCCTTACGCTCAGCGCACAAACGTTCACCTACCCCACCCCGCAGTTCCACGAATGGGAATGCACAGGCGGCACCGTCGGTGCGACGGCCACCATCGTGGAGGGCGTCAAGGGCGACAAGGCCGTACGTAAGTATGGCAAGCAGATCCCTAACCGCGCCGGTGGCTATCTGATCGTGGCCACCCCGGAGCGCATCGTGCTGGTTGGACACGACAGCGATGGGCTGTTCTATGCCCGCAAGTCGCTCGAAGCCATGCAGACCGCAGGCGAGGTGCCATGTGGCACCATTCGCGACTGGCCGTCCATGCCCGATCGCGGCGTGATAGAGGGTTTCTATGGCAACCCCTACAGCCATGCCGAGCGCCTGCGTCTCTTTGAGTTCATGGGGCGACAGAAGATGAACGTCTTCGTCTATGGTCCCAAGGACGACCCCTACCACCGCACGCACTGGCGAGACCCCTACCCTGCCGACGATGCTGCACGCATCAGCGAACTCGCCGCTTGTGCCGCCGCCAACCATGTGCAGTTTGTTTGGGCCATTCATCCCGGCCTCGACATACGCTGGGAGCGCGCCGACAGCCTCGCCATTCTTCATAAACTTGAAGCGATGTACAGCATCGGCGTGCGGGCCTTCTGCGTCTTCTTCGACGACATCGGGGGCGAAGGCACACGTGCCGAGAAGCAAGCCGACCTGCTCAACTACCTGCACCAGGAGTTCGTGGCGCGCCATAAAGACGTGGCACCGCTGATGATGTGCCCCACGCAGTATAATAAAGGATGGACCAGAGGCGACTACCTCACCACGCTGGGGCAGCGCATGCATCCCTCGGTGCGTATCATGTGGACGGGCAACACCGTGGTGGACATGATCGACAAGGCCGACATGGACTGGATCAACGCGCAGATTGGGCGCAAGGCATACATCTGGCTCAACTACCCTGTGACGGACTATTGCATCGACCACCTGCTGATGGGTGAGACCTACGGCAACGGCTTGGACATAGCCCCCCTGGTGAGCGGCTTCTGCTCTAACCCCATGGAGTACGTTGAGGCCTCGAAGGTGAGCCTCTTCTCCATCGCCGACTATGCTTGGAACACCGAGGCCTACGATCAAACCGCCTCGTGGGAGCGCGCCCTCAGCGCCCTCGTGCCGCCCGCGCTCCATGATGACTTCCGCGTCTTCTGCGAGAACAACGTGGACCTCGGCCCCACCGGTCACGGCCTGCGCAGGCTTGGCGAGTCGCCCGAATGGGCTGCTGGCGAGCCCGCCGACGCTGCAGCATGGTTTGCACGCCTCGGACAGAGCGCCAGCCGCCTACTTGCAGCACGCGACCAGGCTCCAGAGATGATCGACGAGATTGCCCCCTGGCTCAAAGCCCAGCGAATCACCGCCGACCGCGGCCTGCTCGTCATCGCCATGCGTCAGGCACTGCAGCGCAACGATAGCGTGGCCTTCACCAGCGCATACCAAACCTACGCCACCCTCACAGAGCAGAGCCGCGCCCTGCGCTCACGCGACTTTGAGGGAAGCATCAAGACGGCAGCCCCCGTCACGGCCACGCTGCACGTTGAGCCGTGGCTTCGTGCCGAAGCTAAGAACTTAGAAAAGGCCTATCGCACGGCAGGCCACCAATACAGACTCAACGTGTTCCCCGTGCAACTCATCCCCGACGGCACGTATTTCATCAAAGTGGACGGACGGTACCTCACCGACCTCACCCCGCAGACGCCCGGCGCACCCGCCAAATTCGTGGCCGAGCGCGACACCATCAATCCGCAGCGACAGGAATGGACCATCGAGCAATGTCCCGCCAACGGACGCTACAGCCTCGTTTGCAACCAAGCCAGGCGTTACCTCAACGAGGTGGGCCGTTTCGGTAGCAACCCATACAGCGAACTATGGAACACCTACACCATCAGCAAAGCCCCCAACGGCAAGGGCTACCTCATACGCAACGCTCAAAACGGCGGTACGGCATGGTGGTGCACCAACGAAACAGACGGCCTGGGATTCAGCCCCGACAAGCCCGCTGTGTTCGAAATCATACCTGTAAACTGAACAGGCAGGAACGCCCACGTTCCTGAATATCAGCAACCATAACCCATCAACAAACTTTTCCAAAACAAAATGAAACAGAAACGTTTCCTCCTCCCCGAGAATCAACTCCCCACACGCTGGTACAACATCCAAGCGGAGATGAAAAACAAACCGCTTGACCTGCTGCACCCCGGCACCAAACAACCCTTGAAGCCCGAGGACCTGTTCCCCATTTTCGCCGAAGAGTGCTCGCGGCAAGAACTCAACCAGACCGACACCTGGATTGACATCCCCGAGGAGGTACTCGACAAATACAAAAGTTACCGCTCCACCCCGTTGGTACGCGCCTACGAACTGGAGAAAGCCCTCGACACCCCCGCACATATCTACTTCAAGAACGAGAGCGTCAACCCGCTTGGCTCGCACAAGGTGAACAGCGCCCTGCCGCAGTGCTACTATTGCAAGCAGGAAGGCATCACCAACGTCACCACCGAGACCGGCGCCGGGCAATGGGGTGCTGCCCTGGCCTATGCCGCCAAAGTGTTCGGGCTGGAATGCGCCGTCTATCAGGTGAAGATCTCCATGCAGCAGAAGCCCTACCGCTCCATGATTATGCGCACCTTCGACGCCACGGTGGAAGGCTCCCCCTCCATGAGTACCCGCGCCGGCAAGGACCTCATCACGCAGAACCCCAACTACAGCGGCTCGCTCGGCTCCGCCATCAGTGAGGCCATCGAGCTGGCCACCACCACCCCCGGCTGCAAATACACCCTCGGCTCCGTACTCAGCCACGTCACGCTGCACCAGACCATCATAGGCCTTGAAGCCGAGAAGCAGATGGAAATGGCCGGCGAATACCCCGACACCATCATTGCCTGTTTCGGTGGCGGCTCCAACTTCGGCGGCCTGGCCTTCCCCTTC